>JAZRZE010000037.1:0-4833 GCA_045601125.1 Elusimicrobiaceae bacterium | reverse complement strand
TAATGGATTTACGAGATCAATATTTGATCTTGCGTATTTAACCCCGCTTAGATTTGTAAACCAATCCATAGAATTTATGGGTAGAAGATTGGTCTATAAATTTGACAAAGGCGGCCAATTTGCGCAAACGGCCGAGTTCAATCAACAGGTGCAAGAAGCCAAAGCCAAACTGGCGGAAGAATATAGAGCCGAAGCGTTCCAAAAGATAATGGAAGGGGAAGAATTATCTGCAGATGCCTCATGGGCCCAAAAAGCAGCCTATGCCGCCGCTCAGGCAGAAATAAAAGCACCTCGTGCTATTAACAGTTTAGATGATTTAGCCTCTATGGCAAAAGTCTATTTTCCTAAATTGTCTATAGAAGAAATTAATGCATATATACAAACCGCAAAAGAAATGTTTGAACAGGGTTTACAACCTGTTGAAAATCAAAATCATCCTATTACAATAGTGGCTTATGATTATTTAGCAGAACAAGCAATGAAGCAACAATTTGCCTTAAAGATGAAACGAAACGTCTTTGCAGTATATCCAAATACAAGAGTAGCAGCAATGGCTCTGGTACCTTTAACTCCCAGAATGCTTGAGTGGTTAACGGGAGTAAACTATTTAAGTCCTGCAAAAAGAGCGGCCGCATCAAAAATAGTAGATGACGTTATAGAAGCGGAAACGCTTTCCCCCAGAGATCCTGCTTATGAATCAACTATTGCCAAGAAAATCCAAGAAGCGATACAAAATAGTTCTAAATTCAGCAACAAAGAAAAAGCAAGATTAACAAGCGGTTTAGGTTCTCTTATAGTAAAAGAGGGTGCAGAAGCAACAGCAGAAGTAAATAAAGCGACGCAAAATCAGGCAGAAGAGTTTGTAAAAGAAGTAGATAAAACTCTAGGCACGACAGCGGAAAAAGCACAAGAAACGGCCCAAAAAACCGGTTTAACTTTAGCAGAAGCAAGAATAATAAACGTAGCAAACACAGCACCCTTACTTGCAGTGTTATATTCCTTTATGATAACCGGCTGCGGGGATTTCGTATCACCTGCGGTAGCTTTGGCAAAGGAAACTTTCGGAATTTCACAATTTATAGCATCTTTGATACCTTTGGCAGGATTCTCAATGTTTGCCTTCTCAGTACCTATAAGCCAATTACAATCAAGAATAGGTAAAGTAAATGTAATGAAACTCGGAGCTGGAATAGCGACTTTAGGAACGGCTTTACCGATGTTCTTTGGTATGACAGGGCACTTTGAAGCAACAAATATCAGCCAATTCTACGCTATGACGGCATCAATTGCCTTAATCTGTCTTGGTTCTACAATGTTAAAGACGGGTGCAAGTTCCATTGCAGCAGAAGTTTCAAAGAGTAATGAAGCGGTAACATCAACCTTAACAAAAGGTGATGCAATAAAAGGTATACCTATAGCAATAGGCTTTATCGCCCCTACTTTACTGCCTATGCTCGGTCTTGACTGGACGGCATTATATCCAGTATATACGGCTTTCTTTGCGGGAGGTTTAGCGGCGTTGTTCTCGGTAAAGATTTCCGAAGCAACTCCTGAAAAAGTATCTTCGTTAAAAGAAACCTTCAGTGTACTTAAGAATAAAGATATAGCTTTACTTGCGGCAGCGGGCTTCTCTTACATAGGTGCGGAAATCGGAGTCTTATCATCTACGCCTGTTATGCTTACCAATTTAGGTTTTGCACCTGAAATGGCAGGAACGGTAGCTTTCTTTACTACGATGTTACCGATTATTGCGGCGCGTACGGTTGCTCCTGCAATCTTAAAGAAATTGGGAGATGATAAAACTTTAATTACTTCAACAGTATCCGCCTTAGCCGGTCTTGGTTTGGTTTTGACGGGAAATGATATAGCCGCGATAACCGGACTAGTATTAACAGGATTAGGTTACGGAAACATCTTCCCTATCTTGCTTGGTAAAGCGCAAAAGAAAGATATAACAAAAGTAAACGAAATTACCGGTGTAATGTTAACCTCAATTGTAGGTGGCGCGTTTATATCACCGGGAATGGCAGCATTATCTAGTGTAGCAGGAGCTTTTGCCGGCTACGCGGTACCTATGGCATGCGTTGCCTTTATTATGGCAATAGCCCTAAGAGAAATCCATAACGGCAGAGGTCTTGGTGGTGTAACAGGTATTGACGGCGCGGTAGAAACAGGTCTTTCAGAATTTGAAGCAAGAGTAGGAAAAACGGAAGAAGGAAAAAGCTTTGTTAACTGGTTTAGAAATCTATGGGAAAATATTAAAAAAGATCCTGCCAAAGCAATAAAAAAATCAAAAGCAAAACAAGCCAAAGTAAAAGGGGCTGTTAATACGGAAAGAGTTGCCCAAGAATCTTTAGAACAAATCGGAGCAACCGTTATTGATTCAGAAAAAGCAGTAGGACAAGAGGTAGAAAATACTAATCAGCCCCAAGCACCGCCGGAAATGAATCCTGTCGGCGCTTCCGGTAATGGCAGTTCTGTTTCCTCTTCCGGTGCAGGAAGCAACGGCTCCGGTACTAATGGGGGAAATGGTTCCAATATTCCCTTTATTTCCACAGGTGATAATTTATCACCGATGCAACCGCAAGAAGACATTGATGTAAGTATTGCCGCTCAGAAAGCAAAAGATGAAGCCGCTAAATCTCATCAGGCACAAGCACCGCCTTCTACCAAAAACCTAAAAACTTATGGCTATGATGAAAAGAACGGACAAATTGCGCCCGAAAGTCCTAATAAAATAAGATGGGGTTTCTTCAAAAGAATAGGTGATTTCTTTGCCGGTAGAACAAAAGTTACATTTGTCGCTTCAAGCGATGGTCACGGTCACATTTTTACAAGAGAAGATAAAACTAAAAAGAAAAGAAGATATAGTAACGGCGCTGCCGCTTTAGCAGAACTTGTCGCAAGAGAAAGAAGAGCAAATGTCAACACCATTGTTGTAAATGAAGGTGATGAGACAGCCGGCGCTTTAGCAGTAAACGAGAAACCCGATGTAGTAGCAAAAATATTTAAAATGCTTGGAACTAGGTTTGCTATCTTAGGTAATCACGACACTGATAACCTATCAAAATTATCAAATTTCCTCAAAGAAGCAGGTATCGGAAATGAAGGTAATGATTTAACATTATTAGGTGGTACAGTCAGAGGTTACGAAAATGAATTTAAACATTATCATATTGAAACGGTATATCCGTACCGCTTTGGTCCTTGGAAATTCGGCACTCCCAGAAAAATTGCAGTTATAGGGATAGGGATGTCCGGCCCCGGTATAACTGTTGGGGATGATATCGGTATGCAGACAGTAAAAGAGATTTTAACTACCGCTTTTGAAAATATGAAGGCAAAAGGGGAAAATCCTGATGCTATAGTTGTTTTGACCCATCAATCTCATACTGATCCAAGAGAAAATACCGTTGGAAAACTTATTGACTTCTTACAAAGTGAAGAAGGTGCCGAATATAGAGAACAAATAGACGTTGTTATTGGCGGACACAAACATCAACTAATATCAGATACGCCTTTTGGTGAAAATGGCCCCTTATTTGTAGAACCGAGCAATTATTATGAAGGTGCGGCGGTTGTAAACCTCTTTATAAATAGAGATGGCTCTGTAACAACGAGTTACAATATGTTTGGGTTCCAAAATATGAAAATACAAACCAAATTAGGTAAGGAAATGTATAATTACACCAAGGGTATGTGGGAAAGAGATTTTAAGAAAAGGAATGAACCTATTATAGAAATTCAAGGGGACTTATCTAATGTTGTGCCACAAGGCGCAGATTATGTTGATGCGACTGCTCCCAATAATATGGCCGATGCCTTACACCACGCTGCTATGGGACAATCACGCAATATGAAAGGTGTTGTTCCGGACTATAGTATTATAGGGATGTCCAGCAGAATGAATTATTACAGAGGAACAGAAACAGCAACCAATTATAACGGCCCAATGACTTTTAATAAACTCGGTGAAACCGCCCCTTATAATGAATATGCAAAAGTTGTAAGAGTTACCGGTGAACAAATTGTTGAGATCATTAAGAATAACATAAAAATGATTGATGGCGTTCCTACGGCAATTTTTACCTTCTCTAATAATCTTAGGGCAAGAATTAAGTTCAAAACAGATGCAAACGGAGAAATTGTTGTAGATGAAAAAAACAATGTTAAGGTTGAAGACGTCAAAGTAGAAATTGTGAACAATTCTGCAGCATCCACATCTTCCTCTCAATTTAGTTTTATTCCTATGCAACCTTCGGAATCAAGACCTGTGGAATCAAAGACTGCACCTTGGCTTCCTTCCGACGAAAATCATTGGGTAGACATAAAACTCGAAAATAATTACTATATAGTTGCTTTATATCATATGTTAGACGGCTTCTTTGAGGCAAGTAATTTAAAAGATATGAATTTAACAAAGGATCCAAATAATGTTGTTAAATCTTTTGAAAACGACCAAGAACGTAATACCACTTATAAACTTATGAAAAATTACTATACTGACGTTGATGCTCCCGTTAATCCGAAAACCGGTATAAAAATCTATAATGTGGAACGAAGATTCTCAAGTGATGGTACTAGAGAGATAGAAAATCAAAGTCATAGATTAAAAATAGTAAAATAAACTATATTTATCACAGTATAAAATACCCGATATGAAACATAGTTTTTATATCGGGTATTTTTTGTTTTTATATTTCCCCAAAAACCCCTTCAAAAAAGAGGGGGTTTTTTTATTGACATCATAAAGTAAAACTGATAGAATAAGGGTAGCAGTAACATATTTACTATTAAGAGGATGTTTATGGAAAATAAAAAACCAGTAGTAGT
>JAZRZE010000036.1:0-3002 GCA_045601125.1 Elusimicrobiaceae bacterium | reverse complement strand
CTTTTTCTCTATTATTATAATAGGTAAAATAGTGTGCGCGTAATTTTATAAAAAAACTTTTAAAAAAACAATATCTTTTTTAAAAATGACATAAAAACACTTGACATATAATACATAACTTTTATAAACTAAAAGAGTAGTTTATAAACTTAGTTGAAAAACTAATGGAGGAAAATGTAAATGAAGAAGACACTAGCTTTATTACTTGCAGTTGCTTTTGCAGTTCCCGCATTTGCAGGTAATGTTCTTAGCAATGTAGAAACTTATGGTGAAATTGAAACCATCGGCTTTACTCAAACCGAAGATGCCGGTGACAAATCTGTTGCAAACAGAGTTTTATTCGGTGTTAGCGCAGATCTCGTTGAAGACGTTCGCGCAAACTTAACCTTTGCTTATAGCAATGTTTGGGAAGATACAAACGGTGACGACGTTGATTCATATTTAAACAATATTGAAGTTGCTGAAGCAAACGTTGTTGTCAGCAATATTTTTGGTGCCTTAGAAGCCAAAATCGGCCGCCAATTCTATGGCAACGAAGATAGCCCTGTTATGTATATCGGTCCTAGACACGGTAACTATGCAAATATTGCTTCCTTACCTTCTATGTCTTTGGATGGTGCTTTACTTACCTATCAAGGTGAATCTTTAGCACTTTCTGCTTTCTATGCTCAAATTTCTGATGGTTCCGTCGATGCCACAGGTTTAACCTTAGACTATGCCTTCACCAACAATTTAGTTGCCGGTATTTACTGGTATGATGTTAGCACAGGCGACCACATCGGTATTTGGGGTGGTAAAGCTGCATATCAAAACGAAGGCACAAAACTCGCCGTTGAATATGCTAAGAACTACTTAGGCCATGTCTTCGGTCATAATAACGAAGGCTGGATGTTAAAAGCAGATGCTGCTTTAAATCTTGATGCCGAATCTATTTCTTTAACCCCCAGACTTTCCTATTACATCAGCGAAAAACAATTCTTCGCCGCTGGTAACTATGCCCCCGGTATTGCTTTAGGATATATGGCTGGTCCTCTTTCCATGACCTATGAAGACTGGAGAGTTTTCAATGCAGGTATTGACTTTGGTTTCAAATCTTTGGAAAAAGTTACCTTTGCATTTGATTACTTAAATGCTGAAATTGACAGAAATTGGGTTGGCAACGAATTTGATTTGAAAGCCATCTACCAACATAACGACTATGTATCCTTCACTTTAGGCGGTGGTGTTGTAACCAACATGTTGTCTGATGAAGATGATCTCTATGTCGGCCAACTCGGCATGTTAATTAAATTCTAATTAATAAGTAAATTCTACATTAGAACCGCCCCTCACCGGGGCGGGTTTTTTATGCTTCGTCTTTTTGGTAAATCAAACAGAGCAAATGTTTTGCGAGTATTTTTGAGGAAATTTTAATTAGTTTTTATTTTATAAAAACGATTTTTCAAATGAGGTATACCCCGAGTGGGTGGCAACCCCGTGTATCCGAAATTTGAAAAAAATTAAAATTTACCAAAAAGACGACGCAAAATGATATAATAAGATTATGGAAAAAAACACAAACAATCAAGGTATTGTAGATAAAGCAGTTTTATTCGTTACTAATAACAGAAAGCCCATTATTATCGGCGTGGCTGTTGTTATTGCACTTGCTGTAATTATCGGCGGAGTGCAAAGTATTAAAGAAAAGAAACATCAAAAATTGTGGGAAGATTTTTTCCTTGCGCAATATAAAGTTGCCCAGAGTGAAAATGCTTCCGATTTTTCTGCTTTGGAAACTTTCGTTAACCAACACAAAAATACTGTTCCGGCTGCACAGGGGGCTTTAATGCTCGGCGAATTTTATTGGTCAAAACAAGACTATAAAAAGGCCGAAGATTTTTATAACCAAGCAGCACAAGTAAAAGAATTTGAGCCCTTAGCACAAGCTGCTTTAGTCGTTGCAAAACTTGCGCAAAACAAATATGATGAAGTTATTTCTTTGGCAGATAATTTTGCTAAAAATCACGGTACACATTATGCTTTTACACAAGTTTTGTTAAACAAGGCACTCGCCCTTGAATTAAGCGGCAAAACCGCTGAAGCAAAAGAAATTTATAAGCAAATTATTCAACAAGAACCCTCCGGCTATAATGCCGCTTTTGCCGAAAACAAAATAAGAACTTTAAAATAATTTTAGGTTCATAAAAAAATCCCTCTCTTGTTAAAAGAGGGGGATTTTTAATTTGAAATATTTGTATGCAAAAAATTAGAACTTTAATTGTTCGCAGGGAATATTATTTTTCTTTAGCAAATTTACGCCTTCTTGGGAGCGGTCGTAAAGTTCGCTAAAATAAACTTTTTCTATACCTGCAGCAGTAATAATTTTTGCACAATGGGTGCAGGGGGAAAGGGTTATATAAATATGTGCGCCTTTTGTCGAAATGCCGTTTTTTGCCGCAAATAAAATGGCGTTTTGCTCGGCGTGAAGTTCATTATCATTTGAAAATTGGCCGTGCATATCATAAAACTCTTTACTCTTTAAAAAATCTTCAAGGGTGGCAAATTGGTTTTTATATTTTTCTTCGTAAATTTTCTTAAAAATATCTTCGCAATGTTCCTGTTTGCTGGCAACCCCGTTAAACCCCATACTGATAACCCTGTTATCTTTAACCAAAACCGCACCGACTTTAAGACGGCAGCAAGTAGATTGCTGGGCAACAAGTTGCGCCATAGAATTAAAAAGTTTATGACTGTTCTTCATTTTGTTTATTTCCTTTTTGTGTAGATTACTGCTATTTTTATTATACAAATTATTGCTCGCTTTGTTATTATAAACAAAACCCCCGCTTTCTTTTTTAGGAAAGCGGGGGGAAATTATTTGTTTTGTTTAGTTACTTTTTAACTGCCGATGTAGCAACCGTTGATATCGTGGTTCGCATCGTGGTTCATACCTGCTTGAGCAGGGCAGCGGCAACATTCAAGATCTGAATCATATTCCGTATCAGATATCAAACAACCACAAC
>JAZRZE010000035.1:0-20021 GCA_045601125.1 Elusimicrobiaceae bacterium | reverse complement strand
TATTTTGTATCAACAGTAGGAATAGATGAGGCCGCAATAAAGAAATATATAGAAGAGCAGAGAAAAGAAGAGGAAGAGCAAACAGCGACGCTGTTTGAGCTTTGACAAAAAGCCACGGGCGGAAGCCCGTGGTTCTTTACTGGACAAGAAATTATTTCTTTGCAGGTCTTTTAATTCTGCTCGGTTCAAGTTTAACAACATCTCTAAAGTATTGCGGCCATTTGCCAAGACGGCCTTCTTTATTTACGCAGGCAAGAGAAGTTGTTCCTTCCGTCAATAATTTGCCGTTTTGGTTAAAAATCTGATATTCATAAACAAGTCTAACGGGGCTCATTTCAATAGGATAGGCCTGCACATCAATAATATCGCCATACATCGCAGGCGCGCGGTAAAAAATCTCCTGATGATTAACAACAAAATAGCAGTTATCTTCCATCAATTTTTTAACGGTTAAACCCATTTTTTCAAGTTCTTCGGTGCGGGCTTCTTCAAAAAATCTCAAATAATTTGCGTGATAAACAACTCCGCCACAGTCTGTATCGTAATAGTATATATTTCTTTTCATAAACTCCCCCAATAAGAAATATCTATAGATATGATATCATTTTATGCTAAAATAATCTTATGAGCAAAGAAACATCAAATAATTTTTTGAACATTTTAATTTTGATTTTTATGGCTATGGTAATTGCCTACCCTGTCAGTTTATTTATTAAAAACAGGAGCGATTTATCAAAAGCCATAACAGACGAACAAAAACAATCTTTTATTTCCGATAGGGAAGATGAACCTTCCGTTAAAACCAGTTATGTCCCTCTTGAGCAAGGTGTTCGCGTGGAAGAAGGATACAGAAGTGTTAAATACGGTAATTTGGGTAATGCTATTATTAGAGTTTCTATGCAAAATATTGCTAATTTAACACAGGATCAATTTCGCCAAGTCGGCAGCACTCCGTACAGTTTGCTTAATACCGTTCGTATCAATACAAAAACTCCGCAGGTTTTAGATGTTGTTTTTAATGATGATATTATTGTTCAGGCCTTTTTTGAAAGGGAAACAACCTCAAAACTTGTTAATCAGCCGGAAATCTTGGTAAATATGATAGAAACGCAAGCGCCCGAAATTTCTGATTTCATTGATCATCCCGCAGTTAAGGAAGCGCTTAAAAGCCCCGAAACTTTAAATGTCCTTGCAGGCAGCAAAATGATGGCAAATATTTTGGAAAGTCCTACCGGTCAATACTTTTTGAAAAACCCCTCAGAGGTTAAAAGATTGATAGGTGTAAACGAAGATTTAAAAACTTTGTCTGAAAACGAAAACTTGCGTAATCTTCTTCTCAATTTTGAACCGACAAAGCAAACTGCCGAAGTCGCTTTGAATTAGTTTACGGGGATATTGGCAAAGTTATAAAAATTTGTTATAATAAATATATAAAGATTTTGCGGGCGTGGTTCAATGGTAGTACGCGACCTTGCCAAGGTTGAGACGAGAGTTCGATTCTCTTCGCCCGCTCCATTTAGAAGGCCTCTTTCATTAAGAAAGAGGCCTTTTGCTTCGTCTTTTTGGTAAATTTTAATTTTTTTCAAACTTCGGATACATGGGGTTGCCACCCCGCGAGGTATACCTTGTTTGAAAGAAACACTTTTTCTAAAGAAAAAGTTAATTAAAATTTCCACAAAAATCCTTGCAAAAAAACACGTGCACTACTTTAGTTTTATTTGAAATCAAAAACCTCGCAAAAACATTTGCTTTGCTTGGCGGGTTTTCAACTCTTTTTATATAATTTATATATGAGAATATTTAAACTTGTTTCGCCTTTTAAAGCAGCAGCAGACCAACCAAAAGCAATAGAGAAACTTTCTCAAAATATTTTAAACGGCGTCAAACAGCAAACCTTGCTTGGTGTAACCGGCTCGGGCAAAACTTTTACAATGGCCGGCGTTATAGAAAAACTTGATAGGCCTGTTTTAATAATGTCGCCAAATAAAGTTTTAGCGGCGCAACTTTACGGCGAATTTAAGCAGTTTTTTCCCGAAAACGCGGTAGAATATTTTATTTCTTACTATGATTATTATCAGCCGGAGGCCTATATTCCCCAAACCGATTCCTATATAGAAAAAGACGCCTCAATCAATGATAATATAGAAAAACTCCGTCTTAAAGCAACCCACTCTTTACTTACAAGAAAAGATACTATTGTTGTTGCGTCCGTTTCTTCAATTTACAATATCGGCTCGCCGGAAAGTTTTGAAAAATTAAGAATTTTCCTTCAAAAAGGCGCGCCCTTAAACCGCACTGCTTTTACAAAACACTTAATCAAAATTTTATATGAAAGAAGTGAAATGGAATTTATCCCCGGCACTTTTCGTTTGCGCGGTGCTTGTATTGATATTTTTCCGCCTTATAGCCAAACAGCATTAAGGGTGGAAATTGAAAATAATACTATTAAATCTTTAAGTGAAATTCACGCCCTAACAGGCCAAATTATAAACGAGTTAAAAGATGTTTGGCTTTCTCCTGCTAAGCAGTTTGTTTCCGAAGATGATAAACTGCAAACCGCGCTTGAAAGTATCCGTCAAGAAGCACGCGCCCAAGAACAATTTTTTCTTTCTCAAAACAAACTTGTTGAAGCACAAAGAATTAAACAACGCACAAATTACGACCTTGAACTTTTAGAGCAAACCGGCTTTTGCAGCGGTATAGAAAACTATTCGCGTCAACTTGAGTTAAGGGCTCCGGGTAGCCGGCCAAATTGTCTTTTAGATTATTTTAGAAACTATAAAGATTTTGTTGTTTTTGTGGATGAATCACACGTCGCAATTCCGCAAATCAGGGGTATGTTTAACGGCGATCGTGCGCGCAAGCAAATGCTTGTTGATTTTGGTTTTCGCTTGCCCAGCGCGCTTGATAACCGCCCTCTGAAATTTGAGGAATGGGAAACGCTTGTTCCAAATGTCGTTTTTGTTTCGGCAACTCCGGGTCCTTATGAATTAAGTGTGAGCAAAAACAATATTGTTGAACAAATTATCCGCCCTACAGGTCTTGTTGACCCGCCCGTAAAAGTATTAAAAGCAGAAGGCCAAATTGAAGATTTACTTTCCCGTATAAAAGCCAAAACGGCGGCAAAACAACGTAGTTTAGTTCTCGCTTTAACCAAAAAAACAGCGGAAGATTTATCAAGTTTCTTGCTTGAAAAAGGTGTTAAAGCGCGCTATTTACACAGCAGTATAGAAGCACTGGACAGGATAGAAATTTTAAGGCAGTTTTCCGCAGGGGAATTTGATGTCTTAGTCGGTATAAATCTTTTAAGGGAAGGGCTTGATATTCCTCAAGTTGGGTTAGTTGCTATTTTAGAAGCCGATAATGAGGGTTTTTTGAGAAATCAAACAACTTTAATTCAAATAGCGGGCCGCGCCGCCAGAAATGTAGAGGGGGAAGTTATTTTATACGCACAACGCACCACTCCCTCAATGAGGCAGGCCCTTTTGGAAATGGACCGCAGGCGAACCTTACAACAACAATACAATAAAAAACATAATATTACGCCTCGCACTATACAAAAAACGCAAATAAAAATGGCCGAATTTGAAGAAATTTCAAAAGGCAGCGCCTTAAACGCCATACATAGTGTTGAAGAGGCCTTGCCAAGTGCCAAAAATCTGCCTGCTTTTATTAAAGATTTAGAAAACCAAATGAGAGAAGCGGCCGATAATCTCAATTTTGAACTAGCCGCCACTTTAAGAGATAAACTCTTTGAACTTAAAGATATGATGGTCCAAAATAAAAAAACAAAAAAAGGAAAAAGAAAATGAATTTTAATTTTGAAATATCCCAAATTATAGAACTTGAGGACGTTTCCTCAACCCAAGATTTAGCAAAAGAACTTGCAAAAAAAGGTAATTTAGAAGGGAATATTGCAATATGTGCTCAAAGTCAGACGGCAGGGCGCGGGCGTTTTGAACATTCTTGGCAAAGCGAAAAGGGGGGATTTTATTTAAGTTTGCTCTTAAAACCATCCAAGTCAACTTCTTCTATTACCGATTTAAGTATAAAAACCGGTCAAGCGGCCGCCCTTGCTCTTGAAGAAATGTTTTCTTTACAGACTTCTATAAAACTGCCCAATGATGTTTTGGTTAAAACGAAACAAGGCGATAAAAAAATCTGCGGAGTTTTAATCGAGAGTGCTGTGTCTAGTGATAAACTGGAATGGCTTATTGTAGGTGTCGGCGTTAATCTAAATAATAAAGTTGATAAAAACTTAAATGCTACTAATGTTAAAAATTTAATAAAACAGGAAGCAGATATCCTTGCCTTTAGGGAAACTTTTCTTAAATATTTTGCTGAAAAATATATAGAATGGCAACTTTCCAAATAAAAAACGCCCCGTCTAAAAACGGAGCGTTTTTACACTTCATAAAAACAATTAATCGCCCATAATTTGTTTTACTTTTTCAAGTAAAGCTTTTGTGCTGAAGGGCTTAAAGCAAATACCTTTTATCATCGGTTTACCGGTGAACATATGTCCGGCAGCTTCTAAGGCGGAAAGTACAAGCACAGATGTAGTGTTTATATCTTCGTCTTTTTCCATTGCCTCTACAATACTTTTACCGTCCATACCGGGCAACATTAAATCAAGCACAATAAGATGCGGTCTTATTTGTTTTATTGCAGCCAGAGCGTCGCGACCGTTTTCGCAAATGGTAACTTCGTAGCCAGCTTTTGTAAACAAGATATTGAGTAATTCCACAATATCTATATCATCTTCAATTACTAAAATACGTTTTTTCATAATACTTTTCCCCTTGCTAATCTTTTAATATTCTACTAAAATAAAAAGTAATATGAAAGACCCCAAATTTCAAGCGACAATATGGCAAACTCTAATAAAGTTTGCTAAAGAAAATAAATTTTTTAAGCCAAAAGATAAAATTCTTGTCGGTTTATCCGGCGGGGCAGATTCCGTTGCGCTGCTTCATTTTATCTGCCAACTTGCAAAGAAACAGCAGTTTTTTGTTTATGCTTGTCATATTGACCATCAATTAAGAGCAAACTCCAAAAAGGATGCCTCTTTTGCTAAAAATTATGCCAAAACTTTAGGGGTAGAATGTCTTGTCAAAAAAGTTAATGTTAAAGCGCTTGCCAAAAAAGAAAAAAAGAGTATTGAACACGCCGCAAGAACTTTGCGCTATAAGGCCTTTGAAGAGGCGGCAAAAAAATTTAATTGTTCTAAAATAGCTCTTGCTCATCACGCAGATGATAATGCCGAAACTTTTTTGTTAAATCTTTTGCGCGGCACTAAAGCCAAAGGTCTTTGCGGCATACCTGTTAAGCGTGCGTCAGGCAAAAGGCAGATTATCCGCCCGTTTTTATGTATAACGCGCGAGCAAATTAAAAAATACTTAAAGCAGTATGATTTGGAAAATGTAGAAGACGAAACCAACTCGGAAGATATTTATTTACGCAATTGGATTCGTCTGAAACTATTGCCTCTTATGCTACAAAAGCAACCCTTACTTAAAGAGCATCTTTTATCTATCACAAAAGAACTTTCTAATGAGTTAAATTAGAGAAAAAACTTATCAAAAAGATAATAAATCCAAAACTTGCTATAAAAGGCAAAGCAACAGAAAACATAAAAGCAAAAAGAGAAACGGCTTTTGCGGTTTCAAAGGTTTGTTTCATTGCCGATAAAATAGTATGCACTTGTAAAAATATTATAGCAAGCAAAAACAAAGGCATAAACAAAGTTAATTGAGGAAAGGCCTGTTTCATTATAAAGCAAGGCACAAGCAAAGTTAAAACTAATTGGGAAAGCCCCAGCAGTATAAAAATACCCGATGCTTTACTTTTATAACCGACAAATTCCAAACACAAATTTGTAAGTGCCGCTAAAATAAAGTTGACAGTAATATTTACGATAAACCAAAAGATAAAAGTAGCAAGAAAATTAGTTACATAAGTCGGTGCCATAGTGTTTAATTTCATTGCAAAATAAACACTTATTACGCCCAAGGCATAACCTAAAAAGCCATAAGAAAATTTCTGTTCTTGAGAAATTTTTATTAAGGTTTCTTTTGGATTTTGTGCTAATTGGTCAAAAAATGTTTTCATATTAATAAGTCCATAAATAAGAAACTTTCGGTGTAGAAATATCTTCTATTTTAGTATTTAATTTACTTTGTGCCGAACTGAAAAAAGAACTTAATTCGGAAATAGTATTTGACCCGATATTTTTTATTTTAATATCTTTTTTACCGGTTAGTTGTTCAAGTATTGCTTTTGCTTTTTCCGATCCGCCGAGTTCATCAACAAAACCAAGAGCTTTTGCTTGGCTGCCCGTCCACACGCGGCCGTCTGCGTAAACACGCAATTTTTCTTCCGGGATATCCTTGCGGGAATTTTTTACCGCATTAAAAAATTGCATATAAGTATCATTTATCATATCTTGTAAAAGTTGTTGTTCTTCTTCGGTCATTTCTCTGTAAGGCGAACCGATATCTTTATGCTTTGCGGATTTTATGGGCTTTACGGTAATGCCGAATCTATCAAGCAAAGGTGCGATATTCATTCCTTGCATTATTACGCCGATAGAGCCGGTAATTGTGCCGGGTTGGGCAACAATTTTATCGGCTGCGGTTGCGATATAATAACCGCCGCTTGCGGAAACATCCCTAAATAAAGCGACGACGGGTTTCCCTTTACCCTTAAAATATAAAATAGCATTATAAATATCCTGAACGGAAGCCACCGTTCCGCCCGGCGAGTTAATATCAAGCAAAAGGGAGTGAATATTTTTTTGTTCTGCCAGTTCTCTTATTTTTGCGGCAATTGCGCTGGCGTTTTGGTTAGTATTCCAAGAATTGGAGTTTTGTGATTCCTGTATAACGCCACGTATTTTTATTAAGGCGGTTGCCTCCTGTCCGTTTTTAACACCGTCTGAAAAACTTCTTTTGAAGGAAGATACTATACCGGTCTGTGCTTGCTCTTCTTGTTCTGACACTGATTTTTTAGAAGGGCTGAAAATTATAAAAGCAGCACTTATAAAAGAAAGACTGAAAACACAAATGAGAAAAGTAATTAAAGTATTTGTAAAAAACGCACTTTTAAAAGAATTCTTCTTTTCATAAGTAATAGTATAGTTATCGGCAGGTGTAATAGCCGGTGTAACAGTAGGCTCCTGATTATTTTGAGTACCTAAATTCTGATTATTTAGGTTCTCTTGATTATATTGATTATCTTGATTATTAAAATCTTGCATAAAAAATCCTCCTATCTTAATTATATCAATAAATGATACAATTATCTTGTAGGTATTGGGAGGTGTCTATGTTCAACGGTGTTTTAACGGCGCTTATTACGCCATTTAAGGATAACAAAATAGATTTCCGAGCAATGGAAGTTCTGATTGAAAAACAACTTGCCGCAGGTGTCAGCGGTTTTGTCGTGCTGGGTACTACGGCGGAAACCCCTGCTTTAAACGAACAGGAAAAAGAAGAAATAATAAAATTTTGTACAGAAAAAATAAATAAAAGAGCAAAAATTATTATCGGTACGGGTGCAAATAATACGCAGACTATGCTTAAAAACAGCGAAGTCGCTTGCAAATATAATCCCGACGGTCTTTTAATTGTTACCCCCTATTATAATAAACCCAATTTAAGCGGTATGATAGCGCATTATACTCTTGCTTCCCAATTTAATAAACCGATAGTTTTATATCATATTCCCGGCAGAACGGGGCAAAAACTTTCCCTTAAATTTTTTGAAGAACTTTTGAATAATGTTCCGCAAATTACGGCGGTCAAAGAATCTTGCTATGATATTACACATTTAGTGGAAA
The DNA here is from genome assembly GCA_045601125.1 of Elusimicrobiaceae bacterium. Taxonomy (GTDB): domain Bacteria; phylum Elusimicrobiota; class Elusimicrobia; order Elusimicrobiales; family Elusimicrobiaceae; genus Proelusimicrobium. The sequence goes on along the minus strand of JAZRZE010000035.1, from coordinate 12,181 downwards.
TGTTTGTAAAATTCGGGCAAAAACGTATAAATTATATTTGCGGTAATGATGATTTGTGGCCTGTCTTTTTAGGTCTTGGCTCGCGCGCAATTATTAGTGCTGCAGCAAATACTATGGCACCTTTTTTTGTGAAAGTTTATAACTTATTTACCGAAGGTAAAACACAGGAAGCAATGGCTTTTTTCGCACAAGGTTATCCTATGATAAAAGCAAATTATGCCGAAGTTAATCCCACTTGCGCAAAATATCTTTTATCTCTAATGGGTTTGTGTGATGAAGAAGTCCGCCTTCCGCTTGGTTCTATAAGCGAAGAAAATCAAATTTTCTTAAAACAAATTTACGAACACACCTCAAAGGAAATACTTTTATGAACAAACAAATTTGTGTATTGAAATTCGGCGGAAATACTCTTGCCAATAAAGAAAAAATTTTACTTGCCGTTAATCTTATCAAGCAACGCTGGCAGGAAGGTTTCTTGCCTGTTATTGTTGCTTCGGCTAACGGCAATTTTACGGATATTCTTTTAGATAATGCTTATTCTTTAAGTCCCGATCCAAACAAACGCGAACTTGATATGCTTATTACTACGGGCGAAAGAATCAGCGTCGCTCTTTTATCAATTGCTTTAAACGAGGCAAAATTACCTTCCGTTTCTTTAACCGGTTCGCAAATAGGGCTTATAACAACTTCTACTCACGCAGGCGCGCAAATTGTGGAAATAAAAAGCGATCGTCTAAAACGCGAACTTGAACAAGGTCATATCCCTATAATTGCAGGTTTTCAGGGTATTGGTCAAAACAAAGAAATTACCACTTTAAAACGCGGCGGTTCTGATGTTTCAGCCGTGTTCATCGCTTCTTTTCTTGGCGCAGACCACGTCGAAATGATTAAAGATGTTGACGGTGTTTACGACAAAGACCCCAACAAAAACAAAGATGCGCGTAAATTAAATCTTTTAGATTTTGATGTTATGTATAAACTTGCCCTTGAAGGAGCAAATGTTTTACACCCCGACGCAATAACTTTAGCTAAAGAAAAGGGCATAGAAATCAGAATAATTTACTATAAAACAGGTGTGGCAGGCACGATAATAAAATGATTAAAATAGCAATTTACGGAATAAATGGCCTTGTCGGCCGTTTGATGGCAGAACAATTAAAACACTTAAAAGAACCCTATGAACTTTTAAGAATCGGCAGTAAAGACGAACCGGTCAAAAGTGATATAGCAATCCTTTGCACAGACGATGAAATCAGTTTTACCTTGGCGCAAGTTTTAAAAGATAAAACAAAATTTATTGTTGATATGTCGGCAAAGTTTCGCCAATATCCAAATGTTCCTTTGGTTATACCGGAAATTAATTCCCACGCCATAACAGCCCAAACGCAACTTATCGCAAGCCCAAACTGCACTACGACAGGTCTTGTGATGGCCTTAAATCCCTTAAAGAAAAAATATACTCTTGAAGAAGTATTCTTTTCTTCTTATCAAGCCATCAGTGGCGGTGGAAAAAAACTTTTGGAAGATTTTAAAAATCCGGGTTCTTTATATCAGGCAAATTGTGTGCCGCAAATCGGCTCTATTAAAGAAAATCTTTGGACCAGCGAAGAACTTAAAGGTCTAAACGAAACACGCAAAATTTTGGAACTCCCCACGATAAAAGTGCGCAGCCATTGTGTTAGAGTGCCGGTAGAAGTTTCGCACAGTTTATGTGTTTCCCTTCGCACGAAAGAAGAAATAGATTTAAAGGAAATACCTTCTTTGTTTGCCACACAAAAAGGGCTTATTTACGACGGGAAAATTCACACCCCAAAAGAAGTTGCCGGCAAGGAAGAAGTTTTTGTCAGCCGTCTTAGATTAGATCCCGAAGACAAAAATTATATTCATTTCTGGATAACTTTTGATAATCTTTTAAAGGGTGCAGCGATGAACGGGCGCCAGATAGTCGGCTTTTTGATGGAGAAATTTTTATGATAAAAGTTTTTTTAAACGGAGCAAATGGCAAAATGGGCCAATTAATTGCCAAAAATATTGCTCTTTATGAAGATATGCAAATCGTAGGTAGAAAAGATAAAGGCGTTTTCGCAAAGGGCGAACATTTTGATATCGTAATTGATTTCAGTTTGCCCGAAGGCTCAAAAGAGGCATTCCAAATTGCCAAACAAAAAAAAGCTGCTTTTTTATGTGGAACGACAAATCTTTCTCAAGGTTTTATTGATGCTTTAAAACAGGAAAAAGAAATACCGGTTTTCTACTCGGCAAATGTCAGTATCGGCGTTTATCTTTTCGGTCAACTTTTAAAAGAAGCGGCGCAGAAATATCAGGGGTATACTCTAGCTATGCACGAGGAACATCACGCACAAAAAAAAGATGCCCCAAGCGGAACGGCCAAAGCTCTTGCCTCTTTAATAGATTTTCCGCAGGAAAAAATTACTTTTTTGCGTAAAGGGCAGTTACCCGGCACGCATATTTTAAAAATAACTTCTTCTGTCGGAGATGAAGAAATTACTTTTGAACATAAGGCTTTAGACCGCAATTTATTTGCCTCTTCCGCAGTTAAAATTGCAAGATGGCTGGTAAATCAAAAAAGCGGATTTTATACAATGGAGAATTTTGTAAAATGAAAATACATTTTGTAGGTATCGGCGGAGTCGGTATGAGCGCTCTTGCACAACTTCACGCTATGAACGGCGATGAGGTCAGTGGGTCAGACCGCTTAATAAATAACGGTTTTACCCAACTGCCTATTTGGCAGGCCTTGCTTAAACTCGGCGTAAAAGTTTTTCCGCAAAACGGTAGCGCAATTACGCCCGATACGGACGCCGTTATTTTAACTTCGGCCATAGAACCCGATAATATAGAAATTAAAAAAGCAAAAGAATACGGCATACCGGTTTTGCACCGCTCGGAACTCTTGGCAAAACACGTCAAAGAACATCACACAATTGCCGTTTCCGGCACAAGCGGCAAAAGCACAACAACGGCTATGCTTTTTGAAATTTTGCGCCAAGCCGGCAAAGAACCTTCTTTAATTACAGGCGGTTTTTTGCTTTCTTTACAAAACGAAGGTTATTTCGGCAATGTTTACAAAGGTAAAAGCAATATTCTTGTTATTGAAGCTGATGAATCAGACGGAACTCTTGTCAATTATCACCCTAAAATCGGCTTAATGCTTAATCTTGCTAAAGACCATAAAGAACTTGAAACTTTAAAAGGCTTCTTCAAAAAGTTCAGAATTAATTGCGATAAATTTATTTATAACGGCGACCAAGCAGATTTAGAAGAAATAGGTAAAGGCGCTTTAACTTTCTCTTTAAACGACGCAACAAATATCAAAATGGATGGTTTTTGTTCCACTTTTGAAGTTGACGGCGTACCTTTTAAAATCAACTTGCCGGGTGAGCATTATATAAAAGATGCTCTTGGTGCAATAGCGGCTGCCCGTCAGGAAGGCGTTTCTTTGCAAGACTCTGCTAAAGCGCTTGAAAACTTTAAAGGTGTTTGGCGCCGCTTTAATTCTATCGGCGTAAAAAACAAAATAGAAGTTATTGACGATTTCGCCCATAATCCGCATAAACTTGCCGCAACTTTAAAAGCGGCGCATTTGCGCGGCAAAAGAGTTTTGGCATTTTTCCAGCCGCATGCTTTTGCAAGTGTTCAACTTTTATTAAAAGAGTTTATTGACGAGTTTAGCGCAAATATTAAAGAGCAAGATCACTTGTGGCTTGGCGAAATTTATTATGCCGGTGGCACAATTCCGCCTAATGTTTCAAGCAAACTTATTTATGAAGGACTTAAGCATAAAGGCACGCCGGTCAGTTTTTTAAACGGCAGAGATGACACCGCAAAAGATATTGCGGCCAGCGCAAAACCCGGTGATGTTATTTTAGTTATGGGTGCGCGCGATCCAACTTTGACCGACTACGCAAAACAAATTTTTAATATGTTAAAATAAGCGAGAGGTTCCTATATGAGTTCAAGAAGATTAGCCAGAGAATATGCCTTACAAACTTTATATTACAGCGAAACCGGCAAATTAACCAATAATGATGCCGTGATGTTCGTTAACAGTTTTTTTGAAAATTTAGACGCCCAGCACTTTGATTTTTGTAAAGATATCGTGCAAGGAGTCAATAAAAATGCAAAGGAAATTGATAAAATAATTTCCGAATTTTCAAAAAACTGGTCGCTTGAAAGAATGTCCTGCGTGGATAAAGCGCTTTTGCGTATGGCAACATACGAAATTGTTTTCAGTCCCGATAAAACACCTATTGCCGCAATTATTGACGAATCGGTTGAACTTGCAAAAAAATATTCTACTGAAAATTCCGGTAAGTTCTTAAATGGTATTTTGGATAAAATAAAAACCAAACGCAATGGATAAAAAAGAAGAACTAGAGCAACTAAAAAAGCAAATAGAATATCATAATAACCGCTACTATAATTTAGACTCTCCCGAAATTTCCGATTATGATTACGATATGCTTTATTCCCGCCTAAAAGAGTTAGAAAAAGAACTCGGCGTTTCGGCTTTCAGCCCGACACAAAAAATAGGCGGTGTTGCTTCTTCTTCCTTTGAGCCGGTCCGGCATTTAACGCCGATGCTTTCGCTTGATAACAGTTATAATGAGGATGATATTTTGGCTTGGCATGCGCGATGTGCAAAAGCCCTTAATCAAGATAATTTTGAAATGATTGTTGAAAGCAAAATTGACGGCGTTTCCTGTTCTTTAAAATATCAAGACGGCATTTTAGTTCAAGGCGCAACACGCGGCGATGGTAAAATCGGTGAAGATATTACCCAAAACTTAAAAAACATAAAAGATATTCCACTTGAACTCAAAAACAAACCTCAAGGTATTTTGGAAATCAGGGGGGAAGTCTTTTTAGATAAAAAAGATTTTGCTCTTTTAAATGAAAGCCAACTTGATAAAGATTTACCGCCCTTTGCCAATGCTAGAAACGCAGCCGCCGGTTCTATCCGCCAAAAAGATCCTCTTATTACAAAAAGTCGTCCTTTAAGATTTTTCGCCCACTCTTATGGTTCGGGCATAAAAAATATTTTTTCTTTTAGTGAGTTTATAAAAGAGTGTCAAGAATTCGGTTTTCAGGTTTCGCCCGTCAGACATACTTTTAATAATATCAATCAAGTAATAAAATTTTACGACGATTTTAAAGAAGGTCTAAAAAAACTTCCTTTTGATGCAGACGGCCTTGTTGTTAAAATAAACGAATTTAAATATCAAGCTGAACTTGGCCAAACGGCCAAAAGTCCGCGTTGGGCCGTTGCCTTTAAATATCCGGCAGAACAAGTTAAAACAAAAGTTAAAGAAATTATTTTTTCAGTCGGCAGAACAGGCATAATTACGCCTGTTGCCTCGCTAGAACCGGTGGCTTGTGCGGGTGTTATAATTTCTTCTGCCACCCTGCATAATTTTGATGAAATTAAAAGACTTGGCGTTCAAGTCGGTAGCGAAGTTATTATTGAACGTGCAGGCGAAGTTATACCTAAAGTTGTTAAAGTTATTTCAAATGCTAACACGGCAGAAGATATTATTCCGACCGTTTGCCCTGTTTGCGGGAGCCCTGTTTACAAAGATGAAGAAGCCGTTGCTTACCGCTGTCCTAACCCTGCTTGTCCCGCGCAAATTAAAGGTTCACTTGAGCATTTTGTCAGTCGCGACGCTATGGATATAGAAGGCTTTGGCATAAGCGTAATCAATCAACTTGTCGGCTCAAAACGCATAACAAGTTATAGCGATATTTATTCCCTTACCCTTTTTGATTTAATGGGCCTGGATCTTTTCGGCAGTAAAAAGACGGATAATCTTTTAAACGCCATAGAAAAAAGTAAAAAGGTTGCGCTTGATAAATTTATTTTTGCTTTGGGTATTCGCCATGTTGGCTCAAAAACGGCGGAAATTTTGGCGCGTCATTTCCAAAATATAGAAAATTTAAAAAATGCTACTTTGGAAGATTTACAAAAAATTCCCGAAGTCGGCCCTATCGTTGCCACAAGTATTTTTAACTTTTTTAAGACGCCCAAAGTTTTAAAAGATTTGGAAAATCTAAACAGAGCAGGTCTTATTTTAAAAGCGCCCGAAGCCAACAAAAGCGCAATTTTAGAAAGCAAAACTTTTGTTTTTACAGGCGAACTTCAAACCCTAACCCGCACTCAAGCGCAAGATTTAGCCAAACAAAACGGTGCAAAAGTTTCCTCAAGCGTATCAAGTAAAACTTATGCTGTTGTAGCAGGTAAAGAGGCCGGAAGCAAACTTGCCAAAGCGCAAAAACTCGGCATAAAAATCTTAACCGAACAAGAATTTTTATCTTTAATTAATAAACCGGAACAAAAAAGTTTATTTTAATCTATTTGCGCAAAAAGTAATTTGTTTGCTTTTTGCCAAGACTTTTTGAGACTAACTTTTTTATATTGTTTATAATTAAGATTATCGGAAACAACTTTAATAGATTTTATTTTAGGGAATATCGTTGCCAAAATATATAATTCCATATCAAAAATGCCTGTATGTTTGCTTTCTTGAACAAAATCAGTTGAGGTGTAGCATTTAACTGTTGATTTTTTATCAAGGGTGTAAGTTTTATCTTTAGCAAAGTTTGAGGGCTTTTCCCTGCACGATTTACCGACGCTTATAACCTCGCCCACATCAAAAGCATTAGCACCGCAATAGCCGATATTATAGAATTTATCTTCTTTTTTAAAAACACCTTTTTTAAATAAACCGATAATGGTTCTTAAAGCGTGATATTCGCCAAAACCGGTAATTATTATTTTTGTATTATTTTCCAATTTTTTAGGTATTTTAATGTTTTTTGCTTCCAATTCTTCTGCAATTAAAATATAGTTCATATTTATCTCCTAATAATAGTTTTTTATTCATCAAATTCTTCAGTGTAATTTTCTTGTCGTTCTTGCGCCAATTCTTCCAACATTTTATCAATACTCTTTCTTTCTTGCACTACAGGCGTAGTTTGAGCGTTTTTATCGTATGCGTTTTTCTCTATACCTAATTCATTTGATATAACAAATCTCATTTCATCGCTATTTGCTAAGGTAAGAAGAATCTTTTTTCGTTCCTCACTTTCATTAGCATAGGCACCTTGATTTAATAAATTTTTTGCTAAAGCCACATTATCTTCTGCAATTGCGTCAGCAAGTTGCGTATTTAGTGTTATTTCTTCAGGGGGTTGTTCCTTTTTTTGACACCCCGCTATAACAAAAAATACTAAAATTAAAATTATTATTTTTTTCATACATTCTCCTTAATATTTTTCTTTTTGAAATCGGGGTGTATGCCAAAGCGCGTAATACAAAAATCATATTTTATCGGATCTTTTGGACAAAACTTGGCAAGCGAGCAAGATATTTCTAAAGCGGTTTTCATATCGGTTTGATTCCTTTTTGTAAGACCGAGTGCGCGCGCATTTCTATGCATATGCACATCAAGCGGAACAATTAAACATTCCGTCGGTATTTTATGCCAAATACCGGGGTCCACATTATCTTTACGCACACACCAGCGCAAAAACAAATTTATTCTTTTTAAGGCACTTTTTTTATCTGGGTCCGGCACTAGAGATTTTACATTCCCAAAAGAACGCAAGGTTTTGCAAAAATTATTTAAAGCAAATAAAAAATCTCTTTTTCCTTGCGTGTAAAATTTATAAAAAAGATTCTCTAAAGAATTTTCTTTTTCCAAAATATTTTTAATCGCGCATAAAAAATTTACAAGTTCTTCGGGCGTGGTAAAGCGATATTTAAAATTTTTAAAATCTTTCTTAAAATCCTGTTTAGTTTTTGCCAAAATATATTTTCTTGGCGAAGCACCCATCACGCCAAAAATACCCGTTAAATTTTTTATTATCTGCTTAACATTGCCGTAAGCAAAACACGCGCTTATAAGCGCCACAACCTCTCTGTCGCCGTTATTTTTGTATTGATAAACAAATATTAAGGGGTCGGGTTCAATCAATTCAAAGCGGTTATATTTCTTATAAAGTGTTTCCAAGTTCATTAAATAAATGTTAGCATATATATATATGACTTTAAAAGAACTATTTGAAGATTCTTCTTTGCCCGCAGTTGAAGTTAAGGGCCTTACGCAAAACTCCGCCAAGATAAAAAAGGGTTTTGTGTTTTTTGCCGTCAAAGGATATAGTGTTGACGGACATTTATTTATTGACGATGCTATAAAAAAAGGTGCCGTTGCCGTTGTAAGCGAGCAAGAATTATCCCTAAAAGAAGTTCCCTCAATTTTAGTTAAAAATATAACAATTGCTATGGCGCGCGCTGCCTGTAAATTTTACGATTACCCTTCTGATAAATTAAAAGTTATCGGCCTTACAGGCACAAAAGGCAAAACAAGCACCGCTTATTTAACGGAAAGTATTTTATTTGCGGCGGGTTTAAAACCGGCAGTTTTCGGCACAATAAATTATAGGGCAAACGGGCAACTTATCAGCCAAGCGCCAAACACCACGCCCGAGCCGCTTGTCTTGGAAGAAATGATTTCTTATAGCGCCAAGCAAAATTGCGATACACTTGTTATGGAAGTTTCTTCCCACGCACTAGAACTTCACCGTACCGAAGGCATAAATTTTGATATTGCTTTATTTGCCAATCTTCAAAGGGACCATTTGGATTTCCACTTAAATTTTGAAAATTATTTTGCCGCAAAGGTTAAACTTTTTGATAATCTTATCAGTGCGCAAAACACTAAAAAAGATAAAACCGCCGTTATAAATATTGATGATGATTACGGCAAAAAACTTTATAATTATCTAAACGGAAAAGTTAAAATTATAACTTACGGCATTAAAGAAAAAGCCGATTTACACGCTACTAATATTAACCCTTCTTTAGAAGGTGTAGATTTTGAAATTAACGGCAAAAAAGCGCATATCAATTTGCTTGGCGCGCATAATGTTTATAATGCACTTGGCGCGGCTGCCTGCTCGCTTGCGCGCGGTATTTCTTGGGACGCAATTTTAAAAGGGCTTAACAATTTAAAAGGTGTTCCCGGTCGTATGCAAAGGGTTGACGAAGGTCAAAACTTTTATGTTTTTGTAGACTTTGCCTATACAAATGAGGCTCTTTTAAGGGCATACGAAACTTTAAAACCTTATCAAAAAGGTCGCCTTATAACCGTGTTTGGTTGTGGTGGTCAGCGAGATAGAACAAAACGCCCCTTAATGGGCGCAAGCGCAACCGCAAACAGCGATTTGGTTTTTCTAACAAATGATAATCCCCGTAAAGAAGACCCCAAAATTATTTTTGAAGATATTTTAAAAAGAATCAGCGATAAATCAAAAGTTATTTTAGAACCTTCGCGCCGCGCCGCAATACAAAAAGCCATTTCTTCGGCTAAACAAAATGATATTATAATAATAGCAGGCAAAGGGCACGAAGATTACCAGATTTTACCGACCGGCAAAATACATTTTTCCGATACGGAAGAAGCAATAGAGGCAATAAAAAATGTTCAAGCACAATCTTTACAAAAATAAAACAGCCGTTATTTTAGGGGCCGGTAAAAGCGGGCTTGCCTGCGGTTCTCTGCTCAAAAAACAAGGTATAAAATTTTGTTATTGGGATGAAAAGAAAAATCTCTTGCCCAAGCAAGATATTTTAAGTTATGATTTTTTTATTAAAAGCCCCGGTATTTCTTGGCAAAATAAAGTTTTAAAACAAATCAAAAGAGCAAAAAAACCTGTTTTCAGCGAACTTGAAGTTGCAATTTCCTATCTTCCCAAAGGGTGTAAAATTTTTGCAATTACCGGCACAAACGGCAAAACCACAACAACCACAATGCTCGGTTCAATTTTAAAAGAATATGCTAAAGAAGAAGGCAAACACCGTCAGGTTTATGTTGTCGGCAATATCGGCACGCCGATAGCAAGCAAAATCGGTAAAATAAAAGAAAACAGTTTAGTTGTTGTTGAAGTTTCCAGTTATCAACTAGAAGATAGCACCTATTTTAACCCGCATGCTTCTGCTGTTTTGAATATCACACCCGATCACCTTGACCATCACGGATCCTATAAAAAATATATTGAGGCAAAAGCAAAAATTTTTAAATATCAAAAAGCACCGCAAGTTTTAGTTATAAACGGTTCTGATGAGGTTTGCTGTTCTTTTGTTAAAAAAGCGAAATGTCGCATTTTCAGTTTTTCCAGCACGCCCAAAAAACTTATTAAAAGCGATGTCTTTTTTGACGGGGACGAAATTATTTTTGCTTCCGGCTCGCACATAAAACCGCCCAAAGATTTAATTGGTATTCATAATATTGAAAATGTTATGGCGGCCAGTCTTGTTGCTTTTGCCTGCGGCGTTCACCCAAGCAGCGTTCAAAAAGCGATGAACAAATTTAAACCCATAGAACACCGCATAGAATATTTTGCCGAAAAGAAAGGTGTTAAATATTATAATGATTCAAAAGCAACAAATGTTGATTCTACTTTAATTGCACTTAAAGCCTTGCCCCTTGATAAAAAGATTTGGCTTATCTTAGGCGGGCTTGATAAAGGCGCTCCTTATGCCCCGCTTATACCTGAAATCAAAAAAACCTGCAAGCATATAGTTTTAATCGGTTCGGCCGCACCTAAAATTGCAAAAGAATTAAAGAAAGTCTGCCCTATGACAGATTGTAAAGACCTGCAAACAGCGGCAAAGTTTATCTACGAAAACGCTAAAAAGGGGGAAATCTGCTTACTTTCTCCGGCGTGTGCCTCCTTTGACCAATTTAAGAGTTTTGAAGAGCGCGGCAAACTTTTTAAAGAGTATATAGGCAAACTTAAATAATTTTGGTATAATATAATAGTCCCTAAAAGGGACAGTTATGAAAATAAACAATAACAGAAGTAGTAAGGATCTTTTAAGAAAGAACGAACACATCCGCGCTGAACAAGTCCGACTTGTTGACACAGACGGCAAAATGATAGGGATAGTCAGCCTTCGTGAAGCACTCTATCATGCGCGGCAAAAAGAGCTTGACTTGGTGGAAATTTCGCCAACGGCGCAGCCTCCTGTCTGTAAAATATTAGATTACTCCAAATATATTTACGAACAGGGTAAAAAAGAAAAGGACGCAAAGAAAAAACAAAAAGCAGTTTCATTAAAGGAAATAAGAATGAAATCTCGCATTGCGCCCCACGATCTTGAAGTTAAGGTTAAGCAAATAGAAGGATTTCTTAAAAAGAAAGACATGGTCCGCGTGTCAATCGTGTTCTATGGACGCGAAAACCAGCATAAAGACATCGGCTTAACGATGTTAAACGATATGAAAACGCGTTTAGCACCCGTCGGCGATGTTGATGGCACAATACAATCACAGGGCAACAGGATATCAATAACCTTTGTCCCTAAAGTTTAAAGTAGAGGAATATAGTTAATATGCCAAAATTGAAAAATCATACCGGTGCAAAGAAAAGATTCAGAGTAAACGCAGCCGGTAAATACAAAAACAGAAAGGCCGGCAGAAGGCACTTACTCGCCCCTGAAAAGGCCAGTATCAAAAGAGAAAGAAGGCAATCCAGAATTATTGCCCCTAACTCTGCGGAAGGTAAAACTTTGAGAAAATACCTTCCTATGAAATAAGTTGGAGTGGTTGAAAAATGAGAATAAAATTTAGCGTCGCAAGACATGCAAGAAAGAAAAAAGTTCTTAACAGAGCAAGCGGTTATTACGGTGATAAATCCCGCCGCTTAAGAATGGCCACCCAACAGGTGGACAAGTCTTTAGTCCATGCTTACAATGACAGAAAAGATAAAAAAGGAACCTATCGTTCCCTTTGGATAACCAGAATCAATGCCGCAGTCCGCGAACATGGTTTGAATTATTCAAATTTCATTAATGGTCTTACCAAAGCTAACATTACCTTAAACAGAAAAATGTTATCTGAAATGGCTATTAAAGATCCTGTATCTTTCAAACAACTCATTGATATAGCTAAGACTTCAGTTTCTAAATAATTTAGAAGTTGACGATTATAAAACGCTCTCTAAAAAAAGAGAGCGTTTTTTGTCTTTAGAAAACCCCGCGCTAGGCGTGGGGTTCCGTATAGCTTTCAGCGATGAGGCGGATAAAAAAACTCCTTTTGTGTAAAATATAAATTGCAGTGGCAACTGCAATTTATATACAAAAAGAGGTCATTGAAATGAG
>JAZRZE010000034.1:0-7087 GCA_045601125.1 Elusimicrobiaceae bacterium | reverse complement strand
AAGAAGCGCGCGCCGAGGCCCAAAAAATCAAACAGGAAATGGAAGCAAAACTTGAAGAAATTTCCAGTCAGAGTTTTCAAAAATTAAAAGAAGCACAAGAAATTGCTAACGAAGAAAAAAAGAAAATTCTTGATTCTGCCGCCGTGCAGGCAAATGCTATGGTAGAACAAGCCAAAGCCGAAATAGCGGGGGAAACACAAAAAGCAATTGAAGCCCTCAAAGCACAAATGGCAGATACAACCCTTCTTGCTCTAAAAAAGATTATTACCAAGCAAGAAGATGAAACCTCTTCCCGCAAACAAGTGGAAGCGGTTTTGAAAGAAATAGAAACAAAAGCAAATAAATAAAATGAAAGATAATTTTTACCTTGCGCATAAATATGCTGTGGCTTTTGATTTTTGTGCTAATAACGCACAAGAAGCAAAAGATAATTTTTTCTCTTATCACAAGGCCTTAGAAAAACTTACGCGCGTAAAAGATATCGTAGAAAATCCCGCCATTGCTTTTAACCAAAAAGAATCTTTTTTACAAGAGTTTTTGGGCAAAGATATAGGCGCATGTTTTGTTTTGCTTTTGGTAAAGGCAAAGCGTCAATATTTAGCAAAAGTTATAGAAAGGGAACTGATGTCCCTTTTAGATAAAAGAAATAAAATTGAACGCGCCCAAGTAACAACGGCAGTTGCTCTTAATAATAAAGAAAAAGAGCATACGCAAAAAGTTTTAAGTGAATATTTTAAAACTCCCTTAACGCTTTCTTTTAAGGAAGATAAAAATATTCTCGGCGGGATAATTGTTAAGAAAGATGATATTTGTATTGACGGCAGTATTTTAGGTCAGTTAAAAAATTTGGAACAAACATTAAAGAGGTAATAAAATGGCAATCAGGCCTGACGAAATCACAACAATAATAAAAGAAAAAATTGAAAATTGGAACGCAGTAACCGATGTTAGAGAAGAAGGTCAAGTCATCAGCGTTGGTGACGGCATTGCCCGTGTTTACGGTTTGCAAAAAGCCGTTTCAGGCGAACTTTTGGAATTTGAAAGCGGGGTAAAAGGTTTGGTTCTAAATTTGGAATATGATAATATCGGTTGCGTTTTAATGGGGTCGGATACTCAAGTAAAAGAAGGTCAAAAATGTTTCCGCACGGGCAAAGTTATGAGTGTTCCCGTCGGCGAAGAACTTCTTGGCAGAGTAGTAAATCCTTTAGGTCAGGCCCTTGACGGCAAAGGCACCATTAAGACAAAAGAAACAAGGCCTTTAGAAATTATTGCCCCCGGCGTTGTGGAACGCCAACCCGTTAATGAACCCTTGCAAACCGGCTTAAAAGCAATTGATGCTATGGTGCCGATAGGTAAAGGGCAAAGAGAGTTAATTATCGGCGATAGACAAACGGGTAAAACCTCTATTGCCATAGATACCATTATAAATCAAAAACAACAAGGTAAAAAAGTTATTTGTATTTACTGTGCTATCGGGCAAAAGCAAAGCACGGTAGCAAATGTTGTTCAAACTTTAAAAGATTTCGGCGCGATGGATTATACAATTGTCGTCACTGCAACGGCTTCGGACCCGGCTTCACTTTTATATGTTGCGCCTTACGCTGCTTGTGCTATGGGCGAATATTTTATGTGGCAAGGCAGAGATGTTTTAGTAATTTATGATGACTTATCAAAACACGCTCAGGCCTACCGCCAGATGTCCTTACTTTTAAGGCGTCCGCCCGGCAGAGAGGCCTACCCCGGTGATGTCTTTTATTTGCACTCAAGATTACTTGAACGCGCTTGCCGTTTAAATAAAGAAAACGGCGGTGGCTCTCTTACTGCTTTGCCTATTATTGAAACGCAGGCAAATGATATTTCCGCTTATATTCCGACAAATGTTATTTCAATTACAGACGGACAAATTTATTTGGATGCAAATATTTTCCGTTCGGGCTTTAAGCCGGCAATAGATGTCGGTTTATCTGTTTCACGCGTTGGCGGTAGCGCGCAGAAAAAGGCCATGCGTAAAGTGGCTGGTACTTTGCGTATTGATTTGGCGCAGTATCAGGAACTTGCAAGTTTTGCGCAATTCGGTAGTGAACTTGATAAAGAATCCCAGTTTCAACTTGCACGCGGCCAACGTCTAAGAGAACTATTAAAACAACCGCAATATCAGCCAATGCTTGTAGAAGAACAAACTTTAGTTTTATTTGCCGGCACAAAAGGTTATCTTGATGATATTGCCGTTAATAAAATTGCTGCTTATCAAACAGATTTATTAACTTTTGCCCGTTCAAAATATGCTACCTTACTCAAGAAAATTGCAGAGGCAAAAGCCCTTGATGAAGAACTTGAAAACGAAATAAAAGCAGCTTTAGAAGATTTTAAGACAATGTTTAAGGAAAAATAAAAAGGAGAAAATTATGACAACACAAAAAAAATATTTAGTTACAGGCGGTGCCGGTTTCGTCGGCAGCAATATAGCATGGGAACTTGTTAAACAAGGTCACGCGGTTACTATTGTAGATGATTTTTCTTCCGGTCATTTTAAGAATTTACTCGGCTTTAAGGGTGATATTATTACTGTAAATCTTGCGGAAACCTTACCACCGGACGATTATTATGATGCCATCTTCCACGAAGCAGCCATAACCGATACCGATATCCACGACCAAAAAAAGATGATGGAAGTTAATGTAGAAGCCTTTAGAAAAATTTTAAATTATGCTGCCGATAATGAAATTAAAAGAGTTGTCTACGCTTCTTCGGCTGCCACTTACGGCAACGGCGCTTGTCCTATGAATGTTAATCAAACTCCCACGCCGGAAAATATTTACGGCTTTTCCAAAGCCATTATGGATAATGTCGCACGCGAATTTGCCTCTGATAACCAAGATATGAAAATCGTCGGTCTGCGCTATTTTAATGTTTACGGCCCCGGCGAATATTATAAAGGTAAAACTTCAAGTATGATTTATCAACTTTATAATCAAATGAAGAAAGGCCATAACCCTAAAATTTTCAAAATGGGCGAACAGCAAAGAGATTTCGTTTATATCAAAGATATTGTTAAGGCAAATATGTGCGCCCTTACGGCAAAAGATAGTTGCGTTGTTAATGCGGGCACAGGTATTGCAAGAAGTTTCAACGATATTGTTAAATGCTTAAATGCCGAGTTAAAAACAACTTTACCGGCGGAATATATTGATAATCCTTACAGTTTCTATCAATTAAAAACAGAAGCAGATATCGCTTTAAGCAAAGAAAAAATCGGTTATACTCCCGATTGGACTCTTGAACTTGGTATAGCCGATTATGTTAAAGTTTTAGAGGCAAGGAACAAATAAATGGAATCTTTACGCGATATTAAGCAGGAGATAAAATCAACCAAAGCCACGCAGCAAATTATGCTGACGATGAAGATGATATCTTCTGCCCGTATCCGCAAAGCCCAGCAAATGATGCTTAACGGGCGCCCTTTTGCCCGCAAAATGGCGGAAATGATTGACAGTCTTCGCAATGATATTCAAGCGCCGGATAGCGAACTTCGCAAAAACTCCGCTTATCGTTATTTTGATAATTCTGAAACCGATAAAAACAGCGTTATGTTAATTTTAATTACGGCAGATAAAGGGCTTTGCGGCTCTTTTAATGCCAATGCTTTAAGGGAAACCCTAAAGTGGTTAAGAGCAAACGAGCAAAAAGAAAAATATATTTTTATTATCGGCAAAAAAGGGCGTGATTTTCTAAAGCGTCTAAAGATACCGCGTTTACATGTTGTGGGCGAACTTATCGGTATTTTTCCAAAAGCGTCTTATGCTCACGCGACGATGGTCAAAGACGCAATTTTACAGGCAGGCACAAAATATAATATTTCTTCCGTGCATTTGATTTACAATGATTTTAAGTCAATGGCAAGCCAAAAATTAGTAAGTAAAGATTTTCTCCCTTTTGATTTTGACGAAATTGAAGGTGATAAAGATATTTCGGGTATTACTTTTGAGCCAAGTATGTTAGCCGTTTTTTTAGTTTTAATTCCGCGTTATTTAGGCGCAACTTTATATACTGTTCTTTTAGAAAGTCAGGCGGCCGAACTTGCCGCGCGTATGAACGCTATGGAAAGTGCCAGCAAAAACGCTGGGGAAATCGTAGATAATTTAAGTGTTAAATTAAACAAAGTCCGCCAAGCGACAATTACCAATGAACTTACGGAAATTGTCAGCGGCGCAAATGCTTTAAATTGAGGTTATTTTTATGAATATAGGCAAAGTAGTGCAAATTATAGGTCCGGCGGTAGATGTCCAATTTGAAAAGGATTTACCGCTTATAAACAATGCTCTTGAAATTAAAATAAACGAAAAAGATATTTTAGTAGCAGAAGTGGCGCAGCAAATCGGCGATAATATAGTCCGCGCCGTTGCTTTAGGTCCGACAGATGGCCTTGCGCGCGGTGCCTCCGCTATTGATACCGGTGCACCTTTAAAAGTGCCTGTGGGCGAAGCGTGTCTTGGCCGTTTGCTTGATGTTTTAGGCCAGCCAAAAGACCACCGTGGTCCTATTGAAACAAAAGAATATTCCTCAATTCACGCTTTGCCGCCTTCTCTTGAAGAGCAAAAAACCTCACCTGAAATTTTTGAAACAGGCATAAAAGTTATAGATTTAATTGCTCCCTATATGAAGGGGGGAAAAGTCGGCCTTTTTGGCGGTGCGGGTGTCGGTAAAACCGTTATTATTATGGAACTTATTAACAATGTCGCGCGCCAACATCACGGCAGTTCTGTTTTCGGCGGAGTCGGCGAGAGAAGCCGCGAAGGCAATGACCTTTGGCTTGAAATGCAGGAAAGTAAACTTGCCGACGGCTCAAGCGTTCTTGATAAAACCGTTCTTGTTTACGGCCAAATGAACGAGCCGCCCGGCGCAAGAGCAAAAGTCGCTTTAACCGCTTTAACTCAGGCGGAATATTTCAGAGATAAAAAAGGCCAAGATGTTCTTTTGTTCTTAGATAATATTTTCCGCTATGTTCTTGCCAATTCCGAAGTGTCTGCTCTCTTGGGGCGTATGCCGTCTGCCGTCGGTTATCAACCTACTTTAAATACCGAAATCGGTGCCTTACAGGAAAGGATTACCTCTACAAAAAAAGGTTCTATCACTTCTATTCAAGCGGTTTATGTTCCGGCTGATGACTTAACGGACCCCGGTGTTGCATCTACATTTACTCACCTTGACGCAACAACCGTTTTATCTCGTCAGTTAGCAAGTCTTGGTATTTATCCGGCAGTTGACCCTCTTGATTCCACTTCGCGCATTTTAGATGCCAGAGTTTTAGGCGAAGAACACTATCAGGTAGCCCAAGATGTCCGCAGAATTTTACAGAAATATAAAGATTTACAGGATATTATCGCAATACTCGGTATGGATGAACTCAGCGACGAAGATAAAACAACCGTTGCCCGCGCAAGACGCATACAAAAGTTTTTATCCCAGCCGTTTTTCGTTGCGGAAAAATTTACCGGTGTTCCCGGCAAATATGTCAAAATTGAAGATACAATTAAAAGTTTCAAAGGCATTATCGCCGGCGAATATGACCATATCCCCGAGCAAGCATTTTTCAATTGCGGCGGCATAGAAGATGTCTTAAAAAATTACGAAAAGATGCAACAAAAAGATGAAAACAAATAAAAAACTTCGTTTGCAAATAACCACTCCGCAGAAACCTGTTTTAGATAAAGAGGTTGATTTTGTTGTCTTGCCCGCTTACGAGGGAGAAATGGGTGTTTTGCCCGGCCATAAACCTTATGTTGCAACTTTAAATTTCGGTGAGTTAAGATATACTATTGACGGTAAAGAAGAAGTTTTTGCCTTAATGGGCGGACTAGCCGAAATTGCCAAAGATGAAGTTTCCGTCTTTGCCGAAGATATCGCTCTTGCCCGCGAAGTTGACGAAGAAACCGCCAAACAAAAAGTAGAACAAGCCAAAGCCTCTTTATCTGCCAAAGGTGCAGATATTGATATGGAACTTGCCGAAATTGAGCTTAAAAAAGCAATTCTTTTACTTAAAGTTAAAAATAAGAAAAAGAAATAGGCGTAATTTATGGAAAATAACACCATACCCCCGTTTTTTTACTAGAAACTTATAAAGAAATTTAGATTGTTTAGAATAATTTTAGCGTTATCACTTTTTCCTGTAATTCTTTTCTTATGTTCATATTTTTTTGCAATTATCAGTTTAGAAACTTGGATAATTACTTTATTCGTTTTATTTGCTCTTTATAGTGTCTTATATGCTATCCTTTCTAAAATCATTTTTAAAGAAAAAACAAATACATAATTGGTTTAAAAACAATAAAAGACTTACTTGGAATTGTAAAAAATATTTAAGAGATCTCAATATGTTCGGCTCAAGACAAGAGATAAAACTTGATTTTGAGTTGTCCGGTAATTTTTACAATAGGGATTTTAACTTATAT
This sequence comes from Elusimicrobiaceae bacterium, assembly GCA_045601125.1. GTDB lineage: Bacteria > Elusimicrobiota > Elusimicrobia > Elusimicrobiales > Elusimicrobiaceae > Proelusimicrobium. The sequence goes on along the minus strand of JAZRZE010000034.1, from coordinate 638 downwards.
GAGGTAACCTCACAAAAGGAATATAATGGTAAAAACTTCAAAGAATACCTCTTAGTTCAAACGACTCCTATTCCGGATTTTAAAAATATTCTTTTAATTAAACCCCACGAAAAATTTTTTACAAAACTTTTTAATGATAATAATGTTTTGACCAAGATAGAAATGGACACACAGGGATTATTTGATATTTATATTGATAAGCCCGAAAATATTGCTAATGTTTTAACTCCAGAATTTATGTCAAAATTAGTTTTCTTTGGTACAAGAATGAAAAAGCCGATTACTTTTTTAATTACGCCAAGAGGTGCTTTATTTTTTAAAAAAGGCACTAGCCTCTGTTGGTGTTCTTTCTTTGCTTTTTCTTCTTCACAAAAACAAGTTCTTAAAGAGTGTCAAAAAATGGAAGATTTTATAGGATTATTAGACCTTATAAATCTTTTAGAAAAAATAAATAAAAGATATTTTTAAACAAAAAACGCGCTCTTTATGCTGAGCGCGTTTTTATTCTACCCGGGGAAACCATAGGCGGAAGCCTATGGAGGAGAGGCAACTCTTCCTCTTCTATGCTACAATTAAAATATGAGTAAGATAGCATATAAGAAACAAGGCCATTGTATATATTATTGTAAGTATCACAT
>JAZRZE010000033.1:0-2437 GCA_045601125.1 Elusimicrobiaceae bacterium | reverse complement strand
AAGCCCGTGGTTCTTTACTTAAAACTTTCAAAGCAAACACCTTGGAACCTGATGACATTATTAAATATAATAAGTTGCTTGAAGGAACTATTGCAGATTTAGAAAAAACTTTGGCTTTAAACAAGGAAAAAATTGCTTATTATGCAAAAAATGTGAATATTCTCTCCGCAGAGGAATTACTTGAATACGAAAAGTTTAATAATCTTGCTAAATATTTAGAAATGTTAAAGCAAAAACGCTATATCACTTTAAGATTTAAAAATCAGCCTTTCAATATTGCTGAAAAATGGAAACTCCATAAAAAAGAATATAATGTTGTTCCTTTGTATGATATCAACGGTAATATCGTGTCCAAAGTTTCTTTGGATATGGCTTTAAAAAATTCCATAAGCATTTCTGACGCAATTAATAGTGGCAGTAAACTTCTTTTAAAAGATAATGTGATTACTTTGGGTGGTAAGGCACTTGATGTTAATATCGGCGTGCCTAAGGAAGTTCTTACCTTAATGGCGAAATCGGGCGTAAAAGTGGAAGATCTTTCTTTCTTAACTTTAGTTAAAAAACCAAGCAAAATGTGGCCCTTGTTCTTTAATAATATGTTGTCCTTATCAGCCGGTGCAACAAGTTTGAATATGTCTTTAAATCAGGCACCGTTTAATAATCCAAATGATCCTAACTATATCCCCCAACCTATTATTTTCGGCGTGAGCGTCGGTTTTCCCTATGCGTTTTCTTTATTATCTCCTATGGCAGCCCCGTTTGTAAAACGCTTTGGTGCTGCTAATGTTCAAACTACGGCTTTAATTATAGCCGGTTCCGGCATGACTTACGCCGCTTTAAATAAATATAATGGTTTTGCCAGTAAGAAAAAAGATGCAAACGGTAATGTCCTCTATGATGAAAACGGTCATACAATGACGGCAGATGTGGCTCCTTCTTATGTACCTTTAGTGGTTGCTTCTCTCTCTGCGGGTGTTTCTTCTTCTCTTACAAGAGCCTCTTTAAATGCCGCTATACACAGATATCAAACCACAAAAGCAAGTATGACTATTTCAATGCTTGCTAAAAATGTGGGTTCTTTGTCTATGGTTCTTCTCCCTTGGGGCGCGCAAGCAATATGGGGTAAGAATAATGTAGACTTTTCGTTCTCTTATCCTGCTTTAGCAGGCCTTGCCGTGCTAGGAATAGTGGCTATGAAAGGTTTTATTCCTTCAAGCGTGGCTAGAGAATTTAACTATAAAATTATGCCACGCAAGACAACAGCTTTACCCAGATTAAGAGATTTCGGTGATGCCAGTAAAGAAATTTTTAAACCTTTTACGCTTTTTGCCTCTTCAAAGATAATGCCTTATTATTTAAGTTATCTTTCCTTCGGTGCGACGGAATCTTATGTCTTATTTAAAACTTATAATAGCTTTAGAAGAGATTCTGTGGAAAATTATATGAGTGCGCACACTAATGCAAGTAAGAACTTTAATAAACTGCTTGCCTCTACTTTAGTTACTATACCTTCTGCTTTTGTAAGATTTAAAATAAAGAGAAAAACAACCTTCCCGCAAGGTATTCGTAACAGTATTTTACTGACGACAGCAGGTACAATCGGTTTGATGTTACCAAGTGATAAATTCTCTTATCGAACAAACATTGCTATAGGTATCTTAAGCGGTACATTAGTCGGTTTCGGAACAGCAAATATGTATCAATATCTGCAAAAAACAATGATTGCCGGTATTGAAGATATTACGGTTAAAGGTGTTTTACCTTTAGCAAGAAAATTTGACGGTGTGACTGGTTTAACAACAACGGCCATATCTTTCTATTCCGGTGCTTATATCGGTTCGTTTATACCTTACGGATACAGTTTGATTTCTGAAAAGAAATTACAAGCAGGTGCTACAGATTTTGAAGCAAACCAATCAGTATTGCCTTTGGCATTAGGTGTTTATACTTTAGGTACAGTTCCTTTGTTATTTACTCCGATGGGTAGAAATCTTATCAATAAAGTGAGTCCTTATACTCCGTTTGTTTCTATCCCCTTAGGTTTTAATGCGATGAGGAATTTATTCCAAGACAATAAAGTTAATACCCCCTTACAAACTCAACCTATAATACCGGTGTTGAATAGTAAAGTTTATACTCCTAATCTCAATTTACCTACACCTGTTTTCAACTTTCAACCTTATAATAATTTTACTTTGAAACCGCTTTCCCATGATGTTCAATGTGAAGAAACTACTCAAGGAGAATAAGTTTTTATAAAAAATAAAACCCGTTTAGCTTTTTCTTTGCTAAACGGGTTTATTCTACCCGGGGAAACCATAGGCGGAAGCCTATGGAGGAGAGGCAACTCTTCCTCTTCTATGCTACAATTAAAATATGAGTAAGATAGCATATAAGAAACAAGGCCATTGTATATATTATTGTAAGTATCACATAG
>JAZRZE010000032.1:0-3802 GCA_045601125.1 Elusimicrobiaceae bacterium | reverse complement strand
AATATTATTCCCCCTTCTTAAAACATTAGGGCAATACCCCGGATTCTGTTGCTTTAGTAAACTAAAGCCGGAAATCATTTGTCTAAGCGGTCCACTTTACCTTAGCGCAGGGGCCCTGCATCGGCGTCTTTGACCTTGCTCCAAGCGGGGTTTGCCTTGCCATAAAGATTGCTCTTTATGCGGTGGTCTCTTGAACCGCCATTTCACCCTTACCTGCTTAAAAAAACAGGCGGTATTTTTTCTGCTGCACTTTCCGTCGAACAGGGTAATATGGCCCTATCCTCCCGCGTTTTCACACGGCGCTTTTGCCCTAGGAGTCCGGAAGTTCCTCCCCCGCAAAAATGCGGGAGCGATTTCCTTGCCCTTACTTATATTTTATCAAATAATTCAAGTTGAACGGGAGTTTTCTTTGTTGCTTTTTTTGTTTTTTTAACGGTAGAAGTTTTTTTGAATATGGGGTCTTTTTCTTCTCTGGTTTCCTTTTTGGTTGCGGAAATTTTTACTTTTTTTATTACCGTAGGTTGTAATTTTTGGGGTTCTGCTTTTGTTACGGGTGTTGGCTTAATTTCTTCTTTAACTTCAGCAATAACGGTTTTTGTGCCTTTTAAGGCCCTGTCCATAATAAGATTACAAATTGCGTCTGCTTCTTTATTTTGTTCGCGCGGAACGTGGTTGATAGTTATTTGTTTAAAATTTGCGGCAAGTTTTTTTATTTCCCCCATTAAAACTTGCAGGTCGGGATTTTTTATTTTATATTCGCCAAGATACTGGCGCACCATTAATTGGGAGTCAGCTTTGATATTTAAGGAACATTTACCATATTCACTTGCGGCTTTTAAAGCCATTTTTAAGGCGGTAAACTCTGCTTGATTATTAGTACACTCTTTAAAGAATAAACCTTCTTTTACAAGCACTTTTCCGCTTTTATCTTTAATAATCCAACCGCTTGCGCCCGGTCCGGGGTTTCCGCGGCTTCCGCCGTCAACATTGATAAATAATTCCATAATAAATTAATCCTACCAAAAAATTAACGGGCGGAGGCACACAATTCTCCGCCCGTAGTTACTGCTGTTTTAAATTACGCCTTGTGCAATCATAGCATCGGCAACTTTTTTGAAGCCTGCAATATTTGCACCGAGTAAATAATCGTCTTTCTTGCCATATTTTGTTGCAGCATCTACGCAAGAATTATGAATACCTATCATAATTTTGTGGAGTTTTTCTTCAACTTCTTCTTTGGTCCAAGAAAGGCGGATAGAGTTTTGCGTCATTTCTAAGCCTGAAACGGCAACACCGCCTGCATTGGCTGCTTTGCCCGGAGCATATAAAACTCCTGATTTTTGGAAGAGTTCCACAGCTTCCGGCGTGCAAGGCATATTTGCGCCTTCGCAAACAAGTTTAACGCCGTTTTTAACGAGGGTTTGAGCATCTTCAAGTTTAAGTTCATTTTCGCAAGCAGTCGGGAAGGCCGCAAAGCAAGGAATGAACCAAGATTTTTTGCCTTCGTGAAATTCTGCTTTAGTATATTTTTTAACATATTCTTTAAGGCTTGCTCTCTTGACGAAAACGAGTTCTTTAAGGAAAGCGATTTTTTCAGCGTCAAGGCCGTCTTTATCATAAACTGCGCCGTCATAATCATTGAACCCGACGACTTTGCCGCCAAGTTGCATAATTTTTTCAGCGGTATGAATACCGACATTGCCCGCACCGGAAATAATGCAGTTTTTACCTTTAACGCTTTCGTTAACGCGTTTAAGCATTTCTTCGGCAAAATAAACAACGCCATATCCAGTGGCTTCCGGTCTGATAAGACTGCCGCCGAAGGAAGGCCCTTTACCGGTAAATACGCCGACAAATTGATTTGTCAATTTTTTATACTGACCGAACATATAGCCGACTTCTCTTGCGCCGACGCCAAGGTCGCCTGCGGGAACATCGGTAAATTGACCGATATGGCGATAAAGTTCGTTCATGAAAGATTGGCAAAAGCGCATAACTTCCATTTCGCTTTTACCTCTGTAATCAAAATCTGAACCGCCCTTACCGCCGCCCATCGGCAGCCCGGTAAGACTGTTTTTGAAAGTTTGTTCAAAACCTAAAAATTTGAGCATACTTAAAGTTACGGTTTCGTGGAAACGGCAACCGCCTTTATAAGGCCCGATTGCGCTGTTGAATTGAACTCTATAACCTCTATTTACGCGGATATTACCTTTATCATCACACCACGGCACGCGGAAAGTGATAATTCTTTCAGGTTCAACTAACCTTTCAAGAATTGCGTATTTTTGGTATTTAGGTTCGGCCTCTAAAATAGGCTCTAATGTAGAAAGAACTTCTTTTACTGCTTGTTGAAATAACTGTTCTGCCGGATCTCTTTTAGCAACTTGCTCTAAGATATCTTGCAGATATGTTTTGATTGACATTTTTTACTGCCTCCGTTTTTATTGTTATATATATGATAACATTAAAGGGAAATATAATCAAGGCGGCTTATTGGTTTTTTGCCAAATAACTGAACACTTACGGAGTTTTTATCGTTTTATAAAAATCGAAAGGAATCCATTTTTCGCCAAAAAAATCAAGAGGCATATAAGAAAGTGGTCTCATTCCATTATACTTGTCATAATAGTTGTTATACATTGTAAATTTGTTAGGATCTACCTCTCTTGTTGAATTATAAAAATTGCTGAAATCTAACTTAATATTATTCTCGAACCTAGTTGTTTCCAATAAATTGGGTGACATAGCGGGTGCGGGTGTAGTTGCGGGTATTGGCATCGGTGTCTTTGCGGGTCTAGTTGTGCGTGCAGGCCACTTATTATTCTTTAAGTTAAAAGGATCCTTAGGATCAAACGGAGTAAGAGGGTCATATTCTACCCCAAGCATTCTAAATTTTTTAGGGTAAATGAAGAAAATGAAGAAAACGAACTATGAAAGAGGTGGACACTTTTTGGACACTATAACCTATAAAACAACTGCGCTTTCTATAAATCGAACTAGCCAAAATTATAGTGTCCAAAACTTATACAAGTGGACACTATATCTATAAAAAATCATTGCATTATTTATGCTCGCAATATTCTATAATAAAAGTATGAAAAATATACCTAATCCAAACAAAATATTTCCAAACGAAAAAATCCCAAGCCTTTGCTACATTAAAAATGTAATAAAGAACCCAAATATCATTGTAGGAGATTACACTTATTACGATGATGTAAACGGTGCTGAACAATTTGAAAAACACGTCACCCATCATTATGATTTTATAGGTGACAAACTAATTATCGGGAAATTCTGCGCTATTGCTAAAGGTGTGGAATTTATAATGAACGGTGCTAATCATAGAATGAACTGTGCAAGCACTTATCCGTTTTATATTATGGGTGGCGACTGGGGTAATGCTCTGGCCCCCGTAACAAAAGAACTGCCCTTAAAAGGTGATACCGTTGTGGGTAATGATGTTTGGATAGGTCAAAATGTCACAATTTTACCCGGTGTACATATTGGAGATGGTGCTATAATCGGTGCTAATTCTGTGGTGGCAAAAGATATTCCGCCATATACAATTGCTGTTGGTAACCCTTGCAAAGTTGTCAAAAAACGCTTTGATGATGAATTGATTGATTTACTACTTAAGTTTAAATGGTGGGATAAGAATGTTGAAGAAATAAATGACCTAATTCCACTTTTATCTAATAGTGATTTAGAATCAGTTAAAACGAAAATCCGCGCTTTGCTATAACTAGCAAAAATTATAGTGTCCATTTTACATACTTTTGGGCAGAATAGAAGTAACAAA
>JAZRZE010000031.1:0-8842 GCA_045601125.1 Elusimicrobiaceae bacterium | reverse complement strand
CAACTAAAAGATGATGAACTAGGCGATAGGCTGCCGTTTGATAAAGATCCATTTAAAGAGAGCACGGTGAGTCGCGTGTGGCAGGCTGTTAAAAAGGGCTTTTAGCCCTAAGCTAGTAGGCAAGGGTTTTACCCGTAATGTAAAAAACCCCCCGCTTTGCGGGGGGATGTTTATTTACTGATATTTTATTTATAAAACTTTAGAAATATTTTGGGTAAGTAAAGCGTTTTCTTCTTCCACGAGTTCAAGTAAGCGTTTATCACTGGGATATTCCACCATTTCTTTTGCTTTGTTTATGGAAACCCAGTTTATAGCTAAAATTTCCGAAGGGTCGTGCTTGCCTATTCTTCCGAGTTTTTTCATTAAATACCATTGAACAACTTTGCGGACATATCTGCCTTTTAAGGTAAAAGCATAGCGCACTTTTAAGAGAGGTTTAACAATAGAAGCCTTATAACCGGTTTCTTCAAGTACTTCTCTTAACGCGGCTTGACGTGGGGTTTCCCCTTGTTCAATATGACCTTTTGGAAAAGTCCAAATCTTGCGTCCCTTCATGCTCTTAACCTGAACAAGAAGAACTTTATTATTTTCTAAAATAACTCCGCCGCAAGAAAATTCCGCAAACATTTTTTACCTCTGTTCTAAAATTTTTGCAAGGCCGTAGATTTTATTCTCTTCAAAATAATTGCCGTATAACTGAACGCCGATAGGCAAATTGTTTTTATCTTTACCAAAAGGAACAGACGAAGCCGGCAACCCTGCCATATTAGCGGGAACGGTGTATAAGTCCGCTAGATATAATTCCAAAATATTATTTATTTTTTCGCCCAATTTGAAAGCTGTGCTTGGTGTCGTAGGCAACAAGATAATATCAACTTCCCTAAAAGCTCTTTGAAAATCTTCTTTGATAATTTCTCTTACTTTTTGCGCTTGTAAATAATAATCTTGAGCGTGTGCGCTGCCAAGGCAGTAAGTGCCGGTCATAATTCTGCGTTTAACTTCTGGCCCGAATTTTGCTCTATCTTTTAAGTAAGTATCTTCTAAATCTTTTGCTGTTTTATCGCTAAAGCCATATCTAAGGCCGTCAAAACGGGCCAGATTGCTGCTGGCCTCACTTCCGGCTAAAATATAGTAGCAAGGTGAAGAATACTTCGCATAAGGCAAAGTTATTTCTTTAATTTTTATACCTTGTTTTATAAAAGTTTCTTTGGCATTATTTATTGCGGCTAAAATTTCTTCATTTAATCCTTCAAGAAAGTCTGTTGGTATACCTATAGTTAAATCTTTAACATTTTCTTCTTTTAGGACAAATGGTTTTGTGTAGGAAGAATCTCTTTTATCTTCCGCGCTGATAATACTTAAAATAAGAGCATTATCTTGGCTGTCTAAGGTTATGGGAGCGATTTGATCTAAACTTGAAGCAAAAGCGATAAGCCCGTATCTTGAAACAGAACCATAAGTCGGTTTTACCCCGCAAACGCCACAAAAAGCCGATGGTTGGCGCACAGAGCCACCGGTATCGCTGCCAAGGGCAACGCTTACCATACCGCTTGCAACGGCTGCGGCACTGCCACCGCTTGAGCCTCCGGGTACTCTTGTTAAATCGTGCGGGTTTTTAACCACGCCGAAGGCGGAGTTCTCATTTGAAGAACCCATAGCAAATTCATCCATATTTGTTCTACCGATGATTATGGCATCTTCTTTAAGCAGCTTTTCTACCACGCTTGAATTATAAGGTGCGACAAAATTTTCCAGCATTTTGCTTGCACAACTTACTTTGTGCCCTTTGTATAAGATATTATCCTTTATAGCAATAGGTAAACCGGCAAGGCGCCCTCTTTGTTCAAGGGGTTTTTTATCAATTTCTTCTGCTTTTTTAAGGGCTTCTTCTTCGTAAACTTCCAAAAAAGCATTGATTTTTGGGTTTAATTCTTTGATAACTTTTAAACTTTCTAAAACGGTTTGAACGGCAGTTGTTTTGCCTTCCTTAATTTCATTAATTATCTGAATAGCTGTTTTCATAAAACTTTTTTTACCTTCAAAAAATTATCTTTACTATCATTAAACGCTGTTCTAATAGTAGCGGTGTCTTCAAAAGATACAGGAGTATCTTCTCTTTGATAAGTGCAAGGAATAGTTTCCTGTTTGGTGGGTTGGGTTTTAATTTCTTGCAATTTGGCTACCCACTGTAAAACAGCATCAAGTTGTTTTGTATAGAGGGTTGCTTCTTGTTCGGTTATTTCTATTTTGGCAAGTTTTGCCGTTTTCTTAATTTCATCTAAAGTTATCATATACTACTATTGTAGCAATTTTCTTCAAGGCAGGCATTAAGAGTATCTAAAAAATCAACTTGACTATCGTTGAAATATATTTTTTGTAAGGTAGCCCCCAGCGGTGTAATATAGCGGTAATGCCAAGGTTCAAAAGCATAACCGGTTTTTTCTTGTTGACCTTCGGGAAAGGATAAACTAAAACCGAAAGTCGCGGCATTTTTTTTAAGCCAAGCATATTCTTTTGTATTAACAAAGGAACTTTCCACACTGTTTATATCTACGGCAGTGCCTAGTTGGTGTTGGGATTCACCGGGGCGTGCAACAAAGTTATTTGCGTGTTCAGGTCCTTTAGTATGAACGCTTCTGTTAAAAAGATATGCTTGTCTTTCATAAGAGCGAAAGCCGGAAAGTATCCAAAGGTCTATACCGTCTTCTTTGGCGGCTTGTGCCATATTTTCAAAAGCGTCAAAAGTTTCTTGGCGGATTTTTGCTTTACCTTCTCCTATCAAATCGTTCGGGGTATATTCTTGGGGTAAGGAGTTATTTTTATCTACGATATAAAATAAATAAGGGTCTCTTATTGCTTCTTCTAATATTATTTTCGGAAAGATAGAACAGCCCGAAAATTTTTCCTTTTTTATTTGTTCCATTTCTTTTTTTAACGGGGCGATTTGCTCTTTAGTAAAAAAAGCACTTTGATTTGCCAAAGCGCGACAAATCAAAGTGCAGGAAATAAAACAAAGTATAAACAAAGCAAGATAGGTAAACTTTTTCATAAAGCGTTAAATCATCTGATCAATAAGTTTTTGAGTATTTATTAAGTTTTCCTGATCTAAGAAAGAGTTCTCAATTTCTTGTGCAGGGTCAGCTTCATTATAACCATAGTAAATATCAAGAGTATTATGATCAATAATTTTTGTGTTGGGGTGATAATGGTTTATAATTTGCTTGTAGTTATGTCCTTTCTTTGCATAATCAATTAAACCATTTTGACAATCGCCTCTGCCACCGGCGGTAGCGGAGCATTTATTATCTTTACAGTAGGAGCAGGTTCCGCAGTAAGCGCAATAATAAATTTCTTCTAACTCAGCGTTTTTGCTTACGATTAAGTTTTTAGTAGCTTTTACGGCATTGTTTACATCATCACTTGGTAAGGCATAATCATCTGTTCCTTCCACACTCATCTTACATAAATAGGCTTGATCTTTTTCATCCGGTCTTAATTGGAAATTTTTCCAAAAAGTTTTATTGTGGTTTTTGTATTGGTCAATTCTTTCAGAAGTTTTTTGTAAAGCAAAAGTTCTTGCTAAAATTGCTTGTGCTTTATAGGCTTCAATATTATAGGCTTTTCTAAGTTCGCAATTTGTTACGAAGGATAGATAGCGTTCCAAATTAACATTTTCAACCACATAGAACATTTTGCTACCGGTAGAAGAAGCATAAAAAGTAGGAATACCCCAAAAAGCGATAGTTCCCGGTAAGTTTACTTCATCTCCGTCTTTATATTTGAATTTGAAGAAGGGAGTAGTGTATTTTAGAATTTGGGAAGAAATAATAGTATCAGTAAAGTTCTTTGTAGGTTTACTGGTTTGTTGCACTTTCGGATTAATAGTTTTTGAAAAATCTATATTTTTCCCTAAAGATTGAACGACATCCACTCTTGAAGAAGTTGTGCCAAGGCTTGTATATTTATAAGTATTTCCTTCTCTATAACTTAAGGATAAAGAAAGTTTTTTGCCGCCTATAGCCTCCACTTTAAGACGGACATCTTTACTTATAGGGCCGTAATAATGGTCTTTATTGATTACGATAGCGTAATTTCTCAAAAATGTAAATTCTCTGATTTTCATATTAGAGTTAATTTGAACTTTTAAATCTTTTGCGCCAAGCGGAACAAGGAGCAAAAGAGCAAATATTGATAATATTATTTTTTTCATACGGAATCTCCCTTTTGTTTCTATAATTATAATATACATTACATATCTAAAAAAGTCCAGAGTCAAAAGACCTATATTAAAATAGGCCTTTTGACCTAGAGCAAAAAAGTGCTATTTTTGTATAATAAATATATGTATATATAAGGGGGCTTTATGCCGTTAGAAGAGTTAAATTCAATTGTAGAAAAAGTAAGAAAAGCACAAAAAGAATATAGCACATTCAGTCAAAATAAAGTAAATAAAATCTTTCAGGCGGCGGCCATTGCGGCTTCGCGCGCAAGAATTGAACTTGCCAAATTCGCCGTTGAAGAAACCGGCATGGGCGTAATGGAAGATAAAGTTATTAAAAATCACTTTGCTTCCGAATATATTTACAATAATTATAAAGATACAAAAACCTGCGGTGTAATAAGCGAAGATGACTCTTTTGGTTATGCCCAAGTAGCAGAACCTATCGGCATTATTGCAGGTATTATCCCCACAACAAACCCCACTTCTACGGCGATTTTTAAATCTTTACTTGCTTTGAAAACAAGAAACGGCATAATCTTTTCGCCCCATCCAAGAGCAAAAAAATCTACTATTATGGCAGCAAAAATAGTTCTTGACGCCGCCGTTAAAGCAGGTGCGCCCGAAGGCATTATCGGCTGGATAGAAAACCCTACTACCGAGTTAAGTGATGCCCTTATGAAGCACCCCGGCATTAATTTGATTTTAGCAACCGGCGGGCCGGGTATGGTTCACGCTGCCTATAGTTCCGGTAAACCGGCTATCGGTGTCGGTGCTGGAAATACGCCTGTCGTTATTGATGAAACTGCCGATATAAAAATGGCCGTAAGTTCCGTTATTATGAGTAAAACTTTTGATAACGGCGTTATTTGCGCAAGCGAGCAGGCCATAATAATTTGCGAGCAAGTTTACAAAGAAGTTTTAGAAGAATTCAAATTGCGCGGTTGTTATGTAGTAAATGCGGAAGAAAAAGAACTTCTTGCAAAAACCATTATGCCCGACGGCTTTAAATTAAATTCCGCAATCGTCGGACAAAGTGCTTATAAAATCGCCGAAATGGCTGGCTTAAAAGTGCCGCCAGATACAAAAATTTTAATAGCCGAATGTGAAAAAATCGGTGGGAAAGAAGTTTTTTCGCATGAAAAACTTTCACCCATCCTTGCCTGTTATAAGACAAAAGATTTTAAACACGCCGTTAAAACAGCAGAAGCTCTTGTTGAACTTGGCGGCGCGGGCCACACTTCCGTTTTATATACCGAAGAAACAAATAAAGAGCATATTGAGTTTTTTGAAAAGTTTATGCACACGGGCCGCGTTTTAATTAATATGCCATCATCTCAAGGGGCAATAGGTGATGTTTATAATTTTAAACTTGCGCCTTCACTTACGCTTGGTTGCGGCTCTTGGGGTGGTAATTCCGTAAGCGAAAATATCGGCGTAAAACATTTATTAAACATTAAAGCCGTTGCCCAAAGACGCGAAAATATGCTTTGGTATCGCGTTCCTCCCAAAATTTATTTCAAACGTGGAGCCCTTGAAATCGGCATCAGCGAACTTAAAGATAAAAAACGCGCTCTTATCATAACCGATAAAAATATGGAAGTTTGCGGTTATGTTAAAACCGTCGGAGATATGCTTGAAAAGTTCAATATCTCTTTTGAAGTTTTCAGCGGTGTTCTGCCCGATCCGAATATTGCAACAATTAACTCCGCTTTGAAAATGACGGAAACTTTCAAACCCGATTTGTTTATCGGCCTTGGCGGCGGTTCACCTATGGACGCAGCAAAGATGATTTGGCTTATGTATGAAAATCCGCACCTTTCCTTTGAAGATATCGCAGCCAGATTTATGGATATTAGAAAGCGTATTTACAGTCTCCCCGAAGAAGGCAAAAAAGCCGTTTTGGTGGCTATACCCACGACTTCGGGCACAGGTTCCGAGGTTACGCCTTTTACCATTATTACTGACGAAAGAACAAATACAAAATACGCTATTACCGATTATGCAATTACGCCCAATATGGCAATTGTTGACCCGGATTTTGTTATGAATATGCCAAAAAAACTTGCGGCTTATTCCGGGCTTGATGTTATGGTCCACGCAATAGAATCTTACACTTCAATAATGTCCACCAATTTTACCGAAGGCCAAGCGCTTGAGGCTTTAAGATTAATCTTTAAATATCTTAAAGAATCTTATGACAAGGGCGCTGAAGCACCAATGGCACGTGAAAAAATGCACTATGCCGCAACAATTGCCGGTATGGCTTTTGCCAATGCCTTCCTTGGTTTATGTCACTCAATGGCGCATAAACTTGGCGGTATGTTCCATGTTCCGCATGGACTTGCCAATGCTCTTTTGATTAGTTATATTATTGAGTTTAACGCAACAGATAAACCGACAAAGCAAGGCCTCTTTCCGCAATATAAATATCCTTTTGTTAAAGGACGCTATGCCAAAATTGCGCAGTTCTTGCATCTTGGCGACGGGCTTGATAAAGACGGTAAAGTTGCCTCTTTAGTAAGAGAAATTGAAAAACTTAAAGAGCAACTTGATATACCTAAATCAATTAAAGAATATGGTATTGATGAAAAAGAATTTTTTGCCAAACTTGACGAGATGAGCGAACTTGCCTTTGACGACCAATGCACCGGCGGTAATGCCCGCTATCCTTTGGTAAGCGAAATTAAAGAACTTTTCACAAAGGCCTATTACGGCGAAAAACCAAAATCTCTTTTATGAATATAGTTTTAATTAACCCCGAAATCCCTTTTAATACCGGCAATATCGGCAGAACTTGCGTGGCTACAAACAGCGTTTTACACCTTGTGGGCAAACTCGGTTTTAAATTGGATGAAAAAGAAATCAGACGCAGCGGACTAGATTATTGGCCGAAATTAAATTATAAAAGGCATATGTGTTTTGAAGATTTTTTGGCAACGGTCAAAGATCCTTCACGCTTATTTTTCTTTTCTACAAAAGCGACAAAAAATCTTTGGGATATAAAATTTAAGGAAGATGATTATCTCGTTTTCGGCAGCGAATCTTGCGGACTTCCTAAAGAACTTTACAAAATTTATAAAGACCAACTTTATAAAATTGAGCAGCCCGGCCCCGTGCGTTCTTTGAACTTATCAACTTCGGCCGCGATTTGTTTATACGAGGCCTTGCGCCAAACTCTGCACAAATGAAAGCACGCAATATTTTTATAATACTTGCTTTAATAAATCTGCTTAATTATATTGATAGGCAGGTTTTATATTCCGTTTTTCCTTTAATCAAAAAAGATTTATTTTTGAGTGATAAAGAACTCGGTTTTTTAGCAAGTGCTTTTATGCTTGTTTATATGTTCAGTGCGCCTGTTTTAGGTTATATTGCCGATAGAACACCCCGCCAGAAAATTATTGCTCTTAGTGCTTTTTTATGGAGTATAGCAACAAGCGCTTGTGCTTGCATAAGAAATTATTTTAGTCTTATTTTTGCGCGCGCTTTGGTGGGTGTTGGCGAATCGGGCTTTACAAGTGTTTGCCCTTCTTTTATAGCCGAAAGGTTTAGTCCAAAAGTTCGCGCGCGTGTGCTTGCTTTGTTTGCTTTAGGCCTGCCGCTAGGTAGTGCGCTTGGTTATCTTTTGGGCGGTATTTTAGGTAAACAGTTTGGTTGGCGCCTTGCTTTTTTGATACTCGGTTTGCCCGGTATAATTTTAGCGTTTATCGTTTATTTCGCAATTAAAGATACACCTAAAAAGAAAGAAGAAAAACCGCCTTTTACAAATTATTTAAAATTGTTAAAAAATAAAAAATTTGTGCTTGTTTGCTTAGCACAAGCGATGGGAACTTTTACTCTGGGCGCGCTTGCCGCTTGGGGGCCGAGTTTTTTAAACAGATATTTTAATTATGATATAGCAGTAAGCGGCACAATTTTCGGCGGACTTATAATTGTGGCAGGTGTGCTTGGCACTTTGCTTGGCGGTTTTATTGGCGATAGGTGGCAAAAAAAGACCCAAAACGGCTATTTTTATACAACAACTTTAAGTTATTTAATTGCTTTTCCTTTCGGGCTTTTGGCCTTTTTGATGGCTAGCAAAATTTTATTTTTTACTTTTTTAATTATCAGCATAATGTTTGTTTTTATGCAAAACGGCCCTTTAAATGCAAGCGTTGTTAATCTTACTGCTTTAAAAGAACGCTCTATGGCTTTTGCCTTAAATGTTTTTATTATTCACGCTCTTGGCGATGCCCTTTCGCCTTATCTTGTGGGTTTTGTTTCCGATAGTTTTAATTTACAAACAGCGGTTATTGCAAGTTTATTTTTTGTTTTACCTGCCTCTTTATTTGCTTATCTTGCAAGCAAAGTAAAATAAAAATATGATATAAAGATTTTATTAGATAAATATTTTAAAAATAGGAGTAAATTATGAAAATTTTACCTAATGGGGATATGGCTTTTTATATGGAAGGCGCTATTGGATTTTTGATCCTCGGATTTATTCTACCCGGGGAAACCATAGGCGGAAGCCTATGGAGGAGAGGCAACTCTTCCTCTTCTATGCTACAATTAAAATATGAGTAAGATAGCATATAAGAAACAAGGCCATTGTATATATTATTGTAAGTATCACATAGT
>JAZRZE010000030.1:0-8673 GCA_045601125.1 Elusimicrobiaceae bacterium | reverse complement strand
AAGGTCGAGTGAGTTTAGTATAATAATATTGTAGTTTATTTTAATTAGGAGAAAATAATAAATGAAGAAAATTATTTTAGCAGTGCTCGCAGTAATGTGTGTATCCTCTCTTTCCTTTGCCGGAAATTGGGGCTTAGGTCTTAAACTCGGCGGTGCTTAAAATGACCCTAAAGATATGCAAGAAGCCTACGATGCCGCAGGTGGCGAGTTGACAAAAGGTTTTGGCCTTATAGGTGCGGAACTTCTCTACGAAGGTGCTGTTAGCGAAACAGGTAAACTTGGTTTAAAAATCGGCGCTGATATTTATGGTCAAAATGAGTATAAATATTTATTCCTTAAAGCAACAGAAACAACTTACGCCGTTCCTCTTACACTTTATTATAAAATTGATGGCGGAGAAAATGCTTGCAGTTTCTATTTCGGTGGTGGTGCAACTTATATAAATACGGAACTTGAAGTTGCAAATGATAAAGAATCAAAAAGCAAAATTTTCCCGCATGCTGTTGTAGGTTTGGAATATAGGTTTGGTTCTGTTTTTGCTTTAGGTTTAGAAGGTAAATATAATATAAATGCTAAAGTGGAAAAAGATGGTGATGTCTTTTCTGACAGAACCGGCATTGGCGGTGCTTTAACAGCAAGATTCTATTTCTAATATTTTTAGAAAACAAGAATAATTTAAAAACCTCTGCTTTTATGGCAGGGGTTTTTAATTTAAAACAGAACAAATAAAAAAACTCCGGGACTAGGACTCGAACCTAGGCTAAACGCTCCAGAGGCGCTTGTGCTACCATTACACCATCCCGGAATAAACATCTTCCTTACTCTTATTTTATCATTTTTATATTTTTATGACTAGAGCAAAAATTATTTAGAAGAATTTTTAAGTATTTTTTGTGCTAAAGCATCAATAAATCCTTTACCTTTCAAGGCAGAAATTTCTTTTAAAACTTCTTTGGCTTTTTTATCTTTGCCAAGTCTTGTATAAGCAATATATTTTATAAATAAGGCAAGGCGGTTATTTGGATGATTTTTAAGATATTCCTGCGCCATTTCAAGGCCTTGCGCAGAAGTTTTTTTGTCGTAGGCAAGCCATAAGGCATAGGTTAAAAAGATATCTTCTCTATTAATGTCTAAAAGCCAAGCATCTCTTACGGCTTGAACGGCTTTTTCAATTTTCCCCTGACTTTTATATATTTTTGCTATTAAAAGTTTTGTATCGGGCGTTTGTTTTTGTTCAAAAGAAATTAAAGCAAGTTCCAAAGCGGGCGCAAAATTATTTGCCTGATAATGACTTTGGGCATAGTCATAATAAACGTCTGCTTCTTGGGTATTAGTCATTTTGACATATTTTTTAAAATACTCGCAGGCCTTGCTGTAAAAACCCTCTTTTAACATAGCTCGTGCAAGCCCTAAAATTGCTTGAGGATTATTTGTATCTTGGTCTAAAACAATTTGATATTCTTCTATGGCTCTTGTGTTTAAATCGCAAAGATAGTAAACATCCGCAAGATTCAAGCGCAAATCTTTATCTTTGGGATAAAACTCCAAAGCTTCATTTAGTGTTAGCATTGCTTTATCATATTCTTCCATAGCGATATAAGAATTAGCAATTAAAACATAGGCTCTTTTTATTCTTCTTTTCGGGGCATCTTTTAGAGTAAAATCTTTCATCAATTTTATTGTTTCTTGATAATTACCTGCCGCATATTCTGCGCGAGCTTTGGCGATTTGTTCTTTTTGCTCGCTTCTTCCTTTAAGGCCGAAAAGAGCATTGGCATTTAATGCCATAAGCAAAAATGAAATAAGAATAAAAAATCTATTTAAAAACATAATCTACACTAAACAAAAGCAAATTTTCCTTCATATCATCAAGGGCTTTAATTGTTGCTTTTGCTCCTATATCAACGGCTTCTGAGGTTTGTTTTATATCGGTTGCTTTGATATCGCCTACTCTTGAAGCGATAACGAAATTTGCGCTTTTTTCGGCATTGGTTGTAAGGTAAGCACCTCTTAAATCTGCCGTTCTTAAAACATAACCCATAATTGTAGAAGGCACATTTTTGGAATAATCGGGTAAGGCAAAAACGGCTAAAACCCAATCTGCCCCCATTTCGCGTACAATATCAACAGGCATATAATCCACTACGCCGCCATCAACAAGAAAGCGTTGGCGGTATTCAACAGGGGCAAAAATACCGGGCAGGTTCATACTTGCTCTAACGCCTCTAGCCACAGGGCCGCTGTCAAAGATAACTTTTTCACCTGTTTTAATATCGGCGGAAACACAAGCGAAAGGAATATTTAAGTCCTCATAATAAACGCCGCCGACTTCGGAATCAATAAATTTTTGGAATTTTTCAGAAGAAAATAATTTGTCATTAAGTAAAAATTTTAAAGCCCCTATCAAAGTTAAATCGCTTGATAAAGCAGAAAGCGGCATATCACTGGCAAGGCCTTGCATACGCTCTTGGCTTACACCTGCACTAAATAAAGCCCCCACGATGCAACCCATAGAAGTCCCCGTCATATAATCAACAGGCAAACCGCTTTCCATAAGAACGTCCATCGTGCCTACATGGGAAAAGCCTCTAAGTCCGCCTGCCGAAAGCGTAACCCCTATTTGCGGGCGTTTATCTTTAGGTAAAAGAACAAATTCATGCCACAAAAAATCGCGCAAAATAGCATCTTCCTCGCTATGTTTTAGAGCAAAACAGTTCAAGGTTAAAGTTAGAGTCAAAAGAGCAAAAAATATTTTTTTCATTACTTTTTATCTAATATCTTGTCCGACAGCAAGTTCAAGACCTGCAATAGCAAGTTTATGTTGGCGGATTCCGTCTAAATAATGAACTCCTGCCTGATAATAATAGTTGTAAACTTTTACAATTTCTTCTTTAGACAAATTATTTAAATCAAGTTTTGCCATATCTTTTGAAACTTCTTCCCAAGTGTTTTGGCGGTTTTGTGCTTCTTCTTGCCAGAAGGCAAGTTTGTTATAGGCTTGGGCAACTTCTATGCGGATTTGGTCCTCAATTTCGGCTTGTTTTAAAACAGTTTGTCTTTGTTCTGCGCGTTTTTGTTTGATTTGGCTTGCATAGTCATAACCGAGAGGCAGTTTTAAAGCAAGGGTAAGTTGCATATTTTCATCTTTAAAATCATTTAAGCCGAGTCTTTCATAAGAAGCACCGAGCATAATATCGGGGTATCTTCTGGCTAGAGAAAGATTAACGGAGATATTGTCCATCTCAAGTTTATATAAGGCGCTTTTTAACTCCGGTCTGTATTCCATAGCCCAAACGCTTAATTTTTTCAAATCTATTTCTACGGGAGTTAATTCAAAATCTCCTTGTATAACAAGAGTGTTGTTAAGTTCTTTGTTTAAAGTTTTGAGAAGAACTAAATTAGCATTTCTTATTTCTTCTTCAAGGAAATTAATATCACTTTGTATTTTGGCAATTTCGGATTTAACTAAAATATTTTCCCACGCTTTATTATTTTTTTTGTTTAGGGCTTTTTGAATTTTAGAGGAAGTTTCTTCCAAAAGTTCTTTTTTCTTTTGTAAGAATAAAGAATTAAAAAAGGCCTCTTTTACTTCGTAAATTGTTTTGCTTTTTACGGCTTCGTAGCGGCTTAGGGCTTCTTTTAAAGTCGCTTTAGCAAGACTGACTGTGCTGCTGGTTCTGCCGCCTGTATAAAGATATTGTATGGCGCTGACGCCCGCGCCGTAAAACAAATCGCTGTTTTTATGTCCATCTTCTTGGTTGATAAAACGAAGCCCTAGGGTTTCCGGTATAACGGTGGGATAATCTAAATTATAAGCATTTGCGCTTGCGTTTAAACTGATGCGCGGCAAATATAAAAACTTTGCTTCTTTTACTTTTTGCTCGGCGATAATAACATCTTGTTCGGTTAAAAGCAGTTGATAATTATTTTCAATTGCAAGGCGGATAGCATTTTCCAAAGAAAGAGGGTCTTTATCATCGGTAGAATATTTTATTCTATATTGTTGTGCAAAAGTGCTTAAAGCAAAAAATAAAACAAAACAAAAGCATAAAAATTTCTTCATTACTTTTTCTCCTCTGGATTATATATAGTTTCGTCGACTGTTTCGTCTAAAACATCCATCATATTATTAAATTCTTTTTCAACTTCTCTTAAAGTATCATCTTTTCTTAAAGAAATACGAACTTTTTTATTGCCTTTGGCCACTTGCTTGAGGGCTTCTTCAAAACGGTAAATAGGGCCTGCTATTTTATTTGAAAGTAAGGACGCGAAAAGTAAAATTATAATAAAACAAATTACTATTTTTATTATGAAAGAAATAAACAAGGAAGAACCTTCCGCGAAAATTGTTTGTAAAAGGGCGGGGTGTTTTGTAAAAATTTCCTGCAAAAGAGATAAAAATTCATAAGTTATTAAAGCTGTTGCAAAAAGAACGCAAAGCATAACAAAAGCGACGAGCTTTAATTGAAATCTTTTTTTAATAAAGATTATTTTTCTTTGAATTTTTTCTGCCATACAAACCCCTTAAAAAGTGTAATTATATTTTACCTGTAAAATTCTTTCCGCTTTATTATTATAATTGCGAACGGCCAAATCAAGGGCAAAGAAATCCGCTATATAAATTCTAAAGCCTGAGTTTACGCGCGAAGTCTTCATGGAACGGATATTATCCCATTCCGTTATAAAATCTAAATAATCTGCAATACTGTAATTAATAGAAATAAAGCCGTGTAATTTTTCAAATTCAAAGCCGTCGGTTGTAATATTTCCGCCGTAATTTATCATTAAATCTTTCAAAAAAAGTTCCTGTGTGGCAACTAAATATAAACCTCTTGCTTTTTGTAGATATTTATCATTATCGTGGTCATAATAAAAACCTTGGTTATCAAAACCAAGTGCAATTATAGGCAAAATTTCCGTTCCGTCAAACAAGCGTGTTTTAAGTTGTAAAGCGGGCGGCAAAACTTTTAAGTCATTATCGTCCGTGCCGACAAGATGTTCAATGGTTAAGGATGTCCCTATGGAAAAACGTTCAAAAGGCGTAAAAGTAAAAAAGTTTATAAATCCGCCTTCACTGAAAATACGGCTTGTAGAAGCAAAAGTTTTTACAGGGGCAACTTTTGCTGTCGGAGTATCTATTAAATATTCTTCCAAACGCGTTGCATTTAAAGCGCCGGTAAATAAAATCAAGGGAAGAATAAATAAAAGTTTCTTTAGCATTTTAATCAATAAAATTCCTTGGGTCTTTCAAAATAGGCTTAACGATAAGGCGTATATTTTGTAAAAGATAAGTTTCTTTCGTTGCCATAAAATCGTTTTGGTCGTGCGGGAATTCTAGCATAACTTTGCCTTCGTCAATTTCATCTAAGTTATAAACAATGCCTTTGCGCCAAATATCAATGCGGGCATTTTCGTCTTGCACTTTAGGGTTCCAATGGTTAACTAAAACAACTTGCCCTTTTTGTAAATCAGAGGCCTGTGCCGCTTTGGTTTTGTAGATAATATCTTTAGTGCGAACGGTTTCCCCTGCTCTAGGTCCGTTTTTTAAGACGGCTTCGCTATAACCGTTTTTATCGGGATTAGATGGAGTATACGATAAAGAATAATAAGCATAGAACTTGCCGTCATACATAAAGGGGGCAAAAGTGCTGTATCTCAATTTATTTTCATACGAGGCTTTTTTAGAGCGGTTATAGGAATTCTCCTGCGTTTCCTTAGAATCTTTAGCAGCCCTGCTACTAGAAGAGCCGAGACACGCATTAAAACAGAGTGCCGTAACTAAAATCAAAGATAAAGACATAATTTTTTTCATAAAATACTTTCTCCTTTAATATCCTGTGCCACTATAAGCGGCATATTTTCAACTTCTAATTTATAAACGGCCTCGCAGCCGAGTTCTTTAAAAAGCACAACTTCGCTTTTTTTAACACATTTTGCATAAAGGGCGCCAAGTCCGCCAAAAGCAATGAGGTAAAGAACTTTACCTTTCATCGCTTCTTTAACAGCCTGGGATCGTTCCCCTTTGCCTATAATACAAATTATACCCGTTTTTTTAATAAAAGTCGGCGTCCATTTATCCATACGCGCACTGGTAGTAGGTCCGCAACTGCCGCTTTTTCGGCCGGGCCTCGTCGGTGAAGGACCCATATAAAAGATTGTTTGGTCTTTTAAATTTAAAGGGAAAAAATTTTCTTCCACCATTTTTTTATGGGCTTTATCGCGCATAGAAAAAATTGTTCCGCTTAAAAAAATTTGTGTGCCGGCTTTTATATTTTTTACTTTTTCAAGAGTTAAAGGAGTTTTTAATTGCATTATAAAACCTCCGTTATATGTCTTGAAGCGTGGCAACTTATGTTTATTGCTACGGGCAAACTTGCGGTGTGGCAAGGTTCCTGTTCAATAAAAACACCTAGTGCGCTTACTTTGCCGCCAAGTCCTTGCGGGCCGATTTTTGTTTTATTAATTTCTTTAAGCAAATCTTTTTCTAGAGAATTATATTTTTTATTTTTATTAGCGGAGCCTATTCTTCTAAGTAAGGCTTTTTTAGATAATTTCGCACAATTTTCAAAATTTCCGCCGATACCTATACCTATAACAAAAGGCGGGCAGGCACTGGCCCCCGCGTTTTTAACGGCGTCAAGAACAAAATCTTTTATATCTTTTAGAGTTGCGCTCGGCGCAAACATTTTTAAAACACTTTTATTTTCGGATCCGGCTCCTTTAAGTAAAAGCGAAATTTTTATTTTGTTTCCTTGCGTAAAAGAATAATGAATAACGGCAGGCGTATTGTCTTCTGTATTTTTGCGTTTAAAAAGAGGGTCTTTTACGATAGATTTTCTTAAATAACCTTCCGTGTAACCTTTTTTTACGCCTTCGTTTATTGCTTTTGTAAGATTGCCTTTGACAAAAACATCACTGCCTATTTCAATAAATAACACGGTTGTTCCGGTATCTTGGCAAAGGGGGTAAAGTTCTTTTCTTGCGATTTTTGCATTTTCAAGCATTAAATCAGTTATTTGTTTGGCAAGGCCTTTTTCTTGTTTTTGCGTTTTCTTTATAGCAAGCAAAATATCAGCGGGCAGATTATGTGCTGCTTTTATACACATTTGTCTGACGGTATCCGAGATAGTTTTGGCTTCTATAATTCTCATAAAACTTCCTTTAAAGTTTGTTTGAAAATTGCTTCCAACATTTTTTGAGAAGGCTTTTTTATGAAACCGCTTTTTATTAAAGATTGATTAACTTTCTTACGCATAAGTATTTCTTGTTTTACTTGCGTATAAACCTTCTTTGCGGAAATTTTTATTTTTGCAAGGCCTTCTTTTTTTGCCTGCGCGGCAACGGCGGCTGCCTGCAAAGGATAAACTTCTAAGTCGGTGCTATCCGGCAAAATATGATGTTCGTTTAAAAGGGTATCTTGCGCTCTTTTGGCTATTGCTTTTGCTGCGGCAAGAGCCATAGTATCGGTTATTTTTGTCGCGCCGCAAAGTAAAACGCCTTTTAAAATACCGGGGAAACAAAGGGAATTGTTTATTTGATTTTCAAAATCCGCTCTGCCTGTTCCTACAATGAAGGCCCCTGCTTTTATGGCTTGCTCTGGGTAAATTTCCGGCACGGGATTTGCGCAAGTAAACACAATTGCGCGTTTTGCCATAAGTTTTATTAACTCGGGTTCAATTACATTTGGCCCCGGTCTTGAAAAAGCAATTAAAATATCAGCATCTTTAAAGGCTTCTTCTTTAGTTGCGATATTTGCAGAATTTGTTTTTTGGCACAAGCCCCATTGTTTATAATAAGAGGGATTATTTTTTAAGTCAATTCTATTTTTATGTAAAGGACCTTTTGAATCAAGTAAAATCATTTTTTTAGGGTCGGCGCCCAAAGCAAAAAGGAAAGTTGCCGTGCTTGTATTTGCCGCGCCCGCGCCGAATAAAACGATTTTTACTTTATCAATTCTTTTACCTGCAACTTTTAGGGCATTTATTAAAGCAGCGCAAGTTATACAAGCCGTTCCCTGAGCATCATCATGCCAAACAGGTATAGGACAATTTTCTTTTAAATTATCTAAAATTTTATAGCAGTTTGGTTGGCTTATATCTTCTAAATTAATTGCGCTGTAAGAAGGGCTTACCATTTTAGCAAAATCAATAATTTTTTGCGCTTGATGCTCGCCTTTTTCATCGCGAGAATCGATACACAAAGGTTCAGCGTCAATTGCGCCGAGTTGATTCATTAAGAAGGCTTTGCCTTCCATAACGGCAAGGGCGGAAGCCGCTCCGCAGTTACCAAGACCAAGCACGCGTGTTCCGTCGCTTATAATAGCAACTTTATTTGCTCTGTTTGTAAGTTTATAAGAAAAATCTTCTTTATTTTTTATGGCTAAAGTCGGCGCGCCGACACCGGGCGTATACCAAATATTAAGCCAAGCAGAACCCCAAAAGGCCGCCTTGGGAAAAGAGGCCGTTTTACCTTTGCAATACTCGTGCATAGCCAAAGCCATTTTTGAATAAAATAAAGTTTTAAACTCGGCTTTTTTTTGCGGGCTTATACTTTTGGGTAAACATTTTTCTAAATTACTTAAGTCTATTTTCAGTTTCATAAGTTTACATATTACTTTCTACTTTTTGTTTTATTTCTTTTAATTTTTCTTGTTTTTCCCATTCTTCTTTTTCT
>JAZRZE010000029.1:0-10774 GCA_045601125.1 Elusimicrobiaceae bacterium | reverse complement strand
GACAGTAATCTACCTTTACGCCTACTGCCAATAATGCTTTTACAATCTGTGTATATCCTTTTTTTGTAGCCCATATGAGCGTTGTTGTGTCATCATAGTTGTTTATATTTTTTTCTATATTTGCTAATAATTCTTTCACTTTCTCCAAGTCGTTTTTTTCACTGGCCACTATCAGTTCTTTTTTTAATATTTCTCCTTCTTCTTCTGACGTAGAAATCTTTGATTGATTGATGACACTTATATTCTTTTCAGATTTTGTTTCATTTTCTTGTGGTAAGGAATCTATGGCAACACTCAAATCGTAATTTTCCGACACAGCACCTATGCCGGTGGATTCTTTATTACACGCCGAAATTAAACAAACTATTATAAGTATCAAAATTTTTTTCATATTATTTTTTCTCCTTTGAAATCTTTTGGCATTTAAAAACATTTTACCTTATTTACGATAAAAAAACAGCACTGGCAAAAATATTTGCAAGTGCTGTTTTGAGTGTTTTTGTTAACTATAAACTCTTAACAAGTTTTATTAAATCTTGCCAAGTGGCATTTTGAATACCGCCTTGTGCAAAATCGGGCCTGCCGCCGCCTCTGCCGTTTAAAGAGGAAGAAACTTGTTTTACTACATCGCCTGCTTTAAGGCCGCCTTCAAAACTCTTAACGACAAATGAGCGTTTTGTATCATCGCCGCTGGCTACTAAAACCGCGCAATTTTTATGTTTATCGGCAAGATTATCGGCAAGCGTTCTAAGTTCTTTTACAGGTGTATCTTTTGCGTCAAAAATAACAAGTTTTGCGCCGTCTTTTAAGGTAAGTTCTTCAATATTACCTGCTGCTTCCTGCGAGGCAAGTTTCTGCCTTAAAGTAAGAACTTCTTTTCTTAACTCTTTTTCGGACTTCATTAAAGAGGTTATTCTTTTATCAATTTCTTCAATGGAAGTATTTAATAACATAGAAGCCGCTTTTGCAGCATTTGCCATACTATTTAACACTTCAATTGCGCTTAAACCGCCAACGCCTTCAATACGGCGAACGCCGTTAGAAACTGCGCTGTCTTTCAACACGCGGATAATCATAATATCGCCGGTGTTTTTAACGTGGGTTCCGCCGCAAAGTTCCAAACTTGCCCTATCCATAGGGTTTTTGAAACCTTCTTTTGAAATTAAAACAAAACGCGCGGGGTCGGCGTAAGTTTCGCCAAGTAAAGTGGTTGCGCCAAGTTCGCTTGCGTCGCTTAAAGGGCGGACCTCGGTTTCAACTTTTAATCTTTGCAAAATTAAATTGTTTGCTTCGGAAATAACCGCAATAAGTTTGGATTGTTGCGGCGCACCTGATAAAGTATAGTCAAAGCGGAAGCGTTCGCTATCAACATAAGAACCCGCCTGCCTAACCTGATCGCCGAAAATCTTTTTTAAAGCCGCGTTTATCAAGTGAACGGAAGTATGGTTTGCCGCTATTTTTGTTCTGGTTAATTCATCAACTTGCAAAAACACTTTTTCACCAACTTCAAGTTTGCCTTTAACAAGAGTAACTTTATGTAAGAAAATTCTTTCAAGCGGTTTTTGGGTATCGGTAATTCTGGCAACGGCTTCATTATCTTTATAAATAAGGCCAATATCGCCAACCTGTCCGCCGCTTTCGGCATAAAAAGGTGTTTTATCAAAAACTGCATAACCTTCTTTATCTAAAGAATTGACTTCTTTGAAATCTTTATTAAGCAAGGCAATTATTTTTGCTTTTGTGGAAAGTTCTTCATACCCTACAAAATTTGTAGAGCCGAACATACCTTCAAGTTTTTGAATTGTGATAACTTTTTCTTTATCAAATTCGCTTGCGAGTTTTTTGGAACTTTCTTTTGCTTTTTCCTGCGCCTTATAAAAACCTTCTTCGTCAACTTTAATATTTTTTTCAGCCAAGATTTCTTTTGTTAATTCAAAAGGATAGCCGTAAGTTTCATATAAATAGAAGGCTTCTTCACCGGAAATTTCTTTCGGATTATCTTTAAGAAGTTCGGCAAGGCGTTGTTCGCCTTCGATCAAAGTACGGTAGAACGCAGCACCTTCGGCTTTTAGAGTATTTGAAATGTGTAAAATAGAAGTTTGCAATTCCGGATATTGTTTATAATACATTTCAACGACAGTCGGCACAAGTTCCCACATAAAAGGACTTGTTCTGCCGGCAAGACGCCCGTAGCGCGCCGCCCTTCTTATAATACGCCTTAAAATATAGCCGCGCCCTTCGTTTGAAGGTAAAACACCTTCTGCAATTAAGAAGCACGCACTTCTAATATGGTCGCAGACTATTCTTAAAATTGTTTGTTCTTCTTTTGTATCTCCATCAATATGCAAAAGTTTTTTTGCATGTGCGGCAATAGGTGTGAACAAATCGGTATCAAAGGGATTATCAACATTTTGCATAACCATACAAAGTCTTTCAAGTCCCATACCGGTATCAATATTTTTTTGCGGTAAAAGTTCTAAAGTGCCGTCTTCAAGGCGGTTAAATTGAGTAAAAACAAGGTTCCAAATTTCAACAAATCTTCCGCAATCACAGGCAATACCTTTTTTTGCGCAATCGGGACAACCTTTATCTTCGCCGAAATCATAATAAATTTCCGAACAAGGACCGCAGGGACCTGTGGGGCCCATAGTCCAGAAATTATCTTTTTCGTCAAATTCGTAAATGCGGTCTTTTGAAATTAATTTTGACCAAGCCTCATAGGCTTCTTCATCACGCGGGGCAATACCGCCTTTATAGATACTTACATACAGGCGGTCTTTATCAATTTTAAGTTCATTTGTTAAAAAATCCCAAGCCCAAGAAATTGCTTCCTTCTTAAAATAATCCCCGAAGGAAAAATTGCCCAACATTTCAAAAAATGTTAAATGCCTTTTTGTAAAACCGACATTATCAATATCGGTAGTTCTTACGCATTTTTGGCAGGTCGTAGCATTTTTTAAGTTTTTCTTTAAACCTAAAAAGTTTGCTTTAAATTGCACCATACCCGCAGAGGTAAAGAGCAAGGTCGGGTCCCCGTGGGGAATAAGCGGGCTTGAGGGTAATATAGGAAGTCCGCGTTTTTTAAAATAATTTAAAAAAGTTTGTCTTACATCTTGGCTTTTCATAATATAAATTATATCATATATATAATGAAGCGTCTTTTTATTATCAACCCGAAATCGGGTAAAAACAATAAAGCAAGTGAACTTGAGAAAACAATTAAAACTCAATTTTATGATGCTGATATTGCCTTTACTAAAGCAGCGGGCCACGCAACAAAACTTGCCGCAGATGCCGTCAAGCAAAATTATGAGCAGGTAATTGTTGCAGGCGGAGACGGCACTATAAATGAAGCGGCCTCATCGCTTGTCGGCACCAAAACAGCTTTAGGCGTTATTGCCTTTGGCAGTGGCAACGGCCTTGCGCGTGAAATCGGTTGCCCACTTGATAATTTACAAAAAGCGTGCAATAATATCTACATGGCAAAGCCCGTTCTTTGTGATATAGGTAAAGCAAACGGGGAATATTTCTTAAATGTAGCGGGTATCGGGCTTGAAGCGACTATCGCTCACGCTTTTGCAAATGTAAAAACAAGGGGTATGCTGCCTTACTTCAAAATAGGTTTTACACAAGTGTTAAAATATAAAGCACCGCAAGTTGAAGTTTGGGCAGACGATAAAAATTTAATTTTCTTAAATCCCATAACTCTTGTTTTTGCCAACGGAAGGCAATACGGCAGCAATTTTAAAATCGCGCCGAAAGCAAGTTTGACAGACGGTAATCTTGATATGGTTTCCGTTAAACAAAGCCCTTTGTGGAAACTTATACTTGGGTTGCCAAACTTCTTTAAACCCAATTTCAGTTCTGTTAAATTAAGCAGTACAAGACAAATAAAAAAGGCAAGTGTTACCTGTCAGGGTAAATTTGTTTATCACCTAGACGGAGAGCCAAAAAAAGCAACAGAAAAACTGGAAATTGAAATTGTGCCCCAAGCAATTTATTTGCTTATCAGTTGACATATCGGCGCACAAATGATTTAATTAAAAAACAGGGGAAACCCTTTTGGAGGAAATATGGAACTTAAAATCACAGCAAAAAATATTAAATTAACAGACGCTATTAAAAACTATGCTCAAACCAGAGTTGACAGACTTGATAAATTTTTCAGCGAAGATGCTTGGGCTCAAATCGTTTTAAGTGTTGATAAGAAAATTAACCAAAGAGCAGAACTTACCATCCACGGCGCAAAAAAGAAAATTTCTTCAAAAGCAATTAAACAAGATCTTTATAAAGCAATTGACGAAGCCGTTACTAAAGTTGAAACTCAAATTAAAAAGAAAAAAGCAAAAGACGTAAAAGGCAAAAAAGGTTCAAAAACCGTTAAGGAAGATTTATCTGCTTATTTCGGTAATGTTTTTGCCCCTCAGGCAGATGTAAAATTCTCCGTAATAAAACAAGTTGAAGTTCACCCTATGAACCCGGAAGATGCCGCTTATGAAATGGAAAGACTCGGTTATACCTTCTGGATGTTTATGAATGAAGATTCAAAACAAATCAATTTAATCTTCAAACGCCTAGACGGCACTTACGGCTTAATTCAACCCGTAAAAACCAAATAGGTAAATAAATGACAGAATTTGCCCGCACAACGACAATTGCAAATCTTCTTGAGGCAAAAGGTGAAGACCTTTGCCTCAAGTTGCTGTGCGGATCGCGTTTTACAAAAAGGGCCGTTTCAAAACCGGGTGTTAACCGCCCGGGTCTTGCTTTGGACGGACACTTGGAAAATTTCCGCGGAGATTTAATACAGATTATCGGCCGCGGAGAATATGCCTTCTGCCAAAAATTGCCTTATACAAGATTAAAAGCAAATTTTAAAAAAATGCTTCGTTCCGATAAAGTGCCTTGCGTTGTAGTAACTGCCGGTATGCGTGTTTTAGCAGGTATTAAAAAGGCTTGTATGGAAGAAAAAGTCCCCCTTTTAACAACAAGTATGGATACTGCTTCCTTCGTGGCGGAGTTAATAACTTATCTTGATAATTGCACTTCCCCAAGAACTCATGTACACGGTGTTTTGGTAAAAGTTTCCGGTATGGGAGTTTTGATTACCGGCGACCCTGGTATAGGCAAAAGTGAGTGCGCTTTGGAACTTATTAAACGCGGACATATTTTGGTTGCCGATGATGTCGTGGAAATTCAAAAAAGAAGAGGAAATATTTTGCTTGGCTTTTGTCCGCCGATGTTGAAACATTATATGGAAGTCAGAGGACTTGGCATTATTGATGTGGAACTTTTGTTTGGAATCGGTTCTTCCATAGACAGCACGGAAATTGAAATGGAAGTCCATTTAGTCGCTCCTACAGGGTCCATTGACCGACTCGGTATTGAACAACAAAAAACAACTTTGCTGGGCACACAAATAAATGCTTTAACTATTCCCGTTACTCCGGGCAGAAATTTGGCTGTTTTAATAGAAGTTGCCGCCTTAAACCAAAGATTAAAAAATCAAGGCATAATTTCCGCAAAGGAATTTAATAAAAAATTACTTTCTAAAATGAAAACAACCTCAAAGGGCTATCAGGATGGAAACAAATAAAAAAGATAAATTTTTCATCATAACAGGTATTTCAGGAGCGGGTAAAACGCAGGCCTTAAAAATCTTTGGTGATTTCGGTTACTATTGCGTTGATAATTTGCCTTTAGCCCTTTTCAGAGAATTTGTTAACTATATAAAAACTAAACCGGAAATAAAAAATATTGCCCTCGGTATTGATATAAGAGAAGGCGAAAATATAAAACTTTTACCAAAAATCTTGAAAGAAGAAACTCTTAGCGAAATGAATGTAAAACTTCTCTTTTTAGATGCTTCAAACCAAGTTTTACTGAGAAGATTTTCCGAAACGAAACACAGACATCCGCTGCCCAACAAACTCTTAAACGCTATTGAAGATGAGAGAGAATTCTTAAAACCTATTCAAAAAATAGCCGATGTTCATGTTGATACATCTTATTTAACTTTAGGCGAATTAAAGGAAAAAATTTCCCAATCTTTAGAAATAACTTCTTCCAAAGAAATGAATATTTCCATTGTCTCTTTCGGTTATAAAAACGGAATACCTTTAGAATCGGATTTAGTAATTGATGTGCGCTTTTTAGTTAACCCTTATTATGAACCTTCTTTAAGAAACAAAACCGGACTTGATAAAGAAGTGCAGGAATATATTGAAAAATCACCCGAAGCTCTTGAATTCTTAAAGAAGATGACTGATATAGTAAGTTATTTAGTACCTAAATATATTAAGGAAGGAAAATCTTATTTAACTATTGCTATCGGTTGCACAGGCGGCAAACATAGAAGCGTGTTTATGGCAAACAAACTTGCTAAACATCTTGCGGAAAAGAAATTTAAAGTTTCCGAGTTTCACAGAGATATACAAATTGTTAAGAAGGAAGTATGGTAAAAATTATTTTAATTTCACATGGCAATATGGCACAAGCTCTTTTAGAAACCGCCAGTAAAATCGGTTCCTTTGATATCAGTGAAATACCCGCCTTTAGCGTCAGCGGTAAAGGAGATTTGGAAAGTTTACCAACAAAAATATTAAGCACTTTAGGGCAAGACGGAACTTTAATTTTAGTAGATACTTTGGGAGGTTCTTCTTGTAATAAGGCCGTTCAGGCCACACAACATTTACAAAATGTAAAAATAGTATGCGGTGTAAACTTAAATATGCTTTTAGCCGCCATAAATAACAGAGATAAAATGGATTTACAAAGTTTAACAAAAAAAGTTTTAGAGGATGGTAAGAAATCACTTATTGATATAAGTGAAAAATTACAGTAATATGATTTGTTTTACAAGAATTGATAACAGGCTGATTCACGGACAAGTTGTTCAATCTTGGCTACCTAAGATAAAGGCGGACAAGGTTCTTGTTATCAGCGAACAATCCGCAAAAAATACTCTGATAACTAAAATGATGCGCATGGCTCTGCCACAAGGTTATGCCTTGCAAGTTTGTCCCGCTAAAGAGGCCTTCGATTCCTTAAAAACAGAAGAAGATAAAAAGATTTTTTTACTTATCGAGGATTTAGACCAGCTCTTAGAATTAACAAAAAAGGGTTTTTGTCCGCAAAAAGTTAATATCGGCAATACAAAATATGAAGAAGATAAAAAAGAATTCAGCGCCGGCGTTTACTTTAACGATAAAGATTTTGCAACCATAAAAGATTTAAAAAATAAAGGTATTACTTTTATTATACAGGCTTTACCTTCTTCCTTGGAGGTTAAATTAGATGTTTGAACTTTTACTCGCTTGCGGCGTTTTAGCCCTGCTTGAAATGGATACAACTTATTTCGGGCAATTTTTATTCTCAAGACCTACTTGTACGGGGGCTATTATGGGCTATCTGTGCGGCGATTTCTTTGTAGGTTTACAACTGGGCGTTTTTGCCGAACTTTTATTTATTGATTTTGTGCCTATCGGTGGAGTTGTGCCGCCAAGCGGGGCAATTTGCGCCGGAACAAGTATTATAATTTCTGCTTATTTCGGGGCGGATTTATATTTTTCCTTCTTTATCGGCTTAATGCTTTCTTGGACTTTTACTTGGATAGAAAAAGCATTAAGAAGATACCGCTCAAAACTTTCACCCAAAGTCGAAGCCGCCCTGATTGAAGAAAAAGCATCCCCTTTCCAAATAATTTTTCAGAGTTTTGTATTAGAATATTTGGCGATTTTTATTTTTGTTTTGACAGCGACTTCTTTGTTCGGTCCCTTTTTATATCACATAGGGGATAAAATTCCGCAAAGCATCCATGTCGCTTTTAAATTTTCTTATTTTCTTGTGCCTTGGATCGGTCTTTCAATGCTATTTATTTCCTTTAGCACAAAACCGAAGGTGGATTAAATGAAAATAAACTTTTTTAAAATATTTTTAAGAACTTTTCTTTTACAGATATTTTGGAATTACAGAAAAATGCAAAATATCGGCAGACTTTTTATTGTTATGCCGATATTAAATGAACTTTATAAAGACAAACCGGAAATGCTTAAAAAAGCTATCTCCCGCAATTTAGATGCTTTTAATTCTAATCCCATTATGTCTGTTTACAGTTTAGGCGCAATGATCAAACAAGAAGAAAAAATCGCTAACACAGAACCTCTTAAATTACCAAGCGAAGAAAGAGAATGGCGTATCATCTCTATAAGCACGGCTAATACGGCAGCCTCTTTAGGTGACAGACTTTTTTGGGCAACTTTGAAACCTTTTTCTTTGGTGGTGCTTATACTTATTCTTTATGCGGTACAAATTCATACTCTAAAAAATATTGATACACCGCAGGAATTAGTGCTTTCCGCTATAATAGCAATTGTGGCTTCTTTGCTGACTTATAATGTTCCCGCTTTAATTATACGTTATAAAGGCTTAAAAGACAGTTATGCCGGTACTGAAGATAATTTTTACGGTTTAATTAAAATTAATTGGAACAAAATAATTTATATTCTGAAAACTCTTGGGCAAATACTTACCTGCGGAATATTTAT
This sequence comes from Elusimicrobiaceae bacterium, assembly GCA_045601125.1. Taxonomy (GTDB): domain Bacteria; phylum Elusimicrobiota; class Elusimicrobia; order Elusimicrobiales; family Elusimicrobiaceae; genus Proelusimicrobium. The sequence goes on along the minus strand of JAZRZE010000029.1, from coordinate 2,228 downwards.
TTACAGTATTTATGTGAGTTTTGTCGGAGAAGGTATTTCAGCGGAAGTAATAACAAAAGTTGCTCTTTTGTTTTCTTTTTTGGTCTTATCTTTGTGGACAAAAAGATTAAATATTCCCAATATGTACCTTTATATGTTGGCAACACTTATTTTTTGTGCTGCAGCGTTAGCATCTTAGAAGAGGATTTAAAGTGATACAAGAACAAATAAAAATAAAAAATAAATTAGGTATACACGCAAGACCGGCAACTTTGCTTGCTCAAGAAGCTGGTAAATATAAAAGTGAAATTTTTATTTCAAAAGACGGTATTGAGGTAAATGCCAAAAGTATTATGGGCATTATGATGATTGCCGCAGAACAAGGCAGTATTTTGAATATCTCAATAAACGGCCCTGATGAAAAAGAAGCCGTTCAAGCATTAAAAAATATTTTTAAGAAAATCTTTGAGGAAGAATGATAACATTAAAAGGTATTCCCGCAAGTCCGGGTATAGCAATAGGGCCTGCTTATATAGTCAGCAGTGAAGGCCCAAACTTGGTAAAAAAGAAAATCCCCTCTACAAATATAGAGTGGGAAGTTCGCCGTTATCAAGAAGCCTTGCGCCTAACTTATGAAGATTTAACAAAAACCCAATCAAACGCTCAAGAACTTTTTGGTAAAAACTTTGCCAAATTAATGGCTGCCCATAAACTTATTTTACAGGACCCTTTGCTCGTGCAAGGTGTTATAGATAAAATAAAGAAAGAACAAATCAATGCCGAATATGCTTTATTTTTAGTAGTTCAAGAAGTTAATACAACATTTGAGCAAATTAAAGATGAATTTTTTAGAGAAAGAAAATTTGATATCGCGGATGTTTCAAAAAGATTGTATGACCATTTAACAAATAAGCAAAGAAATACTTTTGCTTCAATAAAAGAACCTTCTGTTGTTATAGCGCATAATTTATTTCCTTCGGATACTATCCACTTAAAGAGAAAAAGCGTGCTTGGTTTTGCTACCGATATTGGCGGTAAAACAAGCCACACTGCGCTTCTCGCTCAAACTATGCAAATGCCTGCAGTAGTCGGTTTAAGCCAAGCAACCGCACAAATAAAAAACGGCGATTTGATTATTATTGATGGGCAGGAAGGACTTTTAATAATAAACCCGACAACCGAACTTGTCAACATATATACAAAAAAGAAAAATCAAATTGAAAAAGAAGAGAAATCCTTAAAAAATATCAGCGATTTGCCTAATGAAACTTTAGATGGACATAAAGTTAACCTTTATGTAAACTATGACCCCAGACGCGATTTTAAGGAACTTGATACTTTTAGGTCTGACGGACTGGGCCTTTTAAGAACAGAATTTTTATATATGGACCGCACCATTCCACCTTCGTTTGATGAGCAAGTTAGTATCTATAAAAAAGCCGCCTTGCGTTTTGATACAAGACCTTTTACCATCCGTCTTGCCGATTTAGGCGGTGATAAAATTGCACAGTTCAGTCTTGCCCATCACGAAACGGAAGCAAACCCCTTTATGGGTTGCCGCGGAATAAGATTATTTTTGAAATATCCCGCTTTAATGAAAACCCAAATACAAGCCATTATTAAAACGGCTTCTTTAGTGCCGGCAAAAGTTAAAATTATGGCCCCTATGATTTCTAATGCAGAGGAAGTTATAGAAGTTAAAAAAGTTTTTGAGCAAACTTTAAAAGAAATGCAGGCCGATAATATCTGCCCGCAAAATAAAATTGATTTCGGCATTATGGTAGAAGTGCCGAGTATCGCTTTAACGCTTGATAGCGTAATAAATAAAATTGATTTTGCTTCTATCGGTACTAATGACTTGATACAATATCTTATCGCCGTAGACAGAGGCAATCAAGAAGTGGCCGACCTCTATGACCCTTACCATCCGGCTGTTTTAAGAATGATAAGTTATATCATTCAAACCTGCCATAAAAAGAAAGTTGAGGTAAGTGTCTGCGGGGAAATGGCTTCCGACCCGGAACTTATTCCCTTTTTAGTGGGACTTGGTATTGATAGTTTATCTATTTCAACAAGAATGTTCCTAAGGATAAAAAATACTTTAAGAAACTTAAATTTTGAAGATTGTTCTAATTTAGCGCAAGCAGCTATACTTATGAGCAGTTCAGACGAGATACGCAAATTAAATGAAAAACATTCGTAATTTTTCCATCGTGGCACATATTGACCACGGCAAGACAACCCTTTCA
>JAZRZE010000028.1:0-2500 GCA_045601125.1 Elusimicrobiaceae bacterium | reverse complement strand
AATAAGCGTTGAAATTGTTGCAAGTACTGCCATAAAGAACATTCCGCAACCGCAAGCCATACCGACTGCCGCAGCTAACCAAAGGGTTGCAGCAGTTGTAATACCGTATATGCTTGTTCCATGGCGCATAACAGTTCCTGCACCGATAAAACCGATACCTGTTATAACTTGAGCTGCAATTCTTGCAGGGTCATTTGTACCAAGAGTTGTACCTGCAATATAATACTTAAAACCGTATAAAGATAAAATTGTAAAAACACAAGAGCCGACACAAACTAAAATATGAGTTCTTAAACCAGCGAATTTACTTGTCAATTCTCTTTCAAAACCTATTATGAACCCTAAAATAACAGCTATTAAAACTCTTAAAATAATATCTATATAGTATGAATATTCATGTAACGCTAATTCCAATTTTTATCTCCCGTAACTTTTCGGATCCAGAACATCCCTTATTGTATCACCTATCAGGTTAAAAGACAAAATAGTTACAAAAATTAAATACCCCGGAGTTAAAAGCCACGGACGATATAAAATATTAGTATATTCTTGTGCTTCCTTTAACATATTACCCCAGCTTGCATCCGGCTGCTGAATACCTAAGCCCAAGAAACTTAACCCTGATTCTCCCAAAATATAGCCGGGAACACTCAAAGTTATTGCTACTAAAACATAACTTGCTGTTTGAGGAAGAATATGTTTGGTGATAATCCTGAAAGAACTTGCGCCGATACTTTTTGCACTCTCTACAAATTCCTGATTTTTAATTGATAAAACCATACCTCTGACAACTCTTGCAAAACCGGCCCAACCGATAAAAGCAAGTATAATTATTATCAACGTAAATCGTTGAGTACTTGTCATATTAGCGGGTAAAAGAGCTGCCAAAATAATTAACAAATAAAAACTTGGTATTGACATTATTGCTTCGGCTATACGCATCATTACATTATCCAAAATGCCGCCAAAATATCCTGAAATTCCGCCATATAAGAGTCCTAACGGGAAAGAGATAAATAATGCCAAAAAACCGATGGTTAAAGAAATTTGTCCGCCATAAAGCAGGCGTGAATAGTTATCCCTGCCGTTTATATCCGCACCTAAAAAGTATAATCTTCCGTCCTGATTATCTAAGCCAAGTAAATGTCTGTCTGTTTTAAATATGCCTAAAAACTTATATTCAAAACCTTTGGCAAAAAATTTCAAATAATATCTTTGGCTTCTGTCGGTTTTATAATCATTTGCAAAAGTTTCCGGGTTAAATGTTCTTGTGTAATTATAAGTGTATGGTTTTGATAATTTACCCTCCGGAGTAATAACATATATTTTACTTGGCGGAGCATAAGACATATTTCTGTCTGAAAAATCTTCTTTGTAAACGGCAAAGAAATCTGCCAAGCCGATAACCAAATACATTAAAACCAAAATTATTAATGCAAGAAAAGCGAACTTGTCTTTGAGGATTTGTTTTATAGGATTTCTGTCAATTACAATTTTATTTACTTGCATCACTTACTCCATAGTTACTCTCGGGTCGACAATCTTTAACAATATATCGCCTATTAAATTTCCGATAACAAGCATAATTGCACCAATCATTAAACTTGCCATAACAAGATTGATGTCAGATTTCATTACTGCTTCAAGTATCAACCTGCCTAATCCGGGATATTGGAAAACATACTCGGTTAAAGCAGCACCGCTCAATAAACCTGCAAATTCAAATCCGATAAGAGTTACCATAGGATTAATCGCATTTCTTACGGCATGTTTATAAATAACTTTATTTTCGGGAAGTCCTTTTGCTCTTGCAAGTTTTACATAATCACTTTCAAGAACATCTAAAAGATTACCTCTCATTTGTCTTTGCAAACCTGCCAAGCTTAAAGTAAATAAAACTAAAACAGGTAAAAATAAATGATGCGCAACATCTAAAATCTTTTGAAAAATATTCATTTGTTCAAAGTTAAAACTCGTTAAGCCGCCAACGGGAAACCAACCGGTTTTTACGGCAAAAACAAGCAATAACAATGCATAGAAAAATGACGGGATAGCCATTCCTATTGAAGTAAGAACTGTTATAATTCTATCGGCAGGTTTTCGCCAATTTAAAGCTGCGTAAATGCCAAGAGGAATACCGACAAGCCAGGTTAAAAGTATAACTATACCGGTTAATAGCAGGGTGTTTGGAATACGTTCTTTTAATCTGTCAGATACAAGTTCGCCTGAAGTTGAAACTCCTAAATCACCTTTTAAAAAGTTACCTCCCCATTTTAAGTACTGTTTATATAATGGTAAATCAAGTCCTAATCTGACTTTTTCTGCCTGCAAAGTCTGAGGAGAAATTGCAGGGTTTAATTTTAATTCGCTTAACGGGTCAATAGGGCTCAACCTGATTATAAAAAAGCTTATCAATGATACTATAATCAGGATAGGAATGGCATTTAATATACGTTTTATTATGTATAAAAATATTGACATTATTCTGTATAAATCTCCT
>JAZRZE010000027.1:0-2107 GCA_045601125.1 Elusimicrobiaceae bacterium | reverse complement strand
GTTTGTGCAGTTAAATTGCATGATACCGCCAAATTAGCCGCATCATCCGCCGCAGAGTTGATTTTCGCACCCGTCGACATCCTCTGTAAACTTTTTCCCAACCCACTCGTTGACTTAGTTAAACAATTCTGAACATTTAAGCTCATATTATTCGTTGTAATAGTTAACATAAACAAACTCCTTTCTGAATTCAGGAAACAAATCAAAAGAACGAGAAGCAAGCCCCCAAATTTCTGCTCGATAAACGACCACCGGTTGTTTATCGAGCAGCGAACGTGGCGAAAAACCGACCCAAAATGCGGGCACTACGAGGCTTTGTAGCGGGAGTTTAAAAAACGGGTGTGTTTTGGTACCTGCGGGAGATACGCCTCTACATTCCCGTCTGAAACCGCTCAGACAGTGCAAAAAGTTACCTTTCGTGTTGTTATTGATATTAAATTTTTGCTGACCAGTTGCCATAGTGTTCCTTTTTTTTGACTTTTTTAACTGCATTTTGGAAAAATTGGGGTATGTTTTCCCAACTTCCATTATCATAATAACTCGATGTGAAGTTTTGTAAATAACCCAAAAGGGTTAAATTTTATAACCCAAAAGGGTTAAAAATGTGGGTGTTTTTTTATTCTTAGCAATAATTAGCATGCCAATTTTGTGATTTGGCATGCGTATTTTTGTATTTTTATTTTGATATTTTTTTTAAAAAAGTACCAAAAGAAAAAAGATTTATTGATTTGACTTATAATACCTTTATGTACCCATTCTTTCTTTTTTATTTCGACGGAAAAAGAAAGAACGGGTACCCCCAAGAAAGAAAAAGGCACGACCGCTGCCGCGGGGCGATTAGGTGCTCCGTTTTACCCTTGTGTTTCAGAGGTACAATAGGGGTTGCACCCCTATAACCCCGCCTGAAACTCCACTATTTATTCGTTACAATATGGTCGGCAGAATTATTTAAAAAAATGTATGGGTTCTATATACAACATTAATTTTATTTGTATGAACTCACATTTTTATAATACAATATAAAATAATACTAATGAGAGGGTAGATATAATGACTGAAGTTGAGAAAAAAGAGTATAAAGACAGTTTAAATTTAATGCAAACAACTCTTTCCATGAGAGCTAACGCAACCGTCAGAGAACCTGAAATTCAAAAATTCTGGGAAGAAAATAATATTTATGAAAAAATGATTAGCAACAAAAACAAGTCTAACCAGTTTGTGCTTCATGACGGCCCTCCGTATTTATCTTCAGATAAAATTCATGTAGGTACTGCATTAAACAAAATCTTAAAAGATATTCTTATTAAATATAAATCTCAAAAAGGTTATTATGCCCCCTATGTTCCCGGTTATGATGCTCACGGATTACCTATTGAAAACAAAGTAGTCAAAAATTTAAAAGGCGGCAGAGAATCTGTTTCCCCATTTGAGCTTCGTAAATTATGCAGAGAATTTGCATTAAAAAACTTAAAAGGTCAGGAAGCTGAATTTAAAAGACTTGGCGTTTTGGGTAATTGGGAAAATCCTTATTTGACAATTAAGCCTGAATATGAAGCTCAACAAGTCAGAATTTTTGGCGAAATGTATAAAAAAGGCTACATTGAAAAAGGTTTAAAACCTGTTTATTGGTGCGCAAGCTGTGAAACGGCTCTTGCTGAAGCTGAAGTCGAATATCAAGACCATACCTCAACTTCTATATATGTCAGGTTTAAGTTTGAAGAACAAGAAAAAATTAAACAACAATTCAACTTAAAAACTGACAAGCCATTATATTCAATAATCTGGACAACTACCCCCTGGACTATTCCATCTAACATGGCAATATGCTTACACGCAAAATTTGAATATACTTTCTTTGAATATAAAGATGCTGCTTATGTTGTTGCTACTGATTTATTAAATACTTTCCTTAATGATGTTGAATGGGAAAATATAACTAAATTAGGCATTACAACAGGTGCAGAGCTTGAAAACTTTAAAACTAAACACCCCATGTATGACAGATTTTCACCAATTATTCTGGGTGAACACGTTACTCTTGATGCAGGGGTCGGTGCTGTTCATACCGCACCTGGACACGGTTTAGAAGACTGGGAAGTTTGCCAAA
>JAZRZE010000026.1:0-3380 GCA_045601125.1 Elusimicrobiaceae bacterium | reverse complement strand
CTCTCCTCCATAGGCTTCCGCCTATGGTTTCCCCGGGTAGAAATAAAAAACCCCTGCTTTTTAAGCAGGGGTTTTTTCTTGGAGACACTACCTGTGATGCCCACCTCCGGGGCCACCTCTAAAACTTGGCGGTAAAGAAGCATGGTGTTGATGATGCGGAGCGGGCGCATGATGATGGACAATCACCGGCGCCGGTTGATAATGATGGTGATGTGGTCTTGACGGCCCGCCGTAAACAGCCACCATACCGCCGGGATAAGTGCAACAACCTGTAAACCAGAAGGCACCTACCAAACCCAGCAATATATAGAAATGTTTGAATTTCGTTTTCATTTTATCCTCCTATATAGCAGGCCTTATATTAGCCTTACACTAATATAACGTTTGGCACGCAATTTTTATTGCATATATAAAAGGATAAGAAGATATTTAATTTGTTATAATCGGAAGTTTCCCGTCGTAAAGAATATTATTCCTTAGCGTTCTGAATTTAATATAATCCTCTTTTGCGTCTGCTTCATTACCCAATTTGGCATTAATCAAGGCGCGCTGTAAATAGGCAGAAGAAAAATTGGGATTAAGGTCTATTACTTGAGTTATCCAAGATAAGGCCTTATCATATTGACCGGCTATATAGTATTTGCGAGATAATTTAGAATAAGTCCCTAACATAAAAGGATTTATTTTTAGAATTTGTTTTGCAATTTTTTCTGCTTGCACCAGATCTTCGGTTGAGTCCAGTTCAAAGAAATACCAAATTGTGTTATCGGGATATTTTTGCTGTAATTTATGTAATTTCTCTTTTTCTATACTGGAGCGGTTAAAAACTGAAGAAAGATAGTTCTTCCTTATATCATTTAAGGCCTCAGCGTCAATTTCTTCTGCTTTGGCATAAGTTTCTTTTGAACTGATACCGGCTCTATCTTGCGTGATGCCGAGCATAAAATAATAGTAAGGATCGGAAGGATGCCTTTCTATCATTTTTTCCAAATGTTTAATTGTTTTATCCGTATCGTCAAAATCGTCATAATACCAAAAGTTTGCATCTACAAATTGTTCTTTTGTGCCGTTTATTTTAGAAGAAACTTCTTCATAACCTCTGGCAAAGAAAGGCGCCATATTTAGTTTATCGGAATCTTTTTCCCCTAACTCAAAAAAGGTTATAATTTCTTTAGACGCTTCGTTAATATCACCTAAAAACATACTCATTATACCGCTTTCAAGATGCGCCCAAGAATTGTTATTATCTAGGTCAAGGGCTTTGACATATTCTCTCTTTGCGGAAGTAAAATCTTTCATAAAATAATAACATACACCTAAATTATAAACATCTAAAGAAGATAATTTGCGGTGTTTGGAATATTCTTCGATATCGGCTTTGGCTTGAATAAAATCATTTAAGGCCATATAAGAAGGATATCTAAAGCCGTAAACATCATAATTATCCGGTCTGATTTCAAGCGCTTTTTGAAAATATTCAACGGCCTTTTCGTGTTGTTTTAATCTCTGATATAAATCACCAAGATTACTGTAAGCATAACCGAAACCGGGTTCAACTTCTTCGGCTTTTTTAAAGGACTCAATGGCTTTTTCGGGCTGCTTACTGTCACGGTAGCACCAAGCAAGTTTATTATAATAACTGCCGTTTTTGGGGCTAAGTTCTATGGCTTTTGTATAGTCGGCTATGGCTTTTTGGTATTCCTTATTTTCTCTGTAAATATCGCCTCTTAATTCGTAAACATAACCTTCTACTTTTTTATTTTTGGCAATAAAATTGCTTAATAAATCGGTTGCTTTTTCAGGGTTGAAAAGGTCTTTTTTATAGATATAGGCCGCGTTATAAACGGCGGAATTACTATCGGGGTGATACTCCAAATGTTTTTTATAACATTTTATGGCCTCAAAAAGGTCGTGAGTATCTTCTTTATAAATATGCCCTGCTCTCAAAAAACCATCGTGTAAATTCGGGGTTATTTTGCCTGCTTTTTTAAAATCTCTTGCGGCGACATAATCTTTACCGAGTTTTTCCCTTGCCTGCGCCCTATGATAGTAATAATAATAGGAAGGAACACCGGTATTTTTTATTGCTTTACCAGCATAAATTTCCGCTAGTTTATAATTTTTATCTAAAAATTCTATTATAGATAAAACATCATAGCAGTTGGAATTTCTGGGGAACTTTGAAATTAATTGTTGGCATTGTTGCTTGGCGGCAGGATAATCTTTTTTCTGTAATAAATCATAGGCCTTTTTATACATATTTCTTTCTTCTTGAGTGACGGTTCTTTTCTTAAACACGAAGGAGTATTCTTCCCAGAAATTCAAATAAAGAATACCTATAATGATTAATAAAATAAAATAAAAAACTATTCTAAAACCTGATTTATTTTTCTTCGGTTCTTCTTGAGGTGTTTGGGTAAAATCTTGCATAAAAACTCCTTTATTTTTGATTTTCATATAAAGTATATCAAAATTTCCCAAATAAATATCCTCCGAAACCTCAGAGGATATTTTTTCTTTTTTTAAATACTTTATGCTTTTAAACCAAGTTTATAGGCCCTTTCAAAAGCGAGCTTTTTTTGGATTTCGCCCGTCTGCCAAACGCCAAGACCGTAAATTATGCCTTTTTCTTTTGTGCCTTCAAGGCAATCACGCGTAAAACCGCGCAGGGCCTCAATAACTTTATCCATTATTTTTTTATTGGTATCGGCAGCGGTGATAATGAAATAAAACTCTTTGCCGGAAATTTCGGTATATTTTGAGGCACAGCGGTCTATCATAGTTTTAAGTTGCGCGCTCATACAGTAAAAATAAACAGGTGTAGCAAGCACTATAACATCGGCCTTTAACATTTTATTTATAATTGTTTGCATGTCATCTTTTATGACGCATTTTTCTAATTGATGGCAGGCTGCGCAACCTTTACAATAGGCGATTTTCTTATCGGCAAGTCTGATAATTTCCGCTTTGTGACCGGCTTCTTTTGCACCTTTTAAAAATTGTTCGCACAAAACTTGGCTATTGCCTTTTTTGCGCGGAGTTGAACTGATAATTAAAACCTGTTTTTGTTTTTTTGTTTGTGTTTTTGCCATAAAAAATCTCCTCTACTCAAACTGCTATATTTTTATTTTACAAAAAACAGATTTCTTTTTTCACTTGCCAAGAAGGGAAGGGATTTGATATAATATAAAAGTAGCAAATTTAATGTCACCGTAGCTCAGCTGGTTAGAGCGAGCGTTTCATAAGCGCTAGGTCGGTGGTTCGAGCCCACCCGGTGACACCATTTTAAATATCATCAGCGTTGCTTGGCAGCGCTTTTTTTATCGTATTTTTTTGCTATACTAGAAGTATAGATAAGTAAAAGGAAGCGCACTTGATAT
>JAZRZE010000025.1:0-22025 GCA_045601125.1 Elusimicrobiaceae bacterium | reverse complement strand
TTTTGTATCAACAGTAGGAATAGATGAGGCCGCAATAAAGAAATATATAGAAGAGCAGAGAAAAGAAGAGGAAGAGCAAACAGCGACGCTGTTTGAGCTTTGACAAAAAGCCACGGGCGGAAGCCCGTGGTTCTTTACTATGTGTATTTTATAAAAGAGTTATATTTCTTTTTGATAAACGCGGTAGGTTTTTGTTTTATGACAGCCGGCTTCTTCCACTACGGAAATTATGCCTTTATTATCTTCCAGCAGCCAAGAAAGTTCCGCCTTATTCCAACCGTTTTTAACCCCGTCTTCTACCACATGTTTGACAAGTAAAAGGTCAAGGCCTCTATTTCTGTGTTTTGGGTCCACACCGAGCATAATCATACGAATATCGCGTATTTTATGCCAAGTCCAAAGTGCTTTTGGCAGTTTAAAAGGATTAAGGGAACCTTTTAAAACTTTAAAAACATGGCTCATATTAGGCACAGATATAGCAAAAGCGGCCGGCTCACCGTCAATTTCTATGACGGAAGTTATTTCCGGCTTTAAAATCTGTTTTAATTGTTTGGCAATTTTGTTTATTTCCTCTTTTGATATAGGTACATTACCCCAATTTTCGGCCCAAGAGGCATTATAAAGCGTTCTGACCATTTCTACTTCTTCGTCAAAATTCTTTAAATTGATATGGCGTTTTTTAATAGCGGGATTTTTTTCAATTCTGGCAAGAATCTTTTTCATCCTTGGGGAAAAATCATCTTTATCCGTTCTTTCAAAGGCCACCAAATCTTTAACTTTGGCAAGGCCCGCGCCTTCAATTAAATCCGCATAATAAGGCGGATTATAGGGCATCATAATACAGGGTATTTTGTCAAAATTATCAATTAAAAGTCCGCAAGTGTGGTTTGTGCTGGGATTCATCGGTCCGCGCATAAAAGTTGCGCCTTGCGCCTTTAACCACGCTTTAGCGCTGTCAAAAAGAGCATTTGCGGTGTTTTGGTCATTTTCGCACTCAAAAAAACCAAAGAACCCTGCTCTTTCGTTCCAATGTTCATCGTGTGCTTTATTGACAATTGCGGCAATTCTGCCGACAATTTTAGAGTTCCTTTTGGCAACATATAAAACCCTTGTTGCATTTAACCAAACAGGGTCTTTTGTCAAAAGATGTTTTGTATCGCTTTTAAGTTCGGGCGCAAAATAAGGATCATCTTTGTAGAGTTCAAAAGTATATTCTACAAACTCATCAATATTAGCATTAAAAATTTCTACCATTTTATTTAAGGATTCCCAAGTTTTTTCCCGCTTTTGTAAAGACTTCAATAATTTTGTCTATTTGTTCATTTGTATGGGTTGCCATCAAAGTAGTTCTAATCATACATTTGTTCGGCGGAACGGCGGGGGGAATAACCGGCGTTGTAAAAATACCCTCATCAAGAGTAGCGCGCCACATTTTAAAGCAGTCTTGCATTTCCCCAATGAAAATAGGCACAATAGGTGTTTGTGTGGCACCGATATTAAAACCGGCTTTCAAAAGCCCTTCTTTAAGGCGTTTGCTGTTTGCCCAGAGTTTATCTTTACGGCTCATATCAGTCCAAATCAAATCAAGCGCTTTTGAAATTGAAGCAACACTTGCAGGCGGCAAAGCGGCGGAAAAAATTTGGCTTCTTGCGCTATGGCGGATATAGTGTATTACATCCGCATCGCCAGCCACAAAACCGCCGACGGTTGCAAAAGTTTTAGAGCAGGTTCCTACAACAAGGTCAACTTCGCCGTGTTCAAGTCCGAAGTGTTCGCAAGTTCCTCTGCCTGTTTTGCCTAAAATACCGGTAGCGTGGGCATCATCAACAACAACGCGCGCGCCGTATTTTTTTGCAATTTTGCAGATTTCGGGCAAGTTTGCAATATCGCCTTCCATACTGAAAACGCCGTCAACAATTAAAAGTTTACCTTTGCTATCGTCTATTTTACTTAAGACGCGTTCAAGGTCTTGCATATCATTATGTTTAAAGCGGACCATTTTCGCTTGGGAAAGGCGCACCCCGTCTAAAATACTTGCGTGGTCAAGTTTATCAACTATGGCAACATCTCCTTTACCCAGCAAGCAAGAAATTACGCCCAAATTCATTTGATAACCGGCAGAGAAAATCAAAGCGGCTTCTTTACCTTTAAATTTTGCAATTTTGGCTTCAAGTTCTTCGGCGGCTTTGGTGTTTCCGTTTAAAAAGCGTGAACCTGCCGACCCCGTGCCGTATTTTAGAGCAGCTTCACTTGCGGCCTTTTTCATTTCCGGGTCATTTGCGAGCCCTAAATAATTGTTAGAGCCGGCCATAATATATTTTTTGCCGTTAAGTTCAATTTCCGGTCCTTGAGGGGAAGATATCGGCTGAAAGTAGCCGTAAATCCCGAGTTTCATTAAAAGTTTTGCATCTTTAAAGTTTCTGCATTTTTCAAAAATATCTGCCATAGTTATAACACCTTTTTTATCTATATTTATATTTTAGCTTTTTTGATAATATTTGTGGTAGATTTTCCTTTAACCAAAGGGCAAAGAACTACCTTTCCTGCATACTCTCTGCCGACGACCGTATCAGCGGTATAATCAGCCCCTTTAACAAGAATATCAGGTTTTATTATTTTTATCAAATTCAGCGGGGTATCTTCCTTAAACAAAACAACTCCGTCAACTGCCTCTAAAGCGCTCACGACAATTTGCCTGTCTTTTTCTTTGTTTACAGGGCGTGTCGGTCCTTTTAAACGGCGGACAGAAGCGTCACTGTTAAGCCCCAAAATCAAAATATCACCTTTAGATTTTGCAAATTCTATAATGCGCACATGGCCCGCGTGCAAAATATCAAAGCAGCCATTGGTAAAAACAATTTTTTTACCTTCTTTTCTTGCTTTTTTTAAGAAATTTTTTAATTTCTCTAAAGTTAATATTTTATTTTTTGTGTTCATCTAATATCTTCTCAATTAAGCCTGTTTTGGCATTTCCGTTTATAAAATCTTCATTTTGTAAAAGTATTTTGTGTAAATCAATAGTTGTTTTTATACCTTTAACTTTAAATTCCCCTAAAGCGCGCAAACCTCTTTTTATGGCGTCTTTTCTTGTCGGTGCGCTGATAATTAACTTGGCAATTAAACTATCATAAAAAGGTGGCACGGAGTAGTTTGGATAAATATGGCTGTCTATTCTTACGCCGATTCCGCCCGGCCAAGAAATTTCTTTTATATCACCGGGGTCGGGCAGATAGTTATTTTCAAAATCTTCTGCGTTTATGCGGTGTTCTATGGCGTGGCAGGTTATATTTTGCGCCTGCTCTTGTGTTAAGGAAAGTTTTTTACCTTGCGCAATTTCAATTTGTATTTTAACTAAATCAAGCGAACCGCACACTCTTTCTGTGATAGGATGTTCCACTTGCAGACGGGTATTAACTTCCATAAAATAAAAATTGTGGTCTTCGTCAAGCAGGAACTCTACTGTGCCAAGTCCTTTATAATTTGCCTCTTTAATTAAATCTAAAGCGGCACTTTGTAATTTTTTACGCAAAGTTGCATTAACAAAAGGAGAAGGAGATTCCTCAATTAACTTTTGGTGATGGCGTTGCATGGAGCAATCTCTTTCGGCAAAAGCGATAGCGTTTCCGTAATTATCGGCTGCAACCTGCACTTCAATATGTCTTGGATTTAAAATCAATTTTTCAAAATAAACCTGTCCGTTACCGAAAGCATTTTGTGCTTCTGCGCTTGCGGTATCAAAAGCATAGGAAAAATCTCTTTTAGTCCAAGCGACTCTCATCCCTTTCCCGCCACCGCCAAGAGCGGCTTTTATCATTATGGGAAAACCGATTTTCTCTGCCTCTTTTAAGGAATCTTTTTTATCAACAATACCTTTAGAGCCGGGTATCAAAGGAACACCTCTTTTTTTAGCAAGCAGTTTTGCGTGTGCTTTTTGCCCTAGTTCCAAAATTGTCTGTGAATTAGGCCCTATAAAAATAAGTCCCGCATCTTCAACGGCTTTTGCAAAGGCCACATTTTCGGCTAAAAAGCCATAACCCGGGTGTATTGCTTGGGCTTTGGTAATTTTAGCAGCGGTAATAATTGCCTCAATATTTAGATAACTTTCTTTAGGATTTTGCGGACCTATGCAAAGGGCTTCATCTGCTGCTTGCACATGGGCGCAAAACTTATCTGCCGCGGAGTATATTGCAACAGATTTGATATCCATTTCCTTCAAAGTTCTAATGATACGCAAAGCAACTTCGCCTCTGTTAGCGATTAAAACTTTATCAATATGCAAAATATTTTCTTTCATAATTATTCGGGATCAATAAAAAATAATGGCTGATTATATTCGGCGCTTTGTCCGTTTTCAATGGAGATAACTTTTAATTTTCCGCCGAAGGGACAAACAACAGGGTGAACGCTTGTTCCTGCTTCAATATAACCTAAAATCTGCCCTTTTTCCAAATACATATCTTCCCTTAAAGTAATGGCTTTGCCTTTTGTTCCGGAGGCAAAAATACCTAAAGCCGGTGCTTTTACGGCATAAAGGGAGCATTGATAATTAACTTTTTGTAAATTTGCTGCAGCGGTTTTAATTTCAATATTTACGTCTTCGTTTTTAAAAAGTATTTCTTGTAAATCTGTTGTTTTAGCCCACGCTATAAAGCTGGCAAGATTTTTGGTATCCATAAAAATCTCCTATTATTTAATGATAGCATTTTTTTAGTATATTAACAGAGAAAGATTGTCTTATAGCAAAAGGAGTAGCACAAAAATACTTTTTCAAAGAAAAAGTTAGCGGGCTTTTGTAGGACCGGCAGATAAAGAAAGCCAAATGTTTTTAAAATCTTTCGGTAAAGGTGCACTGAAGGAAAGTTTTGTCCTTTTGAAAGGGTGTAAAAACTCAAGTTTTTTTGCGTGGAGCATCAAGCGCGGCGCACTTGCGCCTTTATAAAGCCAGTCGCCCAAAACGGGATATCCAAGCCAACTCATGTGAACGCGCAGTTGATTAGTTCTGCCCGTTCTTGGATAAAGTTCCATAAAGCAAAAATTATTTGCTCTTTTAGCAACTTTATAATCGGTTATGGCCTCGCGCCCAAGGGGGGATGCCTTAATTTTGCCGCCGCTTACTCTGCCGATAGGCGCATCAATAGTGCCTTTATCATCCGGCAAATTGCCGCAGCAAATAGCATTATAAGTTTTGTGGACTTGGCGGCTTGCAAAAAGTTCCACCATCGCCTGTTGAAAATCGCTGTTTTTGGCAATAAGCATAACACCGCTTGTTTCTTTATCAAGGCGGTGCACAAGACCAAGTCTATCCATAGTCAAATCAAATTTTTTCGGCGGATTAGAATAAATTGCGGAAACAAGAGTTTCCTCGCAAGTTTTTAAAATATCAAAATTTTCTTCCCACATAGGGCTTTGCGGGTGCACCAGCAAACCGGCAGGTTTATTTATAACAAAAAAATCTTTATCTTCAAAAATAATTAAATCTTTTAATTTAATTGTATTTTTCACTTCGGGCGGGTTAATTTCAATAATATCGCCTTCTTCCAAAGGCCAAGAGGCCTTTTTTTGTTTTCCGTTAACTAAAACTGCGCCGCTTTTTATTAAGTTTTGAATAATATTGCGCGAAAGCGCGCCGCCAAGTTCTTGGGTTATAAAAATATCCAAGCGTTCTGTTCTACCACTGAAAATTAATGTTTGTTTTTCCATAAAAAACCTCTAAAGAGCCAAAAAGTTGCACCTAAAAATAAAATCAAAGCAATTATTTGCGAAGGATAAAGTCCGAGCAAAGTTAATCCTCTGTCATCGCCTCTAAAAAACTCAATAGTAAAGCGTATTAAAGCATAACCCATAATATAAGTTAAAGCGGTTGTTCCTTGCTTCTTTTGACTTTTATATATTTTAGCCAAAATAATAAACAAAATAAAATTTGCAATAGATTCAAAAAGTTGCGTCGGGTAAATATGCGTGTGTTGTAAATGATGCGGAACAAGGGTGTCAGGATTATTAAACACTACGCCTAAAGCGCTGTGTGTCGGTTTGCCGTAGCAACAACCGGCCAAAAAGCAACCGATTCTGCCGATAGCATGACCTAGTGCAAGAGCGGGCGCAAAAAAGTCCATACCTTTTATCAAAGTAATGTTTTTATTTTTTAAGCAAAAAAATAAAGCAATTACTGCGCCTATAAAACCGCCGTAAAAAACAAAACCGAAGCGTATTTTTTCAATTAAAGTAGAAGCCCAAAAACTATCAAAATTAAAGAAAATATAAAATATTTTTCCGCCGATAAGCGCGCCCAAAATAATATAAAAAAGAATATCTGCCAAAACCTCTTTTGAAACGCCTAGATATTTGCGATTTCTTATACAGTAATAAATTGCAGCGCCGTAGCCAAGCGCAGTCATTAAACCGTAAGTCGGTATTTTAAAACCGAAGATTTCAGGCAGGTATGGAAACATAACTCTCCTTCAACAATTTTAATAAATTTGTGAAATCCTTAAATTCTCTATAGTGTATATTGTTTTTATCACAAAGTTCGGCAAGATAATCTGTCGCAAACAAAATATCCGCCTGTTTTGCGGCTTCTAAATCAACAAGCCCATCTCCTAAAAAAACAGTTGTATATCCTTTTTTTTGATAATATTTAACCCTTTGTGCTTTAAAATCGTCTAAAGGTGTTGTTGGGTAATCGGGGAAGTCAACTTTTATACCTTTGGGACTTAAAACACCTCTTACGCAATAAATAGGCAAGGGGGGCAATTTGTGTTTTTTCAAGATAGGTTTTATATAAATATCAAGTCCGCCGCTTACAATTTCAAAAGGTATTTTATGTTCTTTTGCAAATAAGACAAGTTTATCAAAGCCTTTTTTTACGACGGCATAACTTAAAATAATACTTTCAAATTCTTCCTGAGTAACTTTTATCGGACCGAAAAATTTATTAAACCAAATAGAAGGGTCCTCTTTTGTATCATAATCTTTAACTATAGCGGAGCCCTTTTTCATTGTTCCGAAGTGAAAACAAAGCGCATTGCCGATATCACGCGTGGTTATTGTTCCGTCAAAATCTGTAATAATGGCAAATTTCTTCATAAAATCTCACTAAAGGTATCGGGTTCTCTTGTTGCTATTTTCATAAAGGAATTATTTTCAAGTTCTTCTTTAATAGTCGTTTTAAAAGAAGGCCCGTAAGCGTGTCCGCAGTAAACTTCGGTATCAGGCGGGAGTTTACTTAAACAAACAAGACTTTTCTGCATTTCTCTTGTGTTTCCGCCGGGCAAATCAGTCCTGCCTATAGAGCCGGTAAACAAAGTATCTCCGCTAAATAAATTATTGCCGATTTTTATACAGTAAGAACCCTTTGTATGTCCCGGAGTATGTATAAAATCAATTTCCATATCGGCAAGAGTTAAAGTTGTGTCGCCTTCTAAAGCAACTAGCAAATTTTCCGGCAATTCAGATAGTTTAATATCTTCCTTACCTATATAGCCCTTAATTTTATATTTTTCAAGCAAATCTTGTGCGTCGGTCAAATGGTCATAATGCCCGTGAGTAAACAAAACGGCCTTAGGTGATATTTTATTTTCTTCCAAAGTTTTATAAATATCATTTATTTGCCAAGAAGGGTCAATAATCAAACCCTGCCCGTTTTTATGCACGATATAGGTGCAGTTGCCCATTTGTCCGAGTTGTAAAGTAATTATTTCCATAAACTATTTTTTTATTCTAAATTCAAATTCTTCCGGTTTTGCCATATTATATTTTACGCGTGCATTATCTTCAATATAATTTGTCTTGCCCGATAAAATTTGCTGATATTCTTTGCTCAAATCTTCATATTGCTTGTCTAACAACGCAGATTTTTTTATAAGGCGTCGTATAGTAAAAGAATTGTGCATTACCGCTATAAAAGAACTATTACACAAGCAAAATAATATAATTAAAAAAACTGCGGTAAAAATTAGATTTTTTTTATTTATAAAAAATTTTTTCATCTTATAAATGCCTTATTTTTTGCAAAAACTGCTTTGCCGGCAAGTTCTTCTTCAATTTCAAGCAAGCGGTTATATTTTGCAAGTCTTTCGCTTCTTGCAGGAGCTCCTGCTTTTATTGCTCCGCTATTTACGGCTACGGCTAAATCTGCAATAAAAGAGTCTTCCGTTTCGCCCGAGCGATGCGATATTATCGTACTAAATCCTGCTTCTTTTGCCTTATAGATAACCTTTATTGTTTCACTCAAAGTTCCGATTTGGTTTAACTTTATCAAAATGGAATTTGCGGCTTTTCTTTCAATACCGAGTTCAAGTCTATCTATATTTGTTACAAAAAGGTCATCACCTACGATATTAAGTTTTTTGCCTTCTCTTTGGGTAAAATATTCCCAAGCCTGAAAGTCATCTTGTTCAAAAGGGTCCTCTATAGATATTATAGGAAAATTTATGGCAAAGTTGCTATAAATTGCGCTCAATTCCTTATAGGATAATTTTTTGCCTTCAAAAAAATAAAAAGCATTTTCATAGAACTCACTTGCGGCGCAATCTATTGCAAAAGGCATATTTTGATATCCAGCTTTGGATGTTGCTTTTAAAAGCAGTCTAAAAACTTCGGAGTGATTTTTTATTTTAGGTGCAAAACCGCCTTCATCACCGACACTTGTCGTAAGTCCGTTTTGTGCTAAAAGGCCTTTTAAGGTGTGGTAAACTTCGCTTGCCGCTTGGAGTGATTCTTTAAAAGACTTTTGCTTAGCCGGCACAATCATAAATTCCTGAATATTCAAACCGCTGTCAGCATGAACTCCGCCGTTGACAATATTTAACATCGGGCAAGGCAAAATAAAATCTTTTTCTTTCAAATTGAAAGTTTTTCTTAGATATTTATAAAGCGGCATTTTAGCAGCGATACTTGCTGTTCTTGCAACGGCTAAAGAAACGCTTAAAATTGCATTTGCACCGAGATTGCTTTTATTTCCCGTGCCGTCAAGTTCGCACATAGTTTTATCTATTAATTCTTGCTCAAAAACGCTCAAACCTTTTAAAGATTTTTCTATTAAGGAAACATTTTTTATGGCTTTTAAAACCCCTTTTCCGAAAAAGCGTTTTTCTTTATCTCTTAACTCAAGCGCTTCGTGAACACCGGTTGAAGCACCGCTTGGCACGCAGGCACTTGCGCAAGTGCCGTCTTGCAGAATAATGCTTGTTTTAAGCGTAGGTATACCGCGCGAATCAAGCACTTCACGCGCCCTTATTTTACTGATTTTCATTTTACCCCCAAACTTTGTTTTAGGACAAAGTTTCAATTATCTTTTTTGCTTCATTTACTAATTTATCAAGAAAGGCCTGTTCTTTCGCCTCAGCATAGATTCTTATAAGATGTTCCGTGCCGGAAGGTCTTAAAGCGACCCAGCTGCCGTTTCTTAAAATAAATTTGAATCCGTCTGTCTGGTCGATACGCCAAACAGAAGTTTTATTTATGTTTAAAGGCGGATGGATATTAAGTCTTTCCATAATTTGGGCAATTTCAATTTCTCTCTTAGGTAAACTAACTTTTTTATCAAAATAAGAGCTGTAAGTCTTTGAGAAATCTTTTAAAATCTGTTTAAGGTTTTTGCCCTCTACTGCCATCATTTCAAGCAGTAGCATACAAGCCAAGATACCGTCTTTATCAGGCATGTGGTTAGAAATTGCAATGCCGCCCGATTCTTCCGCGCCGAAGATGTATTGTCCTGTCATCATAAGTTCATTAATATACTTAAAGCCGACGGGGGTTTCTCTAACGGTCATATTATATCTTTTTGCTACTTCGTCAATAGAATTAGTGGTAATTAAACTTCTGCAAATGCGTCCCTTTTCTTTGCGATTTTTAATGGTATGTTCAAGCAGTAAAGGGGCAATTTGGTTAGGGGAAAGCCAAGCACCGTCAGGCCCGATAATACCGAACTTATCACAATCGCTGTTACAGGCAATACCCACATGTAATTTGTTTTTAATTACCAATTTGGAAAGTTCACTTAAAGATTCCGGTCCCGCATTAGGTACTTTTCCGCCACAGGTAACATCAATACCTTCGTGAACGCCCACAACCTGAACGCCGCATTTTGTCAAAAATTCTCTGAAATAGTTATCAGCTGTGCCATATAAGGGGTCAATACCGACCTTAAGTTTTGCCTTTTTAATTGCTTTTACATTGATAATTTTTGAAAGATGTTCAAGATACATATTTCTAAAATTTTCTTCTGTTACAGCTGTATTTTGATAGCCGAACTCCGGCAGTTCTTTAGAAAGATTTGACAAGGCGGGAATATTTTTTTCAATATCGGCAATAACTTCATTATTGGCAATACCGCCGTGATAAGAAATCCATTTTAGACCGTTTTGGGTAAAATCCGCTTCGCTTGCCGTAATAACAACCGCACCAACCGCACCGAGTTTCAAAACAGCCCATTCGGCAACAGGGGTAGGAAGGGGATATTTTGCTCTTTTTACGGTGATACCTTGCGTTGCAAGAGTATCGCAAACTATATCGGCAAATTTGCGGGATAAGAATCTTGTATCATTACCCACAAGCACAAGGGGCCTTTTGAATTTAAAACCTCTTTCTTTTATATGTTTTTGGTAACCCTCACCCTCAAAACCGTAGTATTTATCATTAAAAATATGTTCGCTTATACCTAAAGCGATTCTATAAATATTTTGTGCGTTAACGCTTTCTGCGATAGTTCCTCTAAAACCGGCAGTAGCAAATTTAATATCTGTTGCCATAAACACCTCATTAAAAAAATAAAATCATTGTAAGCAATATACAAAAATTTAAAAGGATATACAAGCCCCTTTTTCTAAAAACAAACTGAGCATATAGGGTTTTTGTAGCATACACACGGGTATATTTGGTAAAATAGAAATAATGCCTGGTATTATATTTAGATATACATTTAAAAATATCCTTGTATTTTTTACAGGGGTATTATTTGTGCTCGTTTTTGTAGTGTTTATGGGGCAGTTTACAAAAATTTTTACTTACGCTATGAATTACGGCGCAGATATGCTTTGGGTTATGCACACTATGCTTTATCTCCTGCCTGATATTTTAGTTTTAAGCATCCCTATTGCTATACAAATAAGTATTTTGATGGTCTTAACCAATATGTCCCAGCAGGGCGAAATTATTGCCTTGCGGGCGGCGGGCTTTTCTTTCTTTGAAATAGCAAAACCTCTTTTTGTTTTCTCTTTAATTTTGACTTTTATTTTGATTTACTTTAGCGGGTGGCTAAGTCCGCAAGGTCGCCACAAAGTAGAAGTTGCAAAAGAAGATGTTGCAAGCAAAATATCGCGCATAAATATAAAGCCCAAAACTTTTCTTGATATAGGCGATTGGGATTTATTTGCCGAAAATGTTGACGATAAAGGCAGAATTCTAGAACAAGTCCACCTTTCCAAAAAAAATGACGATAGTGCTTTAAGTACTAAAATTAATGCTTCTTTTGGGATGGTAAACACGAATTCTCAAGCCATAACACTTGTCTTAAATAAAGGTCAGATGCAAAGACTTGATGCTCAAGATCCGCGCAAAATTATAACGGCGCAGTTTATGGTTTATAAAATTTCTATTCCTTTAGTGCAACAATCTAGCGGGGACAGGCGCTTAAAATCAAGCGAACTTACCACTCCTCAACTTATAGAAGCCCTTAAAGATAAAAATTTAAGTGCCAAAAAACGCGCCGATTATCAGCCGGAAATCATGTTCCGTCTTGCTCTTTCTCTTTCACCTTTAATCTTTTTTCTGTTAAGTTGTCCTTTCTCTTTTGTAATTACCAAAAAAGCGGGCAGAGCAGGTGCAATGGTAGCAAGTTTGGGCTTTATTTTCGGATATTTCGGACTGCTTTATTTGGGTTCAAGTTTAGGCGAAAAAATAACCAATCCGATACTTGCTTTCAATATTCCGCTTTTGCCGGTAGCGGTCGGGCTTATTGCCGGTATATATTTATGGAGGAAGAAACTTTCTAATTAATATGTTATCAAGATATATAGCAGGTAAATTTTGGGGACCGTTTTTGTTTATCGTATGTGTTTTTTCTTTACTTATTTTTCTAGGTGACAGTATAGAAAAAATGCGTTGGGTAAATACCTATGGCACAACAGTAAGATTAGTGCTTAAATACTCTCTTTTAACAATGCCTTCTTGGCTTGTGCAGATTTTGCCGGTCTGCTGTCTTTTAAGCGGTTTATTTGTAATTTCCGATATGATATCTAACGGCGAATGGACGGCTTGCCTTGCCGGCGGGTTTAGCGTCAGGCAGATTTTCAAACCTATTTTTGCCTGTATTTTATTTGTCGCTTTGTGCGGTTTTTTAACGCAGGAATTTGTTATTCCGGATTTAAGTAAAAAAGCGGAACTGACCTTGCAACGTAAAATACGCGGTCATAAAGATTGGCAGTTCAATGTTCAAAGAGATGTTACTTTGCGCCTTGATGATAAACGTATTTTATTTGCCAAATCCGTTCATCCCGAGCAGGGCCTTATGCAAGGTATGTTTATTGATATTTACGACGATAATTGGGGTATATCAAAACAAATAAATGCAAAAAACTTTCGCTGGAATCCCGAACAAAAAACTTGGATTTTTGAAGAAGGTTTTGTAAGAACTTTCGGTAAAGAATCAAGCATAGATAAAGAAGAATCTTTTGAAACTTTATCTTCCGATTTTTATATTCCGCCCGAGCAAATAGCAGTCGGCAAAATTAAACCCTCTTACCTAAACATAAGAGATTTATTTAACAGAATAAAATTCTTGAAAGCAAGCGGTTTAACATATTTTCAGGAATTAACTTTTATAAATACTAAAATAGCCGCACCTTTTGCCACAATAATAATGTGTCTTTTGGGTTTACCTTTTGCTATTGCCTTAAAACGCTCAAGCAAACTTATCAATATCATTATGGCTCTTTGTATCGGCTTTAGTTTTTGGTGGATAGTATCTTTGATGACTTCCGCCGGAGAAAGTGGTATGATAAATCCTTATATTGCCGGCTGGTCACCGGTAGTGCTATTCTTTATAGTTATCTGCTTTGAATTCAAATACCTAAAAATTTAGTTTTTTGCGGCAGCTTTTACATTTATAGTGCGTTGTTCGTTGCTCACATATACGGGGTTGCCACCCCCTCGTGATATACTTCGCTCCTCACGCCTTCTCTAAATGTAAAATCCTTGCAAAAACAATTTGCTCTATACTATTTGTCATTCCCGAAGTTTTTTATCGGGAATCTTCTCATATTTTAAAAAGTGTAGCACAAAAGATTGCTTTTATGAAATAAAAGCCTGCGGGCATTTGTAGGACAACTAGTCAAAAGACTATTCTTTAGTGGCGCAAAGGGCGTAAACTTCCCTTGCGCCCGCTTTTTTTAAAACTTTCGCGCACTCTTCTATTGTTGCGCTTGTCGTGCAAACATCATCAATTAAAATTATTGCTTTTTTCTTTATTTCTTGCGGGTAAGAACAAGCAAAGGCCTCTTTTATATTTTCGGCTCTTTCTTTTTTAGTTAATTTTGTTTGGCTTTTTGTATTTTTGATACGGGTTAAAGCATTTAAAGTCGGAATATTTGTTAAAGCACTCAACTCGCGCGCCAAAATTTCCGATTGATTAAAACCTCTCTTTTTTAGTCGCTTTTTATGTATCGGCACAGGCACAAAATATTCCGCTTCAAGAAAATCGGGGTTTTCAAGCAAAGTTTTTTGCATTAAAGGGGCAAGAAATTTTGCGATATTTGTATATTTTTCATATTTTAAGCCGTGAATAAGCGCGCGGGAAGGTTCATTAAAATCTAAAGCGGAGCGTATCAAAGAACACTTAAAATGTTTTGCTTTTGAACCTCGGCAATTAAAACAATGCGCGCCGCCGTCTTTCAAAGTTATTCCGCACCTTTGGCAAATAAACGGACCCGGTTTCTTTAATTTTTTTAGGCAATCTTCACACAAAAACCCCTTGTTTCCCAAAGGCAAATCAATACCGCAACAAAAGCAGGTTCTCGGGAAAAGAAAATGTAAAACAATATTTTTTATTTTGATTAAAAACTTTTTCATACTAGAATTGTACTGTTAGCAAAGAACCGAAACTATAGGCATCATAACTTTGCGTTTCAATATAAAGATGTTTGAATATTTCATAACTTCCACTTAAAGTAAAGCGTATATTTTTTGATAATTCATAATCTAAACTTGTATTGACATTAAACAAATTTCTATTTTCCGCAACGGTAAGCGAACGCCTGCTTGAATAACTGATATTAGTGTTCCAAATAATGCGGTTTGTTGCCAGATAATCTTTTGAAGCAAAAGGCAGTCTTAACGCAAAGGGCATATTAAAATCTGCTTTGATATTTAAGCTGGGTACAATTTCTTTTACATTATCTACAACGACATTATTTACTTGCGTTCTTTTGTCGTAAATATAAGTCATTTTCGGTGTAAAGCGCAGGTTTTTATAGTTAAAAGAAGTCTGAATTGAAAAATCATCTCTCACATAATTTTCCAAATTCTTATCTAGTAAAACATTATCTTTTTTCAAAGTCTGGTGGGTATAATTGATATTGGTATCAAAAGTATTAAATAAAATAAAGCGCAAATCAGAACCGTAAGAGGCCTCTTTTTTATCTTCGCTTGCCTCTACTTTATTGGTTGCTAAATTATATTTTAATTTAAGGTTTATGCCGCTCAATAAGGTGGGGCTTTGTGTCCAAAAATGTTCTATTTGGTCTAAATAAATAATGATATCTGGCAAATTTGTGGTTTTTGTATCATAAGCCGAGCCAAGATATTCCGTCGTCTGATAAGAAAGTGAGGTATTACTTATCAAAGATAAACTTTGCAACGGTTTTAGTCTACCCGTTTCAAATTCTTTATATTCCTTAAAAGGCAGCCAGCGGGTAGTAAAGGAATAAGTATCTCTCAAAGTCATATTATTTCTGTAAGAATAGGGGGAATTTAACCCAAGCGAACTTCTAAGCCACAGTTTATCAAGCGAGTTAAAATCATTATCCACATAATACCAAGAATCACCGTCTTGCATACGGTAATTTGCCGATAAACTTAAATTTGCCAAAAGTTTATTATTTGTAAAAATATCACGTCCGCTTAACCCTAAAGTTACCGCACCGGAAGAACTTCTGTTAACGGTTTTTACTTCGCCTATATCAAAATTATAAGTAGTATTTCGGACGGAATAAGAAGTCGTAGAAAGATTATTATTTTCTTTAATATTTACATTATAACTTGCACTCGGCACAAGCCATTTATTTATACGCCAAGTTGTGCTTACGCCCAGATTTTCGGTAGCGTATTTATCGTATTTTCGTTCCTTAAAGGTGCTGGCATCAAAGTAGCGGCGTTTTTCGTCGGCGGTTGTTAAGCTATAAGAAGGTACTATAGAACTGCCCTTAAAGGGTTCAAAAGAGATTTTTGCACTATAATTTTGGCTTGTTTCTTTGGTGTTATAGTAAGTTGCGGGCGCGCTGATAATTTTGTTATCGCTGTAATCAATATCAACTTTACTTAAAGAAGCACTTGCCGTAATATTTTTTATTTTCTTTTGTTTTTGCGGTGTCCAACTCATATTCACACCGTAAGTTTTATTATCGTCTTTTCTTTGCATTTTTTGATAATCGGTACTGGCAAAAGAGTACTGCACGCCAATTCTTGGCATAGCGGAATCCACATATTCCGCGCTGATAGAACCTTTATCTCTTTTAACTTTTCCCTGATCAAGCAAACTTACATTATTGCTTGAAGTATAATCAAGCACATTAGGTGTAGTCGTATCTGAACGAGAATAAGTAGCACTTATCGGTACTTTGGTAAAGCGTTTAAATTTAAAATAATAATCTTGGGTAGTATTTTCTTGGTCTTTAGGCACGCTTACAGGAGTTTGGAAGTTTTGGTCCATATATTTTATATTTGCCCCTGTTTCAAACCAATTATCAAGGTTAACTTTTGCGTGTGCACTATAGGCTTCGCCTTTTCTTACAACGGCATCGCCCAAAAATATATCGTTTAACCAAACGGCTCCTTGTGCGGTTGGGTCGTCTGAAATAAAACCTACTTTTATTATACCTATTCTTTGATAATTTAAAATATTTGTTGTATTTGTTACATGTTCCGGTGTCAGATAAGGGCTGTTTGCTTCCCAGCGTTCAGGCACGCCGTCGCCGTTGGTATCAATCATTTTTAAAGTATATAAACGCCACTCTTGCGTCCAATCAAGCGGAATTTTTACTTGGCTATAAGTTGTTTCATCGGAAGCGATTTGCAAATAAAAATAAGCATTAGGATTAATGGCTCCGTCATTATAAAGTAGGAAATTAAATTCTTTATGCTGCGAAAAATCCATCGTCGCAAAATTGCGTTGAACATAGATATTGTTTGAGCCGGCACTTGCAAAATTATATTGCAAAGCAAGGGCCTGCTCTCTAACATTATTGCTTCCCTCACTTCTTATATTGCTTATGGAACCGTATAATTTCCTAAACACTTTTCCGCCGTCGCCCGAGTCATTAAAGATAGGTTTATAATTTGGATTATCAATATTATTTATACCGTAAGGCAAAAGAGAATCCGAAGAGGCAGTATTTATTTCCTGCCAGGTATTTCCGCTGACGGCGAGTTTGGCAATTTTTATAGTTCCCTTATCTTGACCTGTTGG
Source organism: Elusimicrobiaceae bacterium (assembly GCA_045601125.1). GTDB lineage: Bacteria > Elusimicrobiota > Elusimicrobia > Elusimicrobiales > Elusimicrobiaceae > Proelusimicrobium. The sequence goes on along the minus strand of JAZRZE010000025.1, from coordinate 5,347 downwards.
ATTTCTTTTTAAGGTAATACGCATTTGTTTAATATTGCCCCAACGGGCCTGATCTGTCAAAGAAATTTCTCTTTGGAATTGTTTCCATCCGCTAAAATTGATTTGGTCGCCTTCAAGCCCCGTTTGGGTAGGATCAATTATTAAAGCGCTTCCGTTATAACCGAAATCTCCGCCGGAACTTAAATCTTGGCTATCTAAAATGCCGTTATCATTTAAGTCTTGAGTATCAATAATGCCGTTTGGCTGAGGTTCGGGATTATATTTATTGTTTTTAAAGGGGTCATATCTTTGCCAAGAACCGTCCGGGTTTACATAAACCCAACCCACATCTTCGCTTGTAGTCAGTTGCCCTGTGCAGCGTAAATCTTCTGTCTTCGGAACGGAAGACATACCTACCACATAGTATTTACTGCAAGTGGGGAAAATATCTCCTACATTTAAGTCTGGGGGAATAAAGTTATAGTTATCCGATTTTTCGCTCATCGTTCCAAAAGAGATATTTATAAACGGTCCGTTTTCAACACCTAACATAGAAAGTTCAAGCAAAGTTTTATTTGTAAAATCCGCCCCTGCGCTGCTTATGGGGAAGACTAAAGAAAGTTCATTGTTATCATCACTTATGCCATATTCCCTTGCTAAAGAAAAGTCATAATCAATTACTAAAACATTTTGAGTTTCTTTTGCTGTTGCGGCGGCGCTTGGGTTAATTTCCAAGCTTTTAACTTCTTGGGAATCCCAGTGTATAGCATCTAAAAAGTTTTGTTGGTTGCTTGGGTTTGCGGCGATTTTCCAATTATTAAATATGGTTGAGGCCTCAACACTTTCTTTACTTTGGTCCATATTATCAACCATAGCATAGCCAAAAAGGTTTTCCTTCTTTTCGCTTTGGGCGGCCTCAACCCCTAAAGATACATCTAAACCGTCTGTAATTTCCAATTCTTTTATTTTGAAATCGGCTTCCGTTGTTGTTAAACTTGTTGCAAGATCGCCGACATTTGGCACCTTACTTGGCTTATTTCCTGCATCATTTAAAATACTTGCGCCTATTGAAATACTATCGGTAAAATCATAATTAAAACGCGCACCTAGCAAGGTAGTATCTTGCGCAGAAGTATCATTTGCAATAGAATAGGTCGCATCAATTATGCTTGAACTACCTATCAGGTTTTCATTATAAAAAGTTAGATAACCAGAAGCATAGTCAATATAATAATCTTTGTTCCTTGCCATAGTTGCGCCGTTAACTTTAATGGTTTCAGATTGCACGACGATATTATTATTTAAGAAAAAAGTTTTTGTGGGGGAATTATATTGAACAAAAAAGTATCTGTTTGCTGCGGAAACGGGAGTCGGATTATAAACAGAGGCCTCGCTAAATCGCCCTAAGATTTCAAAAATACCTTTATCATAATCAACGCTATATTTACAGAAATTGCGTGGGTCATCAGCGGCGCAAGTTTCTTTTCCGTCGGATTCAAGTAATTTTAAAATAAAATTGCCTTGTCCGTTATCTTGGGCAATTTGCTTTGCACCGATATTATAGTAGCGTTTAATTTCATTTTGCCAACCTGCTTCTGCTTGGTTAACCAGATATCTATCACTTGGCGTTTTGACAATTATGGGGTTTGCATCGGCAGAACCGGCAAGCCAAACCCCATCAATGTTTTGATAGTTTATGGCAAGCACATCAGTATCTTGAATGGTGGTAGATAAAATCAAAATATTTCTGTTATAGTCAACGGTATAATCTACGCCTCTGGTTAAAAGTTTGAAAGCGGCAGTTCCGCCGTCAATAGGATAAGTCGTCGGTGTTAAGGGGTTTAGGTCGCGTGCGGAAATAGCTTCAAGATAACCGCTATTTGTATGATTGTCCAAGTAAACTTTTTCGGAATTAGGAACAATAGCACTTCTCCAAGTAGTATCGCAATAACTTGAACTGCTATTACAACCGAAAGTTAAATCATAGTATATCCTTCTTATATAGCCGGTATCTTTAATTTGGGTAGTTTCAAAAACACTATTACCTTTGAATTGTTTGCTTCTCTTTTCACCTTTATTTTGGCTGCCGACAAGAAACAAATTTGCGCCTCCGTGTTGAAGGTGCATTTTCGCACCGAAGACTCTTTGATTATAAGATAAAAACTCCGTTCCCGGCAGACTTGCCTGTATATCACCGAAGTCAACGCTTTGCACAAATTCTTTATCTTTACCGCGATAACTTAAAGAAATATTTTGTTCATCTTCTCTTTGATCATCATAGTCAACATCAACGAAAATTCTATCATTAATTTTACCTTGTACCTTTAATTGCATTTCTTGGACAAAACTTAGTCCGCTTTGTTTTGTATCTTTTACGGTGCCTCTGGTTTTATATTTTTTTGCCGCATAATTAAGCCCGAAGGTTTTGCGCCCCGTCATAGAAATTGTTGTTCCGAAAATAGGCAAGAGTAAAGAGGGGTTTAAAATTTCCATATATTCTAAACCTCGCTGTTCAAGTTCAATACCGCCTTTCATATCTTTTATTGCTTTTTCAAGATAGGCTCTGGAATATTGATAGTAAGTATCTTCGGGAGTGGTAGGATTTTCTTCTCTTTGTTCTTCGGGTAAAAAGAGGGGCTTTTCCGGCTCTAAAAAGCCATAAGACTCTCTATCAAAAAGTCTAAATTCACCCTGCTTTTCCTGATTAGATAAAGCGGAGTTTTCAAAAGAATGCGAAATATCTGCCTTGTTTTCCTCTGCAAAAACAGGCAAATAAAGATAATTGAAAAGCACACAAAAAGCGGTTAATATCCGCAATAATTTTTCAAACACTTAAAAACCCCTATGATAATATTATAATATTAAGTGAACCATTTAACAATAAGGGATACACTTTTGTTTTAGTTTTTGAGAGCTTTTATTTTGCAAGGTCGCAAGCTGTTTTTATGGCTTCAAGCATACTAGAAGAGTCTGCTTTATTTTTGCCTGCTATATCAAAGGCCGTTCCGTGGGTGGGGCTTGTTCTTATAAATTTTAGGCCGGCAGTTATATGAACAATAGGTTCTTTTGTAGCAAGTTTCATACCGACAAGCGCAATATCGTGTTGTAAACATAAAATTGCCTTAAAAACGCCTTCTTTATGTTTTTGCCAAAGGGCATCAGAGGGTAAAGGACCCGTCAAATTATATCCCTTTTTTCTAAATTCTTTAACAAGGGGAATAAGAATTTTTTCCTCTTCCGTGCCGAATTTTCCTCCATCTGAAGCGTGGGGATTTAAAGCACTTAAACCCACCGATGTTTTTTTGCCGGTTATCTTAAATAAAAGTTCAAGCGCATTTTTTATTCTTTTTTTAGTTAAAACTTTTGATAAATCTTTTATAGCGAAATGTTCACTTGCAAGAGCGCACATTAGTTTTGATGTTTTAAACATCATCAAAGCGCCTTCTTTTTTTGCATAGTGTTTTAAAAGTTCCGTATGTCGGGTCCATTTTACCCCTATTTTATTGCAACCTTGTTTAGAAATAGGTGCTGTTATAAGACCTTGCGCTTTTTTGCTTTTTAACAATTCAAGGGCTTTTAAGACGGATTTAAAAGAAATATCCGCGCCCCATTTAGTCGGGCAGTGCTTATTTGTTTTTTTAAAATTTGATTTAACTTCGCAAGTTTTTACATTAGGAAATTGCGTGAAGTTTTTTAAAGAATTTTTATCACCTATAATAATAAAATCCGCCTTATTTTGAGGTAATTTTTTTAAGGCATTAAAGGTAATTTCCGCACCGATACCTTGCGGATCGCCTAAAGTTATTATTAAGGTTTTTTTGTTTTTTTGCATTTGTTTTTAGACAATAAAAAAGGCGGCTATATTAAGCCGCCCTTTAAATATAAATTATTTTTTTGCTTCGGTTTTAGTTTCTGTTTTTGCTTCTGTTGCGGTTTCTTTAGCAGGTTCTTTATAGTCAAATTTTATCATAACCTTAACGTCGGCCTTTTTTTGTAAGGAAACTAAATAATCTTCCATTGCTTTTTGCATATTAGCAGCGTAAATATATTGTCCGAGCTCATTTTTAATTTTATCCAAAGTAACATCTTGTTTTGCTTTTTTTTCATTTACGCGGATAATATAAAAACCGCCGTCTGTCTGCAAAGGTTCACTGATATCACCAACAGCGACATTAAATATTTTATCATCAAAATCTTTGGGCATAACGCCTCTAATTAAGATAACTTCTCCTCCTGTAGCAAGGGGGGTTTTATCATCGGAATAAAGTTTAATAGCATCAAGCATAGTAACTTTACCGTTTTTAATTTCTTTGCGTATTTTTTTTGCTTCGTTTTCCTTATCTTTTAGAGCAGTTTTAGATAAAGTTTTATCTGCCTTGATAAATACGGGTGAAATTTTGATTTGTTCTGCCGTTAATTGATTTAATTTCGCGGCTAAAGGCAAAGCAACGGCAACTCTTTCCTTCCCGATTTTTTCGGCCTTTTCTTTATCGCCTTTCATAAGGATTTGTATATCGTCAAAGAGTTGTTGAACATCTTGCTCTGTCGGCATTTTTGCGTTGGCTTTTACAATGCTGTCGGCCATTTTTCTAACGGCAAGTTGTTCTTTTGTTTTGCTTTCAAATTGTTTATAGGTCATACCTTCTTCTTTCAAAGCGGCATTAAAGGCCTCTTCGGCTTCTTTTTTGCTTCTTTCTTTGCCGGTTTGGTCTACAAAAAAGCGTTGCTTAATAGAATTGATGGCTTCCGTAAGTTCGCTGTCTTTTACTTTGATACCTTCTTTCTGTGCTGCCTGAATCATAAGTTCTTCGGATATCATTTGGTTGAGAACTTCTGCTTTAATTGCGTTTACATTATTTTGGTCTTTTAGAACCTGCGGCGCTCTTTGTTCATATTGAGCAAGAACGGCTTTTGTCATTTTATCGTATTGAGAACTTAATATAGGCTTACTGTTAACGGTTGCTACGCTTGAATCAACAACTTTAGCATTAGCACTTAAAGCAAGCATTGTTAAAGCGCCCAATAGTATAGTTTTATTTAACTTCATTTTTTACCTCCACTCCATACTTATCTTTAAGAGAATTTAGATAAACATCTAACTTTTGCTTTTCAAGAAGGGTTTGTATCCTTTCTTTTGCATGTTCATAAGTTAATCTATCTTCTCCCACTTTCATTATTATATGAAATCCTAAGGGTGTTTGTATAAACCCTTGCACTTGTCCGGTGGCGGAATTGGCCGCCGGCACTTCAATTTCGGGCAAATATTCACCCGGTATAAAAGGCGGAAGAGCCCCTTTATTTTGTTTTGCCAAGGGGTCTTTTGAAAATCTTATTACCGCTTCTTTGAAACTATTTTGGGTTTTAGTAC
>JAZRZE010000024.1:0-18320 GCA_045601125.1 Elusimicrobiaceae bacterium | reverse complement strand
TATAATAAAATTATGAAAATAAAAAATAAAGGTTTTACTTTACTTGAACTTTTGGTAGTTGTTTTGATAATCGGCATACTTGTTGCCGTTGCCTTGCCGAATTATAAAAAAGCGGTTTACAAATCGCGCCTTGCCGAAGTTGTTCTTTTAACAAAAGCCATTGAAGGCAATTTAAAATTTAGCGTAAATAAAGGCATAACGGGGCAAGGCAAAGAGACCGCACCTTTCTTTAATTTAAGCGGTGCCGCGTGGAGCTCAGATGGTTTAAGATATAATACCAAACTGCACAGTATTGATATTTCCTGCACTACAAATAATTGCATTGCGCATATTTACTACCCTACGGAAGGCACGCCGAAATATACGCTCACTTTTACCGCCGCCCGAGATGAAGATATTATAAAGACATGTCACGGTCCTGATTATGTTTGCGATAATCTTGCCGAGAGAGATTTTGGAAAAATCTAAAATAAAAAACCCCTTGTTTTTTGACAAGGGGTTTTTTAGTGAGAGTCCAAAAATTATTTCTTTAATTTAAGAACTTCATCAATAAGACCGTAGGCCTTTGCTTCTTCAGCAGACATATAAAAATTGCGTTCGCTGTCTTGTCTTATTTTTTCTTTCTTTTGGCCGGTATGGTGCGCCAAAATATCCAAAAGATGTTCTTTATTTTCGCGCAACTCTTTAGATTCAATTTCAATATCTGTTACCTGACCGGAAATTCCGCCCCCCCAAATTAAGGGTTGGTGTATCATAATTCTTGCGTGTGGCAAAGCATATCTTTTACCTTTAGATCCGGCCGCCAAAAGAACAGCACCAAAGCTCATTGCTTGGCCCATACAAATTGTGGTAATAGGTGCTTTGATATATTGCATAGTATCATAAATTGCCAGGCCTGCTGTTACCAAACCGCCGGGTGAGTTAATATACAAATTAATTTCTCTTGAAGAATCTTCGGCATCAAGGTAAAGAAGTTGGGCGATAATCATATTTGCCGCTTCTGTGCTAACCTCGCCTTCGCGCCCGCCGACAAAGATAATTCTATCTTTTAACAAGCGGGAAAAAATGTCATAACCAATGTTTTTTTCAATAATTGTAGGGATAATCATAATTTTCTCCTTATTGATAAATTTTACCATATTAAATAAAATATATGTATATGGTAGAAAGAGTAAAAAGACTTGAAAGTTTATTTTTAGAAGAAATCAATTCCCTTGTTTCCCGTCTGATAGCAAGCGGGCATTTCAGCGGATTTATAACTTTAACGGCGGTTAGAGTTTCCAAAGATTTAACCACCGCAAAAGTGTTTTATTCGGTTTTCGGTAATGAGGCCGATAGGAAAAATGCCGCAAAGCAACTTGCCCATTTAAGGGGAGAAATCGGCGCGGCCCTTCGCTCAAGAGTGCATATTAAAAGGATACCTTCCTTTACTTTTGAACTTGATAATACACCTGAAAGAGCATCCGCTGTGGAAAAGATTTTTGCAAAAATAGAAAAAGAACATGAAGAAAAATAATACTTTAAAAGAAATTGTCCAAGCCATAAAAAAAGGCAAACGCTTTTTTGTCGCCGGTCACCAAAATCCCGACGGCGATAGTCTTGGTTCAACTTTGGCTTTAACTTCGCTTTTGCAAAGAATGGGCAAAGAAGTTTATCCCTTCAGCAAAGATAGACCGGGTGATGATTTATTTTTCTTGCCGGCTTTAAACAGCGTTAATTTTGGCGTTTTGCCGCAAAAATGTGATTATGATACTTTAATTATGCTTGAGTGTTCCGAACCCACGCGCGGCGGCAATCTTGATATTTGTTTTAAAAATGCTACCCAAATAATAAATATAGACCACCATATCACAGGGCAATTCTACGGCGATTTTAATTATATTGACGCGCTTGCCTCTTCTACGGCGGAAATTATGGTCCGCCTTTTTAAGGAAATGAAGGCGCGTCCTACCCCTAATGAAGCAACTTGTCTTTATACAGGGTTAGTTACCGATACGGCACGTTTCTTACACTCTAACACCACGCCCGAAAGTATGGCAGCAGGTGCCTATTTGCTTGAGTGTGGTGCTGATATTAAGACGATAAACACAATAATTTATAATACAAAGCCATATCCGGAAATTAAACTTTTAGGCCGTGCTTTAGAAAAATTAAAATTACATTACAAACAAAAAATTGCGGAAATTTCTTTGCTTAAATCCGATTTCAAAAAACTTAAAACCGACCCGCGCCACACGCAAGGCATCGTCAGCCAACCGATAATGGTGCCAAGTGTGGAAGTTTCCCTTTTACTGAGGGAAGAACCCGGCAAAATTGCGGTAAACTTGCGCTCAAAAGGCAAAGTGGATGTTAGCGCAGTGGCCCAACAATTCGGCGGTGGCGGGCATGCAAGAGCGGCCGGTTTTAAAATTGCAAAAGGCAATCTTGAAACTATCAAAAAACAACTTCTAAAAGCAGTAAAAGAAAAATTAAAATGAGCCAACTTCTCGGACTTTTGCCCATAGATAAAACACCGGGCTGGACCTCGCACGATGTTATTGCTTATACGCGCGGTATTTTAAGCAGTTATGAATTTTCGCGTATCGGCCATTGTGGCACGCTTGACCCTATGGCAAGCGGACTTTTGCTTGTTTTAATCGGGCGCGAGGCCACCAAAAAACAACCCGAGTTTTTAGGACTTGATAAAGTTTATCAGGCGCAAGTAAAACTTGGCGTTTTAACAGATAGTTGGGATATAACAGGTAAAGTTTTAAAGGAAGAACCTTGCCCCAAAATCACTTTAAAACAAGTTAAAGAAGCGCTTAAATCTATGACGGGCGTAATTAAACATCCTATCCCTTTTTACAGCGCAAAAAAAGTTAAAGGCCAAGCGATGTATGACCACGCAAGAAAGGGCGTTAATATTAAAAAAGATAGCGTTGTGGAAATTTACAAATATTCTAAAATATCTCTTAAAAATGATATTATTGAGTTTGAAGTTTTTTGCTCAAGCGGAACTTATATTAGAAGTCTTGCTTTTATGCTTGGCGAGAAACTTGGCACGGTTGCTACTTTAAGTGCTTTAAGAAGATTAAAAATCGGTCCTTATGATGTTAAAAAGGCCTTGCCTTTAGATGAATTAAGAAAAAGTGCGCCGGAGGATATTGCAAAATGGGTAAAAAGTTTATAACGATAGGCACTTTTGACGGCGTGCATTTAGGCCACAAGTTTATTTTTGACATTCTTAAAAAACTTGCCGCCAAAAATAATATGACGCCGCTTATTTTAACTTTTGATTTTGCGCCAAAACTCCTAAAAAATAATGATACCAAAAACAAAGTTTTAACCTTACCTGATGAAAAACTTTCTCTTTTAAAACAGCAAAATATTGAAGTAAAAAAACTTGATTTTGAAAAAATTAAAAATTTAAGTTGCCAAGAGTTTTTTGATATCCTTTTGAAAGATTATAAAATGGGCGGCATTTTGGCGGGGGAAGATTTTGCCTTCGGCAAAGACCGCCTTGGTAAAAAAGATTTTTTGCAAAAAGCCTGTCTTAAAAATAATATAATTTGCTCTTATCAAAACTTTGTTCAAAATAAAGAAGGCCACAAAATATCTTCTTCTTTAATACGCAAATTTTTGGAGCAGGGGGAAGTTAGCACGGCTGCCAAAATGCTAGGCCATTTTTACACTTTAAAAGGGCTTATTATTAAAGGCCAGCAACTTGGCAGAAAGATGGGTTTTGCCACCGCCAATTTAAAAATTGATACTTGCAAAATCTTGCCAAAAGGCGTTTTTGCTGTTAAAGTTTTTCTGGAAAATAAAGAATATAAAGGCGTTTGTAATATTGGCCTTAGGCCCACGGTGGAAAAGAACGGTGCGCCTTTATGCGAAGTCCACATTTTAGATTTTAACCAAGATATTTACGGCAAAATTTTGCAAATTGCTTTAGTTTCCAAGATTCGTGGCGAAAAGAAATTTGATTCCCTTGGCGAACTTACACAACAGATAAATAAGGACACCGCTTCTGCTGTAAGAATACTTACCAAATAAATTATTCTTTAATTTTTTGTATTAAAACACGGGACCATTTAGGTTTGCCGTCAATATATGGAATATATTGTTTAGAATTGATTATTTTATACCCTTTTTCTAAAATACCATTTAATATAGCCCGCCCTGAAACTCCAAATGTTTTATCATAATCATTAGGAATATAACCATTATCAAAAAGTAAATAACCTTCATCATCTTGTTTTATATATTTTTCTGGTATTTCTTTTAAAGGAACTATTTTTAAATGTTTCCATTTAGGGCGATCTTTTATTGGTATATTTGTGTACCAATGACCTGCTGCTTCTACTAATTCTTTTTTCGGATTTAAAAATTTGTCTATTCTATTATACCCAGGCCATGCCTTTTTTTCGATAAAGTAAGGTAAATATGCTGTATTTAAAACATTAACTATATTTGAAATTATAAGAAAATTCTTCCCACTTTCTATAATAGTTTTCCAATAAGGTATAGCAAGGGAAAAAGGAGGATTTGTGCAAACAATATCGGCTTCTTCATTTAGTATTTTTAATGATAAAGGGTCTTCAAAAGCACCTGTATAACCACGCGGTGCAGTAATAATTTCTTTTACACCCTTTTTTGTAAAAACATAACCCTTTGCACCTGCTTGGAATAAATCCATTTGCCCACTATAATGGGTACAAATTAGTTTTTTAAGTCCAAGCCGAATAAAGTGCTTAATAAAATATAAAGCAAAGGCAGAAGAATCTTTTTCCGTCCTAGTTTCGCCAACTGCATCATCACAATTACAAAATACGCATTTGTTTTGCCATACTTCCACAGGATACATAGATATTTCTTTTTCAACATCTTCATAGCGTGTGTAAAATTCATCGTTATCTACTCTTTTTGCCTTTGTCATTATTTTTTCGCGAGTTAAACCTCTTTCAGCAAGCGTAGGGGTTGTCTTTTTAACAATTTTAACAATAGTTTTCTTTTCGGGTTCTTTAATAAAAACTTCTTCAATAAAATCTTGGTGGGCTTTAATAAAGTCCACATACATATCAAAAAGTTTATTATTATAGAAATAAATTTCGTGGCTTGATTGTTCGCGTAAATGCGGAAAGTGATTTTTTATATCTTGTTCTATTTGTCGTGGATTTTTAACTTTGCAAGTAAAAAGATATGCGTAAATATTATCTTTTGATTGACCTGTAGTGTTGTTATAATCTTTTAAACGGCGTTCTAAATTATTGGTAATACCAATTTTACATTTGGCGGGTTCTAATGAAGATTGGACTATATAAACATAGTCCTTGTTGTTGTCTGTCTGTCTGTCTGTCTGTCTGTCTGTCTGTCTGTCTGTCTGTCTGTCTGTCTGTCTGTCTGTCTGTCTGTCTGTCTGTCTGTCTGTCTAAATCGTCTTTAAGCATTTTTAGATTCCTTTTTCAATTCTTAATTTACATTATATTTTATTTCACTACACTCGTCAGCAATTTTATTAAGGCCTTTTGGTTTGGCTCTTTTGCCTTTTTGGAAATTACTTGTTTTTGCCCTTTGCTTTGCACGATAACATAATTGTTTTTTAACTCAAAAACAGAACGCTCGGGCGTATCTTCAAAAAGACTTCTACCCATCATATTTTGCGGCGTTTTTAAGCCGGCAAGGCCCAAAATTGTCGGCGCAATATCCTGCTGGGAAGCGTTTTTATCATTTGTTAAAGTTTCTTCAATTTTATTTTTGGTAATTAAAATAAAAGGCACTTCCTCAAAGTTCTTTTGATAATTTTTAACCAAAGGTCCAATATCTAAATTTGCATAAAAGGGGTGGTCGGCTGTAACGATAAGCAAAGTATCGTCGTCAAGCAAGTTTTCCTTTTGTAAATTTTCAATAAAAAGCCCAAGTTCATAATCATAATTTCTAAAAGCGCGCGCCATATTTGGCCTATCGTAAGTTCTGGCAATTTTCGGGTCAATACCTTCAAGATTTAAGGGGGGGTAAGTTTGGCCCATATAATCTGTTCTGCCGCTTGGCACATGGGTATCAACATTTAAAATATCAATAAAAACTTTTTGGTCGCGGTTTTCTTTAAGATAGTTAATTGTAAAATCAAACAAAGACCTATCCATCAAACCCCACCACGCAATTTTATCTTTATATTGTGTATTTGCAAAATAATCTGCGCCGTAAACTTCGCTAAAACCTGCCTGCTTAAAAAGCACATCTTCGTTCATATAATGTTCGTTTGCGCCGCGTATAAAAGTAGTTTTAAAGCCATTATCTTTTAGCATACGTACGAAGGAAAGGGGATATTCGTTTTCAAACATAAGTTCGCTGTTTGCGTGGCCCGAAAGAATCACGCTTAAACCGTATAAAGTGGAAAGAGTCGTCGGTTTTAAGGAAACATTAGGGTAGTTTTGTTTTAAGCCGTCAATAACCGCACTTGCTGACGGCGGAACACTTGGATTAACAAGGTGGCTAAACTTGTTTGAAAGGGCTTCGGTAGTTATCAAAATTATGCGTTTATAGGTTTTTTTATTGACAAAATCAGTAGGGGTAAAAAGATTATAATTTTGGGCGGCAAGGGCAATTTCCGCGTTATCAAGTCCTAAAATTTGGGGTGCCGATTTTTTATTTATTGCCTCTTTAAAAATTCCGGCAAGGGTTGTATCCATTAACTGTGTGGAAAAAAAAGCCGAAGTGCTTTTTAAGTAAAAAATCGGCGATATAACAGAAACAACCAACAAAAGCACCGCGCAAAATGCCATTTTTTTTGCGTTTATGTGGCGGCTTGGTGCATGCCAAAACTTGCCCACGATAAAAAACGGGAAAAAGTAAATAATAACAAAATAGCAAAGTAGGCGGATATCAAGCATAAATTGGTATTGTGCGCCGCCAAGCGTCATTATATACTTTAAGCCAAAACGCTCCTTAAAATACATCAAAAGCACAATATCAGCCGTAATGGTTATATAATAAAGAAAGAACACCAGCGCAAAAACGCCGCGTTTTTTAAAACCTAAAATATGCACAATATAAAAAATTATGGAAACGGTCAAAAATTCCACGCAAAACTTTGTTAAAAGCCCGATAGTCAAAGTGGAAAAACTAAACGCCTCAAGTTGCCAAAGTCCTACAAAATAAAAAATTATACCCGGCAAACTTAAAAGGGCAAAAAGTAAAAAATCTTGTTTTAAAAGCAAAAAATACTTTTTTAATAATTTCATAATAGAGCATTACCCCTAAAAAAATGATAAAATAATTATACTATTTAATAGGGCAGTAAGTCTGCCCAAAAATATGTTTGAGGTATTTATGGAAAACGCAAATATAGAAGTAAAAAGACACAGTTGTTCACATGTTTTGGCTGAGGCGGTGCAAGAACTTTTTAAAGGCACTAAACTCGGTATAGGCCCTGCAATTGAAAACGGCTTTTATTATGATTTTTTATCTGACCACAAATTCACTCCCGAAGACCTCAAAACAATAGAAAAAAAGATGCAGCAAATTATTGCTGCCGCCGAACCCTTTGTCTGCCAAAAAATCAGCAAAGAAGATGCCCTTAAAATGTTTGCTGACAGGGGCGAAGAATTTAAAGTAGAACTTATTAAAGAGTTGCCCGACGACCAAATTACCATCTATACAAACGGCAATTTTACCGATTTATGCCGCGGTCCGCACATAGAACATACGGGCAAAGTCAAACATTTCAAACTTACCCACACCGCCGGTGCTTATTGGCGCGGTGATGAAAAACGCCCTCAAATGCAACGCATCTATGGTATTGCTTTTGAAACCAAAGAAGAATTAAACGATTATATTAAACAACAAGAAGAAGCCGCCAAACGCGACCACCGCAAACTCGGCACCGAACTCAATTTGTTCTTTATGGACGAAGATATCGGCCCGGGCCTTGTTTTATGGCAACCCAAAGGCGGTATGCTCCGCAAAACTTTGGAAGATTGGATAAGAAATGAAAACCTTAAACGCGGTTATGATATGGTTTTCAGCCCGCATATTGCGCGTTTACACTTGTGGCAAAAATCGGGCCACGCAAATTTCTATAGCGAAAACATGTTTAGCCCTATTGAAGTTGACGACCAAAAATATCAGTTAAAACCGATGAACTGCCCTTTCCACATTTCAATTTATAATGCCCAACTTAGAAGCTACCGCGATTTGCCTTTACGCCTAGCCGAACTTGGCACGGTTTATCGCTATGAACGCTCCGGCGTTATGCACGGGCTTTTAAGAGTGCGCGGTTTTACCCAAGATGATGCCCACATTTTCTGCACGCCCGAGCAAATTGAAAGCGAAGTCCAAGCCTGTTTTGAATTTGCTTTGCATATTTTTAAAACTTTCGGTTTTGAAAAATATAAAGTGGAACTTTCCACTTGGGATGAAACCAAGCCGGAAAATTATACCGGCAAGGCAGAAGATTGGCACCGTGCCCAAGCCGCTTTGGAAGATGTCTTAAAAAAGAACAATATTCCCTATACCTCCCAAGCAGGTGAAGCCGCCTTCTACGGCCCCAAAATTGATATTAAATTAATTGACGCTATCGGCCGCCCTTGGCAACTTTCCACAATACAATTTGACTTTAACTTGCCCGAACGCTTTGACTTAACTTATATCGCCAAAGAAGGCAGAGAAAGACCTTTAATGGTCCACAGAGCAATGCTTGGTTCAATTGAACGCTTTATCGGTATTTTAATTGAGCATTATGCAGGTTTATTCCCGCTTTGGCTTGCGCCTGTTCAGGCAAAAATCGTAACTTTGACTGATGAGCAAATACCTTTTGCAAAAGAACTTGCCCAAAAGATGCGCGAAGCAGGCCTTCGCCCCGAACTTGATTTAAGGCCGGAAAAACTTGGCGCGAAAATCCGCCAAGCACACCTTGAAAAAGTGCCTTATACTCTTGTTGTCGGCGCAAAGGAAGCCGAAAATAAATGTGTTACTATCCGCCTTAGAAGTGGCAAGAATCTTGAAGGTGTGTCCGTAGAGGACTTGATTAACAAAATGAAAGAAGAAGTTAAATCTTTCAGTTTAAAACCTTACTTCGAATAATCTTTTATTTGAAAGGCAAAATAAAAAACACCCTTGCTATTTTTTTAGCAAGGGTGTTTTTTCTATTAAAAACTTTATTTTTTAAGAGTATTTTCTAAAACAGACATAGCTTCATTGGCACTGAATTTATAACCGTCTGGTCTAGATAAGAAACAGAAATTTTCAAGTCCGAAATTTTCAACATCTAAGTTGTAAGGGCAAGCCTCACTTTTATCTAATGCTTTAATAAAAGCCTTAATAAAAGCCTTTTCTTCTTTTGTTCTCTGATAGAAAGAATCTAGTTTTCTTGCGATTCTTAACAGAGAGGATTGTTTTACAGGCATATCTAATACATAATCTTTTACTTCATCAAAGGAAGAAAGATTCTCTATTTCTTGTCGTTCTAAAGAAGTTACTTTTGGTTCTGTAGAAGGTGTTGTAAGCATATATTTACTTTTATACAAAGCTTGTTTTTGGCCTTGTTTATCTTTTAAGCTATTAACAATTTCATTCCGCGATTTATTAAGTTTTTGTAAAAGTTGAGCATGGGTTTTGCAGTATTCATCCTCACCGCAGACGCTATCAAAATCATTATATTGACAAGGGCAATTGCCGGAGTTAATGGCTGAATTATCTTGTTCTATTTGTTTCTCTATGGAATCATTTATTTGATTTGAAAAACTATTGAATTCTTCTTGTTTCTGTTTTGTAAAACTATCAAAGTTTTGTTGCGCTTGAGAACTAAAATTATTAAATTCTTGTTCAAAGTCACTATTAACTTGAGCATAAACACTTGTTGTAATTAACAAAAGTGCGGCAGGAATTAGAAATATCAATCTGTGGACCTAGTATGTTTTGTAATTTGGACCTATATAAATATAGGTCTAAAGGCCTATAAACAAAAACACCCCTACTTTTAAGCAAGGGTGTTTTTTAGTCGGGGCTTGCGTTGTATGATAAAATATATATATAAAGGAGGATTTTTTATGGATTTTAAACTTTTTGAAAAATTAAGTTCTACCCCCGCTGCTTGCGGCAGAGAAGAACTTTTGAGAGAGACAATTTTACCTATCATTAAACCTTTGGTTGATGAAGTCAGAACAGATGCCTTGGGCAATATTATCGCCCTTAAAAAAGGCAAAGGCAAATTTAAACTTATGCTTGATGCCCACATGGATGAAGTTTCCGCAAGAGTCCGCTTTATTGAAGACAGTGGTTTTTTGCGCTTTGTTACCACCGGCGGTATTGACGCAAGAACTTTAGTTGCCCAAAGAGTCAAAATTCAAACCAAAAAACACGGTATTTTAACAGGTGTTATCGGCTCAAAACCGGCGCACTATTTAACCGCAGCCGACCTTGCCAAAGCAGCCAGCGTTGATAGCCTTTTTATTGATACCGGCCTTGACGGCAAAACCGCAAAAGAAGTTTTCAGTATGGGCGACCCGATTACTCTAGACAGAGCGCCTATTGAATTTGGTAAAGATATGTTCAGCGCCAAAGCAATTGATGATAGAGCCGGCGTTTATATCCTTTTAAAAGTTATGGAAAACTTGCCCAAAGAACACGACGCCGATATTTATTTTACCTTTACCACACAGGAGGAATTCGGCCTTATCGGTTGCCAATGCGCAGTTTTTGATATTAAACCCGATGTCGCTTTAGCCGTTGATACAACCGGCGCACTTGATACTCCGGGTATTCCTTCCTCAGATTTTGTTTTGAAACTTGGGCAGGGGATTGGTATCAGTATGGTTGATAGAACAACTATTGCCAATCAAGGCGTGGTTGACCACCTTGTTGAAATTTGCCAAAAACGCAAAATTCCTCATCAGTTAAGGGTTGCCTCAAGAGGTTCTAACGACGGTATGATTATTCAAAGACACGCAGGCGCCGTGCCGGAATGTACTTTATCCGTGCCGGTTCGCTATATCCACTCCAATGTGGAAGTCGCCAACAAAAACGATGTTGACGCTGCCGTTGCTTTGGTGGAAAATTTTGCCCTTGAGTGTTGCCCCTCAAGATATACACCGGAAATTTAAACTATGATTAAGCCATCACCGTTTAAACTTGATACAAAACAAGGACAGTATTATAAAATCGCTGATATTTTAAAAGAATATCAGTTATCGGACAGCGAAGCAAAACTTCTTGAAAAATTGGAAGTTGTGTATCGCTCTTTATGTGCGGTTTTATATAATTATGTTCCGCTTTCTGGCCACCCCGGCGGCAGTATTTCAAGCGGACCTATTGCCTTAAATCTCGTTTATAATGTGATGGCTTATGATTTAGGAAATCCTTATACTACCGGTTTTGATATTTTATCTTACGCAGCAGGCCACAAGGCCCTTGGTCTTTATGCCTTAAGCGCGATAAGAAATGAAATTGCCAAAACCTACGCCCCTGAACTTTTACCTAAAGAATCTTGGCAACTGCGACTTGAAGATTTGCTCGGTTTTAGAAAAGCCCCTACCGTAAACACAAAATATTTTAAAGAGTTTAATTCTAAGTCTTTAGACGGCCACCCCGTGCCTTTAACGCCCTTTGTCTGCCTTGCAACAGGTGCAAGCGGTGTTGGTTTCGGTGCAAGTGTGGGACTAGCTTTAGGTGCTGCAATAAATTATAAAGACAAAGCGCCAAAGGTTAATATTCTTGAAGGTGAGGGGGGCTTAACAGCAGGCAGAGTAGCAGAAAGTCTTGCTATTGCTTCGCGCGCCGGCCTTGATAATTTGATTATTCACCTGGATTGGAATCAGGCCTCTATTGATTCAGATAAAGTTTGCGCCAAAGATGGCCAAGCCGGCGATTATGTTGCTTGGCAACCGACTGAACTTTTCTATATTAACGGCTTAAATGTTATTGAAGTTGAAGACGGCAGCGATTTTAAACAAGTTTACGCCGCCCAAAAATTTGCTAATACCTTAAAAAACGGCGTGCCGACAGCCATAGTTTACAAAACTGTAAAAGGCCGCAAATACGGTATTGAAGGCCGCAAGAGTCACGGTAGCGGTCACAAATTTGCGAGCGAAGGTTATTATGGCGCTTTAGCGGAGTTAGAGCAAACTTTCAATATAAAAATACCGCGTTTTGAAGGCGAAACAGACGCTCAAAATGTGGAAAATTATTATTATCAAACTTTGCTCTGTTTCCGCCAAATAATCAGCCAAAACAAAGAAATTTTTGCTCCTTTAGCCGAAAAATTAAAAGCGGCGAAACAAAATTTACTTGCCAAAAATTTGCCAGCCGTTAAAAAGGAAGAAGAAGTTTTTGATCCCTATAAATTGCCCGAAGTTTTACAATATCCCGAAGATAAAAAAGTTGCTTTAAGAACGGCAATGGGCCAAGCCTTGCAATATATCAGCGAAAAGCAAAAATCTTCTTTTTATGTTTCAACGGCAGACTTAAGCGGTTCAACCGCAGCGGGCCAAATTGCAAAACCTTATGATAAAGGTTTTTATAATAATCAAACAAATCCGGAAAGCCGTTTAGTTTCAAGCGGCGGTATTTGTGAAGACGGCTTAAGTGCCGTTATGAGCGGTGTTAGTGCTTACGGCCTTAATACAGGCGTTGCGGCTTCTTATGCTGCCTTTACAAGTTCTATGATGCATACGGCTGCGCGCTTACACGCAATAGGCCAACAGGCCTATAATGAGGCAACCGGCAAACCTATGAACACTTTTGTTATTTTCAGCGGACACGCCGGCATACCGACAGGAGAAGACGGCCCTACCCACGCAGATCCTCAGGCCCTTCAACTTGTGCAGGAAGATTTCCCCAAAAATATGGCAATAACTTTAACACCTTTAGATGCTAAAGATGTTTGGCCTTCTTTGACGGCGGCCCTTGCCAAAAAACCGGCGGTTTTATATCCTTTTGTAACAAGGCCGGAAGTTAACCAAAGCACCCGCGCACAAGGCGCAGATGCCTCAAAAGGTGTTTATGCTTTGGTTAAAGAAGATAATGCTGAGGGCGCGCTTATTATTCAAGGTAGCGGCGTTGGCGAAATATTTATGCAGCAAACTTACCCGATGCTAAAACAAGAAGGGATAAAGTTAAATGTTTATTATGTTTGCTCGCGCGAACTTTTCTTGATGCTTGATGAAAAAGAGCAAGAGCAAATTTTGCCTTTAAGCGAGCAAAAACGTGCTATGGCCATAACCGATTTTACTATACCTACAATGCACGCTTGGCCTAAGAGCGAACTTGGGCAAAAATGCTCGCTTTATCCGTTTAAGGACGGCAAATATTTATCAAGTGGCAAAGCACCAAAAATTTATGAACAGGCGCACCTCGACGCAAAATCTCAATTAAAAGCAATTAAAAACTATTTACAAAAAATGAAGGAGAAATAAAAATGGCAGAACAAAAACCTTACTTAACAGGCAGAACCTATATCTTTAAAATCAGTAAAGGCAAAGATTTACTTGAAGCCCTTACCGATTTTTGCCACGATAATCAAATAAAATGCGGTATTATCAGCGGTATCGGTTCTCTTGAAAATGCTACGCTTGCTTACTATGACCAAGTTAAGAAGAAATATGATAAAAAAGTTTTAACACAAAGAACTGAAATTCTTAACATCTCCGGCAATGTAAGTATTATGGATAACCGCTCTTTTATTCACGCACATTTAACTTTGTGTGATGATAAAGGCACTTTGCTCGGCGGTCATTTAATGGCGGGCACAAAAGTATTTGTGGCGGAAGTTTATATTCAAGAACTTGTCGGCGAACCGAAAGTCCGCAAACAAGATAAAGTAACAAAGTTAAATCTTTGGATATAAAATAATTCGTTTATTATTTTAACCCCCCAGTCTAAAAGGCTGGGGGTTTTATCTTTGTTAAAAAATGAAGAGTTGCATTATATTGCGAACAAGTATGAAAAAAGCAATTAAAATAAAAAACCAAGGGAACAGAATAGAAAAATTACTTTCAATTTCGGCCCTTTGCGGGTTTTCCCTGTCATATAAAACATCCACTATTTTGCCGAAAGTCGGCTTTTTGCGAAGGGGGGTATCATCGGTAAAAAGAATTTCTTTTTCTTTATAAGGAAATTTTACTCTTGCAAAAAACACTTCTTTGCCGTCTTTTTGTCCTCTTTCATAATCGGTTATAATGCCTTGGGCGCGCGTATACCCGCGTTTATGAAGGGGGTTTTTTATCATAAACACTATACCGATAAGAGCAAAAAATAGAGCACCTTTAAAAGTTAACATTTTTTATCCTTATATAGATTTTATAAAAAATTATTTAATTTCTCTTTAAAATCTTGTGAGATTCTTAAAGATTGTTTTGTTTTTTCTATACCTTTTTTAAAAGTCCACTCGTCTAATTTTGAGCGTTTGGCATAAGCAAAAGTTTCCTTTGGATATTTTACGAAACATACGCTTAAAAGCCATGCGGCCGCCATTTTGGCATAATAACCCTCGTGCTTAAAATTATCAAGGGTTTCAAAGATAAAGTTTAGATGTTCTGCTTTTACAAAGTAGCCAAGCAAAATAACAAGAGCAAAACGCACTTTAAATTCCTGTTTGCTTTTTAAATAAGGCTGGAGGAAAGCAAAAAAATAATCTTGATGTTTTTTTATTCTTTTTAAGGCGGAGCAAAATAAATCGCAGTGCGCCCAATTATTTATTTTTGGCACAAAAGTTTTTATTTCTTTTACAAAAGTTTCAAAATCTGTTTTGCCGTAAGCAATTAAGAATCCTTTAAACATAAGTTCTTCAAAAATATCTTCTTTAAGCGAAATATCTTTGCAGGTTATATTTTGTTTGGCAAGTTCTTTTGCATATTGCTTGATAATAGGCACTTTTACACCTAAGATATTTTGCGCGTTCGGTGTTAAAGTTTCAGAAAATTTTTGATATTTTTTATCTGCGTTTTTTTGTAAGAATTTTTCTATTTCTTTTCTGCTGATTTTATTTTGCATTTTCAAACCTTAAACTATAAGACGATAACTCTATTATAGCATTAAAACGCTCTGGGACTTTAGACCCAATTTGCTCTAGGTCCAAAAAAAATAAAAATTAGGACTTTTGACCCTTGGTAATTTACTATTAAGATGTTAAACTATAAGTATAAATTTCGTTTCTCCATGAAATTTTATCCCAAGGCAGCCTTACCCCTAGGCTGCCTTCCCTTTCTCAAGGCTTTTTGGTAAATTTTAATTTTTTTCAAACTTCGGATACGCGGGGCTGCCGCCCACTCCTGGTATACCTCGTTTGAAAGAACCGTTTTTTTCTTAACAGAAAAAAACTAATTAAAATTTCTACAAAAATCCTTGAGAAATTATATGCTCTGTCATATCGTCATTCCCAAGTGTCTTTGTCGGGAATCTCCACCTTATTTTAAACACAAAACCTTATGCAAAAACTATATGCTGTGTTTAGATTTAAAATCCGACGCAAAATGGCGCACAACTGCCAATGCAAAATCCTCGCAAAATATTTACTGTGTTTGTCTTAAAAGATGAAAAAAGGAAAAAAGACACAAAAATCTCCATATATGATATAATTATATGTGTATATTTATATACAAAACTAAAAATAAGGAGAAAATCAGACTCTTGCTTGGTATCGGCTTTAAGTTCAATTTCCTTGAAAGACAGCGCGGGGCCCTTACTCGGTAAACAGTCCTTGATTTAAGTGTAAAAACAAAATGGCATTAACAAAACAAGACAGAAAAAATATTATTTCTAAATTTCAGGCAGCCCCTGCCGATACCGGCAGCCCCGCTGTGCAAATTGCTTTAATTACTGAAAGAATCCAATACATTTCTCAACATCTCAGAACAAATCCTAAAGATTTTGCAGGCGAACAAGGTTTAACAAAACTCGTCAGCCAACGCAAAAAATTACTTGCTTACTTAAAGAAGAAAGATCTTAAGAAATATCAAGAAGTTACAAAAGAACTCAAATTAAGGAAATAAATTTAAAATGACAAATAATAAAGTTAGCGTTGAGGTTGAAATCGGTGGCAAAAAAATAACTTTTGAAACCGGTGTCATTGCCAAACAAGCCGACGGCTCCGTTATGGCAAGACTCGGTGATACAATGGTTTTAGCAACTGCCGTATCCGATAAAAATCAAAAACCCGGCTTACAAGATTTCGTTCCTTTGACAGTAAACTATAAGGAAAGAACCTATGCTGCCGGCAAAATACCGGGCGGTTTTTTCAAAAGAGAATCAAGACCAAGCAAAAAAGAAACTCTTTCTTCCCGCTTGATTGACCGCTCTATGAGACCGCTTTTCCCCAAAGGTTTTGCTTGCGAAGTTAATGTAACTGCTATGGTCGTTTCCGCAGACGGCAAGAACGAAAGCGATGTTTTAAGTATCGCTGCTTCTTCTGCGTCAACGGTTATTTCAAGTATACCTTTTACCACCCCTGTTGCAGGTGTGCGCGTTTGCAGAATCAACGGTCAATATGTCATTAACCCGACTATTGAAGAGCGCAAAACTGCCGATATGGACCTTGTAATTGCCGGTACATTAGACGGTATTATGATGGTTGAAGGTGGCGCCCACGAAGTAGGCGAAGAAGATTTGGTAAAAGCAATTGAAATTGCCCATCCCGAAGTTAAAAAACTTTGTCAAGCCCAACTTGATTTAAGAGAAAAGGCCGGTAAAGAAAAATTTGAATGGACTCCGGAAGTTTTGCCTCAAGATGTTTTGGATATGGCAAACAACACCTTCCGCGCGGAAGTTGCAAAAATTTTACACGAGTTTTTAGATAAACAAACCCGCGATGTAAAAATTGCAACTCTTAAGGAAAATTTCACCAACAGTTTAACCGAAAAATACCCCGAACAGGCAGCTGAATATGCCGGTTTTGCTATGGAAATGCTCGCTTATGAAGAATCAAGAGCCATGGTTTTAAACGAAGGTATTCGTGTTGACGGCAGAAAGACAGAAGAAATCCGCCCGTTAAGTTCTATGGTCGGTGTTTTGCCTTGTGCACACGGTTCTGCCCTTTTTACAAGAGGTCAAACCCAAGCACTTGTCACCACCACCCTTGGCACCGCACAAGATGCCCAGCAAATTGAAGGACTTGAAGAAAATAGCGAAGAAACTTTTATGCTTCACTATAACTTCCCCGGCTTTGCTACCGGCGAATGCAAACCCGATAGATCACCCGGCAGACGCGAAATCGGTCACGGCGAACTTGCAAGACGCGCTTTAATGCCGCTTTTGCCCGATCCGGAAAAATTCCCTTATACTATCAGAGTTGTTTCCGATATTATGGAATCTAACGGTTCTTCTTCAATGGCCAGCGTTTGCGGCGGTTCCTTATCTTTATTTGATGCCGGCGTTCCTATGAAAGGAACCTGCAGCGGTATTGCTATGGGCCTTATCACAAAAGATGATAAATACGCAATTTTATCTGATATTATGGGCCTTGAAGATCACCTTGGTGATATGGACTTTAAATTAACAGGTTCCCGCAAAGGTATAACTGCCTTCCAAATGGACTTGAAACTTTCAAGCGGTATTTCTTTGGATGTTTTAAGAAAAGCAATTGCCCAAGCAACAAGAGGCAGACTTTTCATTATGGACCATATGGAAAGCACTATCAAAACCCCCAGAGCCAATGTCGCACCGACTGCTCCTGTAATCTATACAATGATGATTCCGCAGGATAAAATCGGCGCATTAATCGGCCCCGGCGGCAAAAATATTAAGAGAATTTGCGAAGAAACCGAGTGCAAAATTGATATTGACGACGACGGTAAAGTTATGATTGCCGCCGCCAATTCAGCAAAACTTGCACAGGCAAAAGCAGAAGTAGACCTTTTAACAAAAGATGTTGAAGTCGGTCAAATCTACAAAGGTAAAGTTGTTTCTATACAACCCTTTGGCGCATTTGTTGAACTTTTGCCCGGCAAAGACGGTCTTTTACACATTTCTGAAATTGAAAAACACAGAATTAACAAAGTAGAAGATGTCTTGCAACTTGGTGATGAAGTGGAAGTTAAAGTTATTGAAATTGACAATAACGGCAAAGTCCGCCTGTCGCGCAAAATCTTGCTTAAATAATCTTTGAGCAAAAAATTAAAGGACGGCTTTTAAATTTTAAAAGCCGTCCTTTTTTTATGGCTTCGTCTTTTTGGTAAATTTTAATTTTTTTGAAATTTCGGATACACGGGGCCGTGGGCACAAACTTTGTGTTGCCATCCGCTCGGGATATGCTTCGCTCGGCAGGCTTTCTCTAAACGTAAAATCCTCGCAAAAATCGTTTTAATGTCATTTCTTATATTTTAAATAAATAGGAATTCTACAAAAATAATATA
>JAZRZE010000023.1:0-6631 GCA_045601125.1 Elusimicrobiaceae bacterium | reverse complement strand
TTTTTTTATCGTATTTTTTTGCTATACTAGAAGTATAGATAAGTAAAAGGAGGCTCTTAAATGACAGATTTTTTACTTTCGCCTATCAAGGCAATTTATAACCTTGATACATATATCAAGGCAACGAAGCAATCTTTCGGCAGAATTTTGCTTTTTTTGATTTACTTAATCGTTTTTACAAGTATCGTGTTCTTTGTAGGTATACTTGTAAGGACACCTTCTTTAGACCCCTTTTTAGATGAAACTATTACCCAAATCGCCGAAGTTACCCCTGTTATTGAAATAAAAGACGGCACAATAAAAGCAAATGACGGCGAATATATTGAAGTCCAACTGGACCCCGAAATGCCTAAAGTGGCTTTTGAAACAAACCGTACGGAACCTGTTTACCCTACGCAAATGGAAAAAGATAATATCGCCATATTCGTTACAGGTGAAAAAATATATATTTCTTCCGGCAACGGAAATGTGAAAATTGTCCCCATAAACAACAAAATTAACCAAACAATAACCAAACAGTATATTTTGGAAAATAAGGCCGACATGATAAAAACTATTAAGAGTTTTCTGTTCTGGGGATTCTTATTTGCTATGCCGGCGGTTATTATTTTCTTTAGTATCATCTTATTTGTTTTGGCATTTATCGCAGCGGCAATTTCGCAAATGTTTATAAGAACGGAATCTTCCTTTTGGGATATTGTACGCATTTGTTGTTATATGCTGGCTCCGGCTTTGTTATTTATTTTTATAGTGGTGATGATCCCGTTAAATATTCCTCTTATCTGGTTTATTTGTTTTGTTATATTTATGACTTATTCTAACTTGGTATTTACAAAAATCAAATTGCTTGGCACAGAAAAGAGCCACACAAAAAAGAAAGAAACTGAAGAAAATGATGAAGAGGATGATAACGAGGATTAATTATGTTTTTAAGAATAAAATCTAAATTTTCCGCCGCGCACCGCTTGCCCTCTTATGATGGCGATTGCTCAAATTTGCACGGACATACTTGGAAAGTTGTTTTTGAAGTAGAGGGACCGGTGCAAAAAAGCGGTATGATTTATGATTTTAAACTCTTAAAACCTCTTTTAAAAAATGCCCTGCCGGACCATAAATACTTAAACGACTTTATTGAAAACCCGACAGCAGAAAATATCTGCACCTATTTATTTGATAAAATTTCCGCTTTACTGAAGGAAAAAAATTTAACTTTAAAAACCCTTGAAATTTGGGAAAACGAAGATGCAGCAGCAATTAAAAGTAAATGAGATTTTTTATTCCCTTCAGGGCGAAGGCCCTTTTAGCGGGTGTGCGGCTGTCTTTGTGCGCCTTGCAACCTGCACAATGTGCTGCCCGTGGTGCGATACAAAATATGCCCAAAAAGTTAATTTTTTACTGACGGAAAAACAAATTTTAAAAAAAATAAAAAAATACCCCGCTAAACTTGTTATTTTAACCGGCGGTGAACCTTGCGAGCAAAATATTATCCCGCTTGCAAAACTTTTAAAAGCAAAAAAATATCAGGTTCATTTGGAAACAAACGGTTCCGTTGATATTGACAGAAAATATTTTGATTTTATTGCCGTTTCGCCAAAAAAACATGTAGCAAAAGAAATGCTTAGAAAAGCCGATATTATTAAACTTGTTATTGACGGCAAAACATCTTTAAAAGAAATTTTAAAATATAAAAAATATAATTTGTATTTACAACCAAATTCAGCCAAAAAGGAGAATACCGAAAAATGCGTTCAAATAGTAAAAAAATATCCAAAAATGCGCCTAAGCGTGCAAATGCACAAGTTAATAAAAATAAAATGACACAGGAGCGTGCCCTTAGCCATTGGCGCGATTTACTTTCTTATATCGGCGAAAACCCTAACAGAGAAGGCCTTAAAGAAACCCCAAAAAGAATTGTTAAAAGTTGGGAAAAACTTTTCAGCGGATATAAAAAAGACCCCTCAAGCGTTTTAAAAACTTTTACCGAAGGTTCTTGTAAAGAGATGGTAATTTTAAAGGATATTGAGTTTTACAGCGTCTGCGAACATCACTTTTTGCCGTTTTTCGGTACTATCAGTATCGGTTATTTACCGAATAAAAAAGTTATAGGTATTTCTAAACTTGCGCGCCTTGTGGAAATTTATTCCCGTCGTCTGCAAATACAGGAAAATCTCGTTGCACAAATTGCCGATAGTTTAATGGAAAACTTAAAACCGCTGGGCGTTATGGTGGTTTGCCGTGCACAGCACATGTGTATTTGTTCACGCGGCGTTGAAAAACATCAAGCACAAATGATTACAAGCGCTTTAAGAGGTGTTTTTGAAAAGCCGGAAGTGCGCCAAGAATTTTTGCAATTTGTTCAAAAAATATAAGGAGTTATTTTAATGAAGTTAATGGGTATTTTAAATACTACACCCGATTCTTTTTACGACGGTGGCAAATATACCTCTTTGCCAAGTGCCATAAAAAGAGCGCAGGATATTTTAGAACAGGGAGCAAGTATTATTGATATAGGCGGTGCTTCTTCAAGACCGGGTGCAAATGATGTCCCCGCAGAAGAAGAGTTCAAACGCACTATACCCGTTATAAGAGAGTTAAAAAGCCATTTCCCGCAGGCTATTTTTTCCATAGATACAACAAATTTTGATACCGCGCTTGCCGCTGCCGACGAAGGCGTGCAAATTATCAACGATGTAAGCGGACTTGCCGACCCTAAACTTGCAGGCCTTGCCGCTGCCTATAATATAAAACTTGTAATAATGCATACGCGCGGCACGCCTCAAAATATGCAGGAAAACTGCACTTATGAGAACCTTTTAAATGATATCTTTGAGTTTTTTAGAGATAAAATTCAAATTGCTACCGAGCATAATTTGCCAAAAACAAATATTATTTTAGATATCGGACTGGGTTTTGCTAAAACGCGCGAGCAAAATTGGCAACTTTTGGAAAATCTTGATTATTTCAAAGCGCTTGATTTGCCATTACTCGTCGGTGCAAGCAGAAAAAGTTTTACAGATTACACACTTGAACGCTCTTTAGAAGCCGCGCAACTTGCTTGGAAAGCAAAAGTTGATTATTTAAGAGTTCACGATGTTAAAGAAACGGCGGATTTTTTAAAGGTTTTGGAAAATGAAAAATAAAACAGTAAAAATTTGGGTATCTTCGGGGTTTACGGCTTGCCATTATCACGGCGGCACCTTAAATGAGGAAAAGCACGCACATAATTTTAAGTATAAAATCTTTCTTAAAGGCGCTCTAAATAAAGAGGGCTTTTTGGTTGATTTCAGAGAAGTGGAAAATCTTTTAAAAGAAATAAAGAAAGAACTTGAAAATAAAGTTTTAAATGAAATTATCCCCCCTGCTACGACGGAAATTTTGGCAATTTATTTATTTGAAGAAATTAAAAAAACTTTCCCGCAAATTTGCCGCATAGAACTAAACGAAAAAGAAAACTACGGTGCCGTTTATGAAGAGTAAAGTTTTTATTGCGCTTGGCTCAAATATCGGCAGTTTAGAAGATAATTTAAATAAGGCCGTAAAAAAACTAGCTGAGTTTAGCAAAGTAGAAAAAATAAGTTCTTTTTATACAACAAAACCGCAAGGTTTTTTAGACCAAGCGGATTTTTTAAACGGCGTTTGCCTGATTGAAACGGAATTCTCCCCCCAAGATTTACTTAAAAAATTAAAAGAAATTGAAAAGGGAATGGGGCGCAAAAAAACTTTTAAAGACGGGCCACGTATAATTGATTTAGATATAATTTACTACGACGACATTGTTTTAAACACGCCTAATTTAACTATCCCCCACCCGCGCGCGCATGAGCGTATGTTTGTTATGAAAGGTATGCTTGAAATTGCGCCGAAACACTTACATCCTATTCTAAAAATCACTACTGAAAAAATTATTGAAAATAACATAGCAAAATAATATATAATTTATATATCTTGATGTAGTTTATAGGAGGATATAAATGCCTTATACTATTTGGCTTATTTTAGGTTTTCTTTGTTTAATCGGGGAAATCTTTACTACAGATTTCTCTTTAAGTTGTGTCGGTATTTCCGCCTTTGTAGCGGGATTGTTTTCTTATATGGGCACAAGTATTTATTGGCAACTCGGTGCTATGGGCGTAAGCGTGCTTATACTCTTTATGACTTTAAGACCTATCGCTTTAAGATACTTTTTTAAAAATAAACAACCGGTGGCCAGTGCCGTTGATTCTTTAATCGGTAAAACTTTTAAAGTTACCGAAGTTAAAGGCGATAAGGCCTATATAAAAAGCGACGCCGATATTTGGGAAGTTAAAGCCAAAGAAACTTTGAAAGTGGGCGATACTGTAGAAGCAAAGAAAATAGAAGGAATTACCTTAATTGTTGATAAGAAATAAAAATGTTAATATCAAGTATTAGCTTTTGTTCTTTTAATAGCAGTCTTTGGATTTCTCTTTTTCATTCTTTATGTGTTAAGGAATAAAGAAAAATTTAACAAAATGCTTTTAGAGCATATAAGCGAAGGCGTGCGTTACAAAAAAAATCGCAAGGCCAAATTTTTAAAAGAATTTTTCGGAAAAAATAAAGAGGACAATAAATGATTCGTTTAGGTATTTTAGTTTTTTTAATTATTATTCTTGCGATGATGTTTGTAAAGGGTATTAAGATAATTCAGCCCGGCGAAGTAATGATAATTGAAAGACTCGGTGCTTATCTTAGAAAACTCATCCCCGGAATTAACTTTATAATACCGATAATAGATTCCCCAAGAACAATACCTTGGCAGTTTGTTGAAAAAGATAAAAACGAAAAAACTTATTGCGTAATAAAAAATGTGAATACTATTCCCCTACGCGAAAATATTTTTTATTTTCTAAAGCAACCGATTCTAACAAAAGATTATTCCAAAATAGAAATTGATATCTTGGTTTATTTTACGGTGGAAGAACCCTTAGCACTGACTTATGAGATCAGTTCCCTACCCAGGGTCTTTGAAGAAATAATCTCTTCTGCTTTAAAAAATAAAGATATCAGCGACGATATTATACAGGGTATTTACTCCATTACGGAAAATAAACTTTGGGAAATTCTTAACGAAAAAGCAAAAAAATTCGGCGTAAAAATTAATAAAGTAGAATTGAGAAATATAAAATAGAATTTGTAAATTAATAAATAATAAGGAGGATGTAAAAGATGGTAACAGGATTAGCGACAGTATTTTTTATATTCGTCGTTTTCGGGATAGTCTTACTCGCTAAAGGGGTAAGAATTATTCAACAATCAGAAGAAATGATTATTGAAAGATTAGGTAGTTACAGTGAAACCTTAAAAGCAGGTATCCACTTTATCATTCCGTTAATAGATTCCCCGCGCGAAATTGCGTGGAAAGTCACTTATGACAACGGGCCTCATTCCTATTCCACAATAAGAATGGTTGACAGAATTGATATGAGAGAAAACGTTTATGACTTCCCCAGCCAATCTGTTATTACAAGGGATAACGTTACCGTTCAAATCAACGCTTTGTTATACTTCCAAGTGGCAGATTCTAAAGCGGCAGTATATAATATTTCATCATTGCCTTTGGCTATTGAAAAATTGACACAAACTTCACTGAGAAACGTCATCGGCGAACTTACTTTGGATGAAACCTTATCTTCCCGCGATACTATTAACGCAAAATTAAGAGTTATTCTTGATGAAGCCTCTAATAAATGGGGTGTTAAAGTAAACCGCGTTGAATTACAAGATATTACTCCGCCGCCTGCCATGAGAGAAGCCATGGAAAAACAGAAAAAAGCCGAACAGGAAAAACGTGCTATGATTTTGGAAGCAGAAGGTCAAAAGAGAGCGCAAATCTTACAGGCAGAAGGTATGAAGGAAGCCGCCATCAATAAAGCAGAAGGTGAAAAGAGAGCAAGAATCTTGGAAGCAGAAGGTATCGCCGAAGCAAAAATGAAAGTTGCAGAAGGTGAAACAAATGCTATCAGAATAGTCGCAGACAATGTTAAGAACTATTCTAACCCTGCAAATTATTTAATCTCTCTTAAATATATTGAGGCCTTGCAGCAAATGACTATCGGTCAAGATAATAAACTTGTCTTTATGCCTTATGAAGCAAGCGGTATTTTGGGCGCAGTCGGCGCTGTAAAAGAACTTGTTGAGCAAAAAGCAAAACAAGGTAATTAAAAAACTTATTTATAGAAAAACACGCTGTTTTCAGACAGCGTGTTTTTTATTTATAAATTATATTGGCGGTTAAATTTTTTCGGAGAGGGAGGGATTTGAACCCTCGATACCTTGCGGTATACAGGTTTTCGAGACCTGCTGTTTCAACCACTCACACACCTCTCCTTAGACTTAAATTATATAAAATTAAAAGAGTATAAAGAGAAAATTTAGGCAAATTTATTTTTGTGCCAGACTTAAAATTGTATTTATTTTATCTGCTGATAAATATATCTCTAAAATAGGTTTAGGTTCATCTTTGCTATGCAAAGTTTTAACGATTAAAGCCTGATGAAATAAAATTTGTTTTTGTTCAAAAATATATTCTTTATAAGGCAGACATAATCCATGTCCCATTGAACTTACGATTATCATCTTTTTATAAACATCTATTTTTAATAACCATTTAAAG
>JAZRZE010000022.1:0-3887 GCA_045601125.1 Elusimicrobiaceae bacterium | reverse complement strand
AAGACCGCTTGGCCTCCGACTTTCATCGCAAGCCCTTGCCCAAGCAAAATAGAAATTGCCGTTGCAATTGCGCAACCTTTTACGCCGATATTTTTAACTAAAAATATCCCCAAAATAATATTAAAAATTGCGCTTGCCGTATAGACATAAGCCCTAAAATAATGCTTGTTTTGCGCTTGTAAAATCCATATACCGATACTTTGCGTAAGCGGAATAAATAAAGCAAACATTATAGTTAAAGAGTAATAATAAGATTCATCGAAACCCGCGCCGAGCCAAAAATTAAGAAAAGTTTTGCCGTATAAAATAAAACCGCATAAAAAAATACTCATAACCATAAGTTGCAAACGCGATACTTTTAAAAAAACTTCATTTGTCTGTTCTTCAAAACTTTTGTGTGCGCTTATTTGTGAAAGTTGCGGTAAGAAAATTGCGCTTATATTATCGGCAAGACGCGTAAAAAAGATATCAAGTTTCATAGCAATTGCATAAACGGCGACAACGCTTGTTCCGATAAGTGCGCCCAAAATAAGTTGCCCGCTTCGCCAATAAGATTGTTCCATAGCAACCGCCAAAAATACAAAAAGCGAAAATAAAATAAGTTCTTTTAAAAGTTTCCACTCAAAGCGGTGCAATTTCATTTTTATATCTAAAAACTTACAGCAGTAAATTATATTAGCCGTAACCACAAGGAAATTAAAAATTGTATGTATATAAACTATCGTCAATGCTTTTGGCCAAAGGTGAAGCATTAAAACAATCGTTGTCGGGCGCAGTAAAAGGGTTAAAATAACAAGTGTTTTGGCAAAAATAAATTTTTGGTTTGCGTTTATTACTGCGGCAAAAATATTTGCCGGTATCACAATAGCAACATTTAAGAGCATTATGGTAAAAAGTTTTTTTGCCGTTAGAAAATCCTGCAGACTTAAAGTGTTTTGATAAACCGGCAAAAAGAAATAAAGCAAACCAAAACCTATAATCAAAATTAAAAGAGCAACAAAGCCGTAAAAAATTGCGCTTAAAGCAAGCATATTTTCCTTTTCTTTTTGCTTGCCTTGCTCTTGATAACGGGCATAATAGCGCGTTGTTGTATTGGAAAGCCCAAAATCCATAATCAAAAGATAAGCAATTATCGCACCGACAAGTTGATATAAACCAAACTCCCCCTTGCCAAGCAATTTGACCAAAAAAGGCAGACAAATAAAACTTGCCAGAGCGTCAAGCCCCATTGAAATATAAGATAAAACTACGCCTGCTTTTCTTTGATTCATATTATTTCTTTCTCTTAAATACGCCGAAAATCAGCAAAGGTATTGCCACAAGTAAAGAAAAAACAGCAATAATAAACCCCAAACAACCGACATTGCTTTTAAAATAAAAATGACTGTTAGTTCTGTTGTTTTGCTCTTTTTCGTGTCCGGTTTCAAGTTGATTTGTATCCACAATTTCCGGCTCTATAATTTGTTTTGGCATAAAACTCCTTCTAAATATTTTACTAAATTGCTAATATATATATATATATACACTTAAATAAGATAGAGGAATTAAATTATGTTGCCTAAAGCATACGATCCCAAAGCAGTTGAAGAAAAAATTGCTAAATTATGGAAAGATAACGGCGTCTTTAAAGCCGAAATTGATAAAAATAAAAAACCTTTTGTTATTGTTATTCCCCCGCCGAACATTACCGGTGTTTTGCACATGGGGCACGGGCTTAACAATACTTTACAAGATACTTTAATCCGTTTTAACCGCATGAACGGCCGCAGCGCAAACTGGGTACCGGGCACGGACCACGGCGGTATCGCTACGCAAAATGTTATTGAAAAGAAACTTTCCAAAGAACAAAAACTTTCCCGCCATGACCTTGGCAGAGAAAAATTTGTTGACACCGTTTGGGATTGGTATAAAGAATGCGGCAACGCTATTTATAATCAGTTTGAAAAAATGGGCTGGGCTTTGGACCAAAGAAATATCCGCTTTACTATGGACGAGGCCAGAGCAAAAGCCGTTTTTGAAACTTTTAAACGCCTTTGGGATAAAAAATATATCTACCGCGGCAAACGCATGATTAACTGGTGCGTGCGCTGCTCTACTGCTCTATCCGATATTGAAGTTGAACACAAAGAACAAAACGGCAAACTTTGGCATCTTCACTATAAAATGGAAGACGGCTCAAAGGGTATAGTTATTGCTACAACCCGCCCCGAAACCATTTTTGCCGATGCCGCTATTGCCGTTCACCCCGAAGACGAAAGATATAAAAACCTTATCGGCAAAAAAGTTTTAATTCCTTTAATTAACCGCCCGATACCGATTATCGCCGATGAAGCAGTTGAAAAAGATTTCGGAACAGGTGCTTTAAAAATTACCCCCGCCCATGACCCGACAGATTATGAAGTAGGTCAACGCCATAATCTTGAAATTATTGTTGTTATTTCCGATAAAGGCAAGATGATAAATGTGCCCGAAAAATACTTGGGTATGGATAGGGAACTTTGCCGCAAGGAAAGTGTTAAAGATTTAGACCAGCAAGGCCTTTTGGTTAAGGAAGAAAATTATAAAAATGCCGTTTCAACCTGCTATCGCTGCGGAAACGCCATTGAGCCATATTTAAGCGAACAATGGTTCGTTAATATGAAGGAACTTGCCGCACCGGCAATTAAAGCAATTGAAAATGAAGAAATTCGTTTCCACCCCAAAAACTGGAAAGGTCCTGTTTTAGATTGGCTTAAAAATATTCAAGATTGGTGTATTTCACGCCAAATTTGGTGGGGCCACAGAATCCCCGTTTGGTATTGCCGCCATTGCTCTGAAAAGGGCTTAACTTTTACCACAGATAAACAAGGCAAAGAACAACTTGCAAAAGTTTCCTTTGAAGACGGCGCAAAGCCCATAATTTCGCAGGAAAAACCCGTCTGCCCGATTTGCGGCAGTTCTGATTGTGTGCAAGACCCCGATGTTTTAGATACTTGGTTCTCTTCTGCTTTGTGGCCGCTTTCTGTTTTCGGCTGGCCGGAGCAAACCGAAGAATTAAAATATTTCTACCCGACAAGCGTGCTTGTAACCGGTTATGAAATTATTTATCTTTGGGTTGCAAGAATGATTATGATGGGCCTTGAATTTGAAGGGAAAGTGCCTTTTAAAGATGTTATTTTAAACGGAATTGTTAGAGATAAAAACGGGCAAAAAATGTCCAAAACAAAAGGCAATGTGGTTGACCCCTTGGCTATGACTGATAAATACGGAACGGACGCAGTTAGATTTTCGCTCGTCGTTCAGGCAACACCGGGCAAGGATATTCCCTATAGCGAAGATTCTATTACCGGTGCAAGAAATTTCTGCAATAAAATTTATAATGCTTCGCGCTTTATTTTAATGAATATGGGCGATTTAAAAGAAACTTTAGAAATGCCCACTAATTTAACAGAACTTGCAGATAAATGGATTCTTGCCCGCTATAATAATGCCGTAAAAGAAGCCGCCGGCGCCATAGAAAAATATGATATGGCAAGTGCGGCTGATACTTTATATCACTTCCTTTGGGGCGATTTTTGCGATTGGTATATTGAACTTGCTAAAGACCGCTTTAACGGGGAAGATAAAAAGAAAGTTATGGCCCTTCTTGTTAATATCCTTTACGGCACACTTAAGGCACTTCACCCGATTATGCCCTTTATCACTGAGGAAATTGCCTTTAGTTTAAAACCCTATATCAAAGATTCAAAAGAATTTTTGATAAACGATTCTTACCCTGTTTATAATCAAGAAAAAAAAAAAAAAAAAAAAAAAAAAAAAAAAAAAAAAAAAACAAAAAAAAAAGAAAAAATAAAAAAAAAAAGAAAAAAAAAAAAAAGAAAAAAAAAAAAAAAAAAAAAAAAAAAAAA
>JAZRZE010000021.1:0-17316 GCA_045601125.1 Elusimicrobiaceae bacterium | reverse complement strand
TTTTGTATCAACAGTAGGAATAGATGAGGCCGCAATAAAGAAATATATAGAAGAGCAGAGAAAAGAAGAGGAAGAGCAAACAGCGACGCTGTTTGAGCTTTGACAAAAAGCCACGGGCGGAAGCCCGTGGTTCTTTACTATAATGAAAAATATGAAAAAAATAAAATATTATTAGTTTTGTGCTTATTGTTAGTTGCGCTTTTTGCTTTTCAGGCAAAAGCCCCTGCTTTTTGGTTTTCTAAATCTCAAGCAAAAGAAACAAAGGAAGTTGTCTTAGATAATTTTCACAAAGTTTCAGATAAATTATACCGTGGTGCCAAGCAAAATGCCGAAGGGTATAAAAAATTAAAAGAAATGGGTATAAAAACCGTTGTCAATTTGCGTACCAGTAATAAAGAGGAAAAAAATGTAAAAGAAGCCGGCTTAAATTATGTTTTTATTTCGACTAAAACAAGCAAACTTGGCGATGATACTATTGAAAAGTTTTTAGCCGTTGTTTCCGACCCGAATAATTGGCCTATTTTTGTGCATTGTTATCACGGTAGCGACAGAACCGGCGCAGCCGTTGCTTCTTACAGAATTGTTTTTGAAGATTATACTCCCGAAGAAGCCCACAGGGAAATGACCACAGGTAATTACGGCTTTCATTCTATGTGGAAAAATATTGAAGCCTATATCAAAGGTTTAAGTAAAGAAAAAATAGAAAAGTGGCGCGCGGAGTTCACAAAGAATTTTCCTAAAATGAAACCTAAACAAAATACAAATGAAGATAAATAAAAAAACCCCTCTTTTACGAGGGGTTTTTAGTTATAAACTAAACTTGTTTATATCAAAAGTCCGGCGATTAAAGCTCTTAAACAGCTGGAAAGTAAACCTGCAAGTAAGGCTCTAAAACCGAGTTTTGATAAATCGCCTCTTCTGTCAGGAGCAATAGCACTGATACCGCCGATTTGTATACCGATAGAAGAGAAGTTGGCAAAACCGCACAAAGCATAACTCAAAATAACTTTTGTTTTCATTGTTAAAGCAACGGTGTCACCATTAAGAATGTTGGTGAAATTGGTATATGCAATAAACTCATTTAAAATTGTTTTTTCACCTACCAAAATTCCGGCAGTATGTAAATCTGCTGCATCAACACCCATAAGCCAGGAAATCGGATAGAAGATGTAACCGAAAATATGTTCCAAGTTTATAGCTTGATTAAAACAAGAGGTTGTAAACCATTCCACGATACCGTTAGCAAGAGCAATCAAAGCGGTAAAAGCAATCAACATACCTGCAACGTTTAAGGCAAGTTGTAAACCTGTTTGTGTGGAAGAAGCAATAGCATCAAGCACGTTTGCGCTGGGGTCTTTATAGTCAATTTTTGTAAGACCTGAGGTTATGGGTTTTTCTGTTTCAGGTACGATTATTTTTGCAAATAGAACACCGGCCGGTGCACCCATAACGCTTGCCGCCATTAAGTGACCTGCAATACCGGGGAAAGAATCTTTAAGCATACCGACATAGGCTGCTAAAACACCGCCTGCAACGGTTGCCATACCGCCTGTCATAACACACATAAGTTCGGATTTTGTCATTTTTGCGACATAAGGTTTAATAAGCAAAGGTGCTTCCGTTTGACCGACGAAGATATTTGCCGCTGCACTTAAACTTTCCGCACCGGAAAGTTTGCAAGTTTTGCTCATTATCCAAGCAAAAACATAAATAATTTTTTGCATAATACCCAGATAGTAGAGAAGACCCATCAAGGCAGAGAAGAATACGATAGTCGGTAAAACTTGGAAGGCGAAAATATAACCCAAAGTATTTCCGTGTGCCAAGCTACCAAAAACCATATCAGCCCCAGCAACTTGATAGTTTAAAAGGGCGACAAAAGCATCATTCAACCAATTAAAAACAATTTTTCCGGGAGCGGTTTTTAAAATAATAACCGCAAAAACGAGTTGCAAAGCAAAAGCCCAAGCAACGGTTTTCCAATTAATTGCTTTTCTGTTTGTGCTGCATGCATAAGCGATAGCAACAAAAACAATAATAGCTATTACTGCTTGAATATAAGACATTATTTCACCTCAATTTTAAATTTAAAGACAACTCTATTTTACATTTTTAATGGCTTTATGTCTAGTTAAATACTATAATATAGATATAAGGAAAAAAGGAGGTCAGATTATGGCAGATTTTTCTTTTGATGTTGTTTCCAAAGTTGATATGAATATTATTGAGGAAGCCATCAATATCGCAAAAAAGGAAGTTTCCAACAGATATGATTTTAAAGGTTCAAATCCTTCTATTGAACTTTTAACTAAAGATAATTTAATTAAACTTTCCTGCGCAGATGAATATAAAGTTAAAGCCCTTTATGATGTTCTTATCACAAGACTTTCAAAAAGAGGGGTTGCTTTAAAGAATTTTCAACCTCAAAAAATTGAAGCCGGTCTTGGCGGCAGTGCAAAACAGGAAGTTAAAGTTCAACAGGGTATTCCGGCAGATAAAGCAAAGGAAATGGTTCGCTTAATTAAAGATTCCAAACTTAAGGTCTCCGCTTCTATCCAAGGGGAACAGTTAAGAGTAACTTCCGCGTCAAAAGATGCTTTGCAAAATACTATTGCTTTACTTAAAAGCAAAGATTTCGGTCTTGATTTGCAATTTACAAATTACAGGTAAGAAAAATGAAAAAATACTTTATTTTATCATTCTTTTTAACTTTTGCACTTTTTGTTTGTGCTCAAGATTCTTCTGAAGAACTTGCTTTTTATCAAAAGCAGGCGCAGAATAGTGTAAAACCGACCCAACAAGTTTTGGTTAATAATTTGCAAAATTGGCTTGAAGCAAACCCTACTTCTTCACAAGCAAACAGAGCTTTAATTTTAAAAGCAAATTTGGAAAGGAACTTAAAAGAGTATCCAAATGCCTTAATTTCTTTGCTTAAGTATAAATATGAGTTCGGCACTACTGAAAAAACCAATATCCAAAGTGTTTTGAAAGATGGTGCAAAAGATTTTCCAAGAAGTGAACAGGATACATATGATAACTTAATAAATACAAAAATTCCTCAAACTGAATTGCCCGAACGTCTTGATACTTTTTTAACCCTTGCCACTAAAGCAAATATCAGAGGGACTTACGAACCTTTGATCAAGGAATATAATACCTATTTCAAGCGTTTTAAAGATTATGAAGATATTGACCGCCTTGAGCTTATGCTAGGCGATTTACACCGCAGCAACAAAAATCCTTACGCTGCTTTAATGCAGTATGAAAAAGTTTGGGAAATTTACCCAAACACAAAATATAAAGCCGCTTCTTTAAGAATGCAGGGCGATGTTTACGCAAGTGATTTAAAGGATTATGCAAAGGCAAGAAATATTTATGAAGAAGTTTTAAGCAATTTTCCGACCAGCGTTGAAAGACCTACTGCTTATTATCATTTAGCCCTTTTGGAAGAAGGTCAAAAAGAATATCAAGAGTCCTTAGACCATCTCGCTTCTGCTGCTAAACTATATCAAGAACAAGGCAACACTAATTCTCTTTATGATGTTTTGCTATTTAAAGCCGAAATACAGGAAAAGAGATTAAAAGATTATGACGGCGCTGTAAAAACTTTAAAGCAAACGGCCTCTTTGTTTAAAAATAAAGAAGATAAGTATAAAGAAACCCAATTTAAACTTGCAAATCTTTATCACTCCAGATTAAAAGATAGCACTTTAGAAAGAAAGGCCTATGAGGACTTCTTAAAAACTTATCCTAATTCTAAACACGCAGATAAAGCCCTTTTTGAAGCCGCAAATCTAGCAAAGGAAGATGGCGAATATGATTTGGCAGCCAATTATTTGGAAAAATTTATCGTCAATAATCCCGATTCCGATTATGCCGGCAAAGCCCAAAGGCAACTTAACAGTTTAAATAAAAAAATTGCCAAAAGTAAATAATAAGGTAAATTAAATGCAAAAAATTGATACGGTTTCCCGTCAATTAATGCTGGAAAGTCTAAAGCACTATGCCGAGCAAAAATTGCCTTTTGATTTCTTATGCAAGTGTGATAAAGAAAATATTTTTCCGGCAGAAAAAGTTAAGGAAATTTATAAAACTTTAGGTATCAATTTACTTTTAATACCGCAAGAATACGGCGGTCTTGCAAGTTCCACAAGTGATATTTACAGAATTTGTCAAGCGCTTGCCCGTATAGATTTAGGTATTGCAACGGCTATTTTTGCTACTTTTTTGGGTAGCGACCCCATAAATGTCGGCGGAACGGAAGAGCAAAAAAAATATTGGTTTACTAAAATGGCGCGTGAAAATTTGCTCGTTGCTTACGGCGCAACCGAAGCCGACGCCGGAAGTGATTTAATTGCCCTTAAAACCCGTGCCGAACAAATTACAAAAGACGGAAAAATTACCCACTATAAAATAAACGGCAGTAAAATGTGGATTTCTAACGGTGGTATTGCCGATTTATATACCGTTTTAGCCCTTGCCCCCGGCGGTCCTTGTTGGTTTTTAATACCCAAAGACACAAAAGGTTTTACTCAACTTAAACACGAAGATAAACACGGTATCCGCCTTGCAAATACTGCGGGCCTTTGTTTTGAAGATGTTATTGTTCCGGCGGAAAATCTTATCGGTCTCAAAGAAGGGCAGGGTTTTTTACAAGCCCAAGCGGTTTTTGGTTATACAAGATTAATGGTTGCCGCGCTTGCTCTAGGTGCAGGCCAGGAAGCCGTTGAGAATGCCATAATTTACGCAAATAATCGTGTCCAAGCGGGTAGCCCCTTATCTCAAAAACAGGGTTATATGCACAAATTAATTACGCCACATTATATTAAGTTTGAAGCAGTCCGCGCTTTTATTGACCAAACGGCAAAAATTCTTGACACAAATAATCACGGACAAGCGACCGAAGGTGCAATCGCAAAATATTATGCAAGCCGCGCCGCAAATGCCGCCGCCGATGATGCAATTGAGGCGCTTGGCGGTTTTGGTTATACAAAAGATTTTTCCGTTGAAAAAATCAAACGCGATGTAAAAATAACTTGTATCTATGAAGGCACAAGCGAAATTATGGAAATGACAATTTATCGCGGACGCTGGCAAGAGCATTTAAAAACACGCGGTAATTTTTACTTAGATAAAGCAAAAGAAATCAGCCAAGATATTTATAAAGATATCGGTGGAAAAGCGCTTTCGCTTGGGTTAAAGGCCCTAAGTGATATTTTGGAAGAATGTCGCTTAAATCGTTTAACGCGCCATCAATATATTACTTTGGAACTTGGGCGTTTAATTGCCTCTGCGGAAATTGCTTTTGCTTTTATAAAACAGGCGCAAAGCGGAAGCGTTGTGGAAGGTTGCTCTTTTAATTTTGAAACAATAAAAACTATGGCAAGAATAAATGCAAAGAATGTTGCTTTGGATATTGCTTCAAGCGGGGCAAAACTTTTAAACAGCGCTTTAGAAAAACCAACGGAAAAAGATTTATATATCTCTGAAATTACAAAAGAATGTTGCGGCATAATTAAAGATATGGATAATGTCTCTGCCGTGTTAAGAGATACTTTTAGGAAATAATTTTATGAATATTATTGTTTGTATAAAGCAGGTTCCAGATACCGCAAAAGTTAAAATGAACGCAGATGGAACTTTAATTAGAACCGGCATTTCTTCTATCTTAAATCCTTATGATCATTTTGCTTTGGCTAAGGCTTTGAAAATAAAAAAACAAACAGGTGCAAAAATAAAAGTTCTTTCTATGGGACCAAGTCAGGCGGAGAAAGTTTTAAGACTGGCTTTAGCACTAGGCGCAGATGAAGGCTATTTGCTTTGCGATAGGGCTTTTGCCGGTTCCGATACTTGGGCAACGGCTTATGCTTTATCTTGCGCGATAAAGAAAATAAGTCCCTTTGATTTAATTTTGTGCGGACAAATGGCAATAGACGGCGATACGGCCCAAACAGGGCCTGAAATTGCAGGACAATTAAATATACCGCAAATTACTTTTTGTTCAAATGTCGAAGAAGTTTCCCAAAATACTTTGACGGTAAAAAAATTAATTGAAGGCGGCTATCAAATTTTAGAAATAACT
Organism: Elusimicrobiaceae bacterium; assembly: GCA_045601125.1. Lineage (GTDB taxonomy): Bacteria > Elusimicrobiota > Elusimicrobia > Elusimicrobiales > Elusimicrobiaceae > Proelusimicrobium. Next base: position 11,234 of record JAZRZE010000021.1, on the reverse strand, counting down.
TTACCCGCTTTAATAACTTTAACTACGCCGCATAATTTTGTTTTTCCTTATCCCAGTTTTACGGAAATTTTTAAAGCTCAGGAAAAGCCTCTTTTCACTTGGACCGCACAGGATGTTAATGCTGATATAAACAAACTCGGTTTGAAAGGTTCACCGACGAGAGTTGCTAAAATTTATCCGCCTGCTCAGAAACAAAAAGGCGAAGTAAAAACTTTACCCGCCGAAGATACGGCACTTGAAATTGTTAAAATTCTACAAGCGCAAAAGGTGGTAAAATGATAGATTTAAAATCTTATAAAGATATTTGGGTTTTTGCTGAAATTGACCAAATAAATAAAACTTTAAAAACGGTTACTTTAGAACTTTTAAGTGCCGCAAAAAAACTTGCGGGGGAACTTAACTCTAAGACGGCGGTAGTTATAATCGGGCAGGAAAATAAAAAGTTTTTTGAGGAGTTTTCAAAATACGGTGCAGATATAATTTACAATATTGAAGATTCTTCTTTTACTCATTATGATACCCAAAATTATTTCCAAATTTTATTTGCTTTAACAAAAAAATATAAACCGGAAATAATTTTGTTTCCTTCAACTTATATCGGCAGAGATTTAGCACCAAGACTCGCTTCCCGTCTTTCCTGCGGGCTTACGGCAGATTGTACGGCTCTATCTTCAAAAGAGGGCAACCTTGTGCAAAGCCGCCCTGCTTTCGGCGGAAATATTATGGCTGATATTATTTGCCCTGCTACAAGGCCACAGATGGCAACCGTGCGCCCGAATATTTTGCCTAAAATTGCTCTTGATATACCTACAAAACCACAAATCATTGAAGAGCATTTTAAAGCAGTTCCTTCAAAAGTGCGTTTAATTAAAACCGAAAAAGATAAACAAAGCGAAGTTTTAAAACCCGAAGAAGCAGATATAGTTATTTCTATAGGTAGGGGAGTAAAAAATAAGGAAACTTTTAATCTTATTAAAGATTTTGCCGGCAAACTCGGTGCGGCACTTGGCGCAACGCGCCCCGTCGTAGAAGAAGGCCTTTTGCCAAAGAGTCATCAAATCGGGCAAAGCGGGGTAAGTATCAAACCGAAGATTTACATTTCTTTTGGTATATCTGGGGCCTTACAACATACGGTCGGTATGAATAATTCCGATTTAATAATTGCCGTCAATAAAGATGATAAAGCACCTATATTTAATATTTGCCAATATGGCTTTGTTGGCGACGTGGAACAAATTGTTCCAAGAATATTACAAGCAATAAACAAATTAAAATAGTGTATAATAAAAGTGTATGGAAGAAAATGTAAATTCCTTAAAGGAATATTTTAAAGAGATAACAAAAATCGTTCAACAGATAGACCGTTCTAAGGAAACGGAACTGTGGAAAAAAGCACAAAAAGGGGATAAGAAGGCAGAAAATGCTCTTCTTAAAATGCATTTGCGTTTAGTTGTTCCTATTGCAAAAAGATACCTAAAAAACGGACTTGAGTTAATGGATTTAATTGAAGAAGGTAATTTAGGGCTTTTACAGGCAATTCAAAGATTTGACCCGAAGAGGGGATTTAGATTTTCTACTTACGCGGTGCATTGGATAGAACAATATATCAAAAGATGTGTAGATGAGCAACTTTCAACAATAAAATTGCCGCCTCACGCTTGGGATAATTTGCGCGGCTGGATGCGTGCTTGGGATAAACTTAAACTTGAACTTGGCAGAGAACCGACTTTAAAAGAAATGAGCATAAAATTAAATCTTTCCGAAAGGCAAGTTCGTTCAATTCTTGATAGTATGAGTGCGGCTTACGGTGTAGATTCCCTGTCTGTTACGGTAAATGAAGAAGAAGATTCTTCCTTAGAAAATATTATTCCCGATGTGCCGGAAGCAAACCCCGATACAAAACTGCTTTTACAATCAACCAATACTTTAATGCTTTCTATTTTAAATGAACTTTCTCAGAGGGAAAGAGATGTCTTGATTATGCGCTTTGGCGTTGATAGGCAAGAACCTTATACCTTGATGGAAGTGGCGGAAAAATTTGGTATTTCACGTGAGAGAGTGCGCCAAATAGAAGAAAGAGCCATCACCAAAGTCCGTAAACGTGCAAAAGATTTTGGCCTTTTGGAAACGACTCGCAAAAATACTTCTATTTTAGATATTTATAAAGATTTACACCCAAAAGAAAAAACTAATTTATTGGGTGATGTTAAAAAAAGTAAATCTAAAAAAACAATAAATAAAAAAGGTTCTAAAAATGAAAAAAGAAGAAATCGTTAGTTTAATTCGTAATGTTCCGGATTTTCCTAAAAAAGGGATATTATTTAAAGATATTACGCCTCTTTTGGCTAATCCTGAAGCTTTTAGAGCAATTATTGATGAGTTTGTTGTCCTTTGTAGAAATAAAGGTATAACAAAAATCGTTGCTCTTGAATCGCGTGGTTTTATCTTCGGTGCACCTCTTGCCTATGCTTTAGGTGTCGGTTTTATACCTATAAGAAAAAGGGGAAAATTACCTTATAAAAAACTTTCCATAGAATTTGATTTGGAATATGGAAAAGATATTATAGAAATACACCAAGATGCTCTTGATAAAAACGATAGAGTTTTACTTGTGGATGATTTGCTTGCAACCGGTGGCACAATGAGCGCAGCCATAAAACTTATTGAACAACTAGGCGCAAAAATTGAAATGTGTGCTTTTATGTGCGAACTGGAGTTCTTAAAAGGTAAGGAAAAACTTTCCGCACCTTCTACAAGTTTAATTAAATTTTAAGGCGTTTATAGACGTTAATCTACTTAAATTGCTATAATTTAGATAGATAGTTTTTGCCTCGGTAGCTCAACTGGAAGAGCAGATCCGTCCTAAGGATAAGGTTGCAGGTTCGATTCCTGTCCGGGGTGTTTTTTAGAGGGGGCTTTTGAAAAGCCCCTTTTTCGTCAGTTTTGTTCCAAAATTTCCGAAACAGTAAAAACTCTCAAAAACCGACTCTCTCAGATCTTATTTTTGATAAAGAATATTTATAGTATTATGTAAATTAAATATTTGGAGTTAAGAATGACAAATTTTGAAAAAAATGTAGAAAATTTCATAAAATTATTAAGGAATTTTCATGATATGGACAAGGTTTTTAACCCATGGAAAGATTTTGATAAATTTTACGATGCTGATAAAAATTCTTCAGAAAAGAGATGCCGTAATCTTTGCAAATACCTTAACGCAAGAGAAAAAGCAAAATACATTTTAATTGCTGAAGCTCCAGGATACCAAGGTTGCCATTTTTCAGGAATTCCAATGACATCTGAAAGATTAATTCTTCAAAATAAATATAGTTTGGGCGATGATGGATTAGAATTAAAAAGGACATCAAAAACAAACTTAATAAATATGCCAAAAATTGTTCAAGATTTTGGTTTCTGTGAACCGACTGCTTCAATAGTCTGGAGTCAAATGGTTGATGCGTTAAATATTAATTCAGAAGATTTTGTATTGTGGAATGCTTTTCCTTTTCACCCATATAAACATGAAAATAATATATTAACCAATCGCAAACCTAAAAAGGAAGAAATTTTAGATACGAAAATTATTTTAAGTTCATTTTTAGAATTATTTGATAAAAAACAAAACATTATTTGTATAGGCAATGTTTCTGAAGACACCTTGAAAAACATTTTAGAGATTGATTCTAAATTATATAAAGTTCGCCATCCTGCTTATGGTGGGGCAGATGATTTTAGAAAAGGTATTCAATCTTTAACACTCTGAAAACATTTTAAGCCGATCCGCGCAAGTGACAGAGGATTTTAATTATTCCAGATGATATAAATTACCTGCCACAAGATTCAAATACCTTGTCACGCGTGACAGAGGTGATAGATTAAATATTTTAATTATAGAAAACTTATTATATTCGAATAGTTAGTATATCATACATAAACACGCTGTAATTTTAATATTTACTATCTAACATTTGCAAGTAACTACGCGTTCCAAACGTGTCAACTCTGGGGTGTTTTTTAGAGGAGCTTAAAAGCCCTTTTTATAAAAAAATCCCCTAGCATAAAACTAGGGGATTTTTACTGCCTTGTTAAAATCAATTACTCGCCTAATATTTCCTTAGGGGTATTGATAATTGCTTTCTTTAAGAAAGGTTTTTTGATAAGTTCTTTCTTTAAAGATTCATCTCTTAAAGAGTTTCTGTAAGAAATATCTTCAAAGGAATATTTAAAGTTTGTGTGTATATCGTATGTGCCGTTGCAAATAGCTGCGACATCTTCGGCAAAGACGATTTCTTCATCAGTCGGTATAACAAAAACTTTAACCGGGCTGTCTTTTGTAGAAATTAAACTTTCCGCATTTTTCGTCATAGCGGCAAAGTTTCTTTCTTTATCATAGTGAACGCCCATATATTCAAGACCTTGGAGTGCTTTTTCTCTGTAAACGGGGCCTCTTTCGCCGACGCCGGCAGTCCAAACAATAGCATCAACTCTGCCAAGCGCGGCAGCGTATGCGCCGATATATTTTTTCATGTGGTAGGCTTCCATTTCAATAGCGAGCTGGCATCTTTCGTCACCTTTTTCGGCGGCAATTTCAATATCGCGTCTGTCTTGATATTTTTCGGTAATACCTAAAACGCCGGATTTCTTATTTAAAATCTTATACATTTCTGCGGGGGGAATATTTTCTCTTTCCATCATTTGGAAAGCGACTGAAGCATCAAAATCGCCGCTTCTTGTTCCCATAATAAGACCTTCAAGCGGTGTTAAGCCCATTGAAGTATCATAAGATAAACCGTTTTTAACAGCGTTCATACTTGCGCCGTTGCCGATATGGCAGATAATCAAATTGCAGTCAAAAGGATTTTTGCCAAGTAAAGCAGCCGCTCTTTTTGCATTGTAAAGAAAAGATGTGCCGTGTGCACCATAGCGGCGCATTTGGTATTTTTCATACCATTTATAAGGCAAAGCATACATATAAGTGTGCGGTGGCATTGCTTGGTGCCAAGCAGTATCGGCAATAACCACGTGTTTAATATTGGGCATTACGGCAAGGCCTGCTTCCATACCAAGAACATTTGCCGGATTGTGAAGGGGGGCAAGTTGCGCAATTTCTTTAAGATAAGCAATAATTTCAGGTGTAATAATTTCAGATTTAGCAAGTTTACCGCCGTGCACGACTCTGTGTCCGGCTGCGCCGATAACGCTTACATCTTTAATAACGCCGTGTTCTTTATCGGTTAAAGTATCAAGCACCCAAGAAATTGCCGTCTTAAAATCAGGGCAGGGTGCGGTTTTTTCAAATTTTTCTTTGCTGGGTGCTTCTTGTGTAATTTGAGCATCATCATAACCCACGCGTTCAATAAGACCTACGGCGATATTTCTTTTATTTGTTTGATCAAAAAGACTGTATTTTACGGAAGAACTTCCGCAGTTAAGGCATAGTATTATCATTTAATTTTCTCCAAAGAATTAAGTGTGTATCTCTATATATTTTACACAATTTTTAGTTTTCTTGAAAGTTATCCTTTTTTATAGAGGTTTTCTGTAAAAAGCCAAAATTCGTGCAAAAATCTTTATTTTTTCATTTTTAAAGGTTTCTATTTTACCTTTAAAATCTTTTAAATTAGTTTCTTCTTTTTTCGTATATACTTTTTTAATGGTATAACCTTTAGGTGTTTTTACCAAATATAATTTTCCGTTTTGAGTTTGCCGGGCAGAAACACAAATAAGATATTCACCTTTGCTTGCCCAAGGGCAAGCCTCTTGTTTAAGTATTTTAAGGGCGAAGGGTTGATAGTTTGCATCTTCCAGCATAATGGGTAGAAATTCTTCTGCTTGAGAATATAAAGGTAAATCAAAAAAGTCTTTATCCGCTTCGCCAAGAACGGCAACTCTTTTTGCTGCCGGCAAGGAGGAAAGTAATTCATAAACTTTTTTTTCTGTTAGTTTATAAGCGCTATTTTCCGCACAATATAAATCATCTTCAAAATAAGAGACGGGTTTTTTAAATACTTGAGATAATTTTGCTATATTTGTTCTATCCGGTCTAAAACGATTTTTTACCCAATGAGATATCACGCTTGAATCTTTCAAACCAAGTTTTTTTGCAAGTTCGACTTTAGTCATAGAAGTCGCTTTTAATAGTTGTTCTATTTTTTGCCCTAAATTCATAAGAGCCCCCTTTTAATGCCTATAAGTAAATCTAAACAAATAAATAGAAAAATGTCAAACTTTATATTCGTCTGAAAATTTGACAAATTATTTTTAATTTGATACGATTGTATCAGATTTGATACAAAACGTGTCAAATCCGGTTTTTAGACCGCACCTGCGGGTAAAGCAAATCTTTAGGTTTAACTTGAAGATTTGTGAGACGGCTCTCCCCACAATCCCCAAAAAGGATTAACGCCGCAAAAAAAGCGGCAAAACCCGCAGGTGAATTTTAATTAAGAGGTGCATTATGAAGAGTGTCTGTTCTAATAAAAAACTTAAATTATCAAACAAAGGCAGTTGGGCGGAATTATACGGAATACTTTCCGATTTACTTACAAGACGCAGTGATTTATTACCTTTTGTTAAAGAATTTAACTTGATTGATAAGGCCTTAAAACAATATTTTACCGGTGTAAAAGAGTGCAGCATAGGTAATTTTAAAGTTAAAGGAAAATGTGAAAATGTTCAAATTTATAAACTTCCCGTTTCTTTAAGAAAGAAATATGCCACGACGACAAAACAATGGATTATTGATATAGAAGAAAAGAAATAAAAGTTTTCCTACAAAAAGCGGTGCCAAAAAACTAATCCCAAAGCTTCCACCATAAATCCTACTTCCTCCCAGCACGCAAAAAACACCCCGTGCGCCGCGAACCCCCCTGTTTTTATAGCAGGGGGTTTTATTAAAAAACCTCTTGACAATATGCAAAAGTAAGTGTAATATATAAATATAAGTATTAAATTATAACTTTAGGAGAATCTTTATGAAGAAAATATTTCTTTCTTTTGCGGCTTTAGTTTTAGTTTCTTTGTCCTATGCTCAAGCGGTTGAAATGGTAAAAACCATACCGACTAATCCTGCTACCGTTGTTGATGAATTAAGAGTTTACGGTACAGGGGTAGATAATACTTCAACAATACAATCTATGAATATCGGTTTACCTATTGCCGATGATGCAAACCAACCTTTCCAAATGCAAAGTCTAAAAACTGAACAACTGAATGTTTCAGGTGTTTATGCTCAAAGAGATTTGTTCATTAATAATCCCGGAATCAAATTTAGATATATTTCCGTAGGAGATGATACTTCTGTCTTTACAAAAATAAGTTCCTTTCCTGTATTAAACGCGGGTTTACTTAGGACCAAAACAATTTCCGGTCCTACGGGAAGTAATAATTTGATAATGTTAAATAACAATGATACTAAAGTCTCCGGAGGAAATATTACAGTAGATAATGCTACTATTGACTCTCCGTTTAGTAAAGGTAATCAAATCTTAAAGAAAAGTATTTATCTTATAGGCCAAGCTTTAACCGGAGAAACACAACAAGCCAAGCAACATATATATCAACCTTGGAGTACTCTTTCCGATTCTTCCACTACCGAACCTACGGACTCACCTCGTTGTAACACCAATAAGATATGTTCCGTTTCTAAATGTGATGCTTGTGATAATGCCAGTAATACTTATTGTTATGATGTAAGAAGTAAAACCTTACCGGCTGTTTATAATGCAAAAGGTGCAACTTATACAAAAATAGGAACAATAAAACTTTATTGTAGACCTAATGATACTTTTGAAGAAACAGAATCCTTGCAAATAAGATTAGAAAATTCTATTTGCGAGCAATATATGGTTTATGCCTCTAAAGACGGGAGCTTTATTGAAGGTTTTACTACAGGTTCTAATGCTACTATTTCCTCAAGTCCCTTATCTAATCTTGAGTCTATCGCAGATTTAGCAAGTTCTTCAAAAGATGCAGGGGAAAAATGCTTTATTAAATGCGGAAATAACGCCAATGGCTGCACAACCGCAGGGGAAAGTACTATCCTTGTTCATAACGGCGTTGCTGTAACTTTTACAGATTTTGCAAACACCAATTTCTGCGCAAATGCTCAATATGGAGAAAATGATTCTCCCAGATGGTCTGCAGGTTCCGGCTTAAATTGCAGAGCAAAAGAAAAAGTTTTTGATGTTTATGCTCTTAGATGTTATCAGGGTAGCGGCAAAAGATTAAGAGCGGCAAACACTTATTATCAAAAAAGAAAAGTCATTTGCAGACAGTATAACAACGTCAGCGCAGAGTATTCCGCTGCCTATGATACCATAGCTGCTTACTATGCAAAAGATTATTTCTATCCTTCTTTTGTTCTTTCCTTGGGCCAAATTTACGGCGATTTCAGTGCTGTATCTACTGCAAGAGAAATGAGCTTTACCAATTCTCAGGCTTTGCCGAGGTAATTAAACAGATATGATAAAAAAAGGTTCAAAAGTTGCAATACATTATACTTTGACTGTTGAAGGGCAAATTGCAGATTCTTCACAGGGCAGAGGCCCCCTTGAATATACACAAGGGGCAGGGCAGATAATTATAGGATTAGAAGAAGCCCTTGAAGGTCTTAAAGCAGGCGATAAAAAATCGGTAGATATTGAGGCAAAGAAGGCCTATGGGGAAGTTAACCCCGAAGCCAAAAGACGCGTACCTAAAACGGCTATTACTAATATTGAAAGTTTAAAAGTCGGCGATGTGGTAGGCGCAAGTGCAAACGGGCATACTTTCCGCGCTAAAATAAGCGAAATTACCGATACAGAGGTTGAACTTGATTTTAATCATCCTTTAGCCGGCAAACAATTACATTTTGATGTGGAAATCGTAAGTGTAAATTGATTATAAGATAAGTAAAAAAATCCGCAGGTTATAAGACCTGCGGATTTTTCTTTGTTAAATTGCCGGTTTACTAAGCAACTTTTCTGCGCTTGCCTTTGCCCTTTAATACAGATCTTGATGGTTGCCACTCTTTATAAATGGTACCCGGTTTTACTGTTTTTTGAAAATTACTTATATCCTTAAGGATATTTTCATCACGTAAGTATAGAATTTGGGCTTTTTCATTAATACCTATAACTTGTTTCATTTCTTCGCCCAGTTCTTTAACATTAAAGATTTGCTCTCCAAAACCCTCTAATTTCAGTTTGGTAGCATAATTTGTTGTCAGTAAATTTACACCTCTTCCCGGGTTTTCATGGATAATACCGATAATAAATTGATTATCTGCGGTTTTATTATAAATCACAAGTATTTCATGCTCATTTTTACGTATTACCGCTAAGACATCACCTTTTAGTAATTTTTCAATATAAGAAGATATAGCTAATTTATGGGTATGTTCTTCACCTAAAGCAAAAGATAGAATGTCTCCTTTTGCATTTCTTGTCGGTTTAATATAAAGGAAGGTTTCTGACTTACTGGAATTTGCCATTAGTTTGCGCAAGGGGATTCTAAGTTCTTTATCTGTATCTAAGGAAGCAAAGCCTGGTGTTTTGTTTGAGATAACAACTTCAGGATCACTAAAAGCATTATAGTTATCTTTAACCATTTGTTTGGCAATAGGATCATTAGCTATATATGCCTTATTAAATTCTTCAAAGTTTTTGAATTGGCCATTACTTTTATTCTTTATAAAAATGTCTACATTTGCTTCAGATTGGAAATTTAAACCTTCTTTTAGCGCGGTATTATAAATATTATCAATTTCTTGTTTTTTAAGCCCTATTTCTGCTGCTTCTTTGTCTATGTTACTATTCTTAATTAATCTTTCTAGCTCTTTTTCATATTGTTTAGAATTCTCTAAAACTTTTGAAAGATTTATAGAATATCTATTATCCGCAGTCGGAATATTCGTTTTTAAATGCATTAGTTGCTCATCTATTTCTTTTATCTTATTTTTTGCTGTTGTTTTGATCTCATGTTCTTCAATTTCAAAATTTAATTTTGCCTCTTCTCTTTTCATTTTGAGAGTTATCCCTCTTGTTTTATCTTCATCGCTCAATCTTATTCTTTCAGATCTTTTTTTCCTTAGGTCCTCCAACGCTTTTTTACTTTCTGATTCAATTTTGGCTTTCTCAAGTTCAAGTTCTTGAATTTTTTTAGAATACAGATCATCTGTAATAGAAAGGTCTTGTTTAGGATTTTTCTGTTGAGTTGTGTTTCTCTTTCTGTTTCTTTTGGTTTCTTTTGAAGTATTTTTGGCAGAAGGTTCCTTTACAGAAGTTGTATTTTCAGCATTTTTTGCTGCCTTTTGTTCTGCTCTTGCTTTTTGTTTGGCTTTGATTTTGTGTATTAATTTCCCTTCTTGGACAAGTTCATTACCTTCTGATAATTCTTGGAAGAAGTTATTTATACTATGACTGCCGTTTTGTAAATCTGTTTGCATATTGTTAAACTTTTTTATATCAGAAGTATATCTTTGCGTTTCAGTGATTAGTTTTTGAGTTTTATTTTGTAATTTTCTTAACTCTTGTCCTTTTTGATTTAAGAAATTATTTAAGTCTCTTTTTGCTATATCTAACTCTTTGGCATTTTTCATTTCTTCTGCTAAACGAGTATAATTTTCTAGCAATCTATTATATTCTTTCATTACAGGGCTTTTTTGTATTGCAGTTATACGCTTAACTATGTTATTATACTCTTTTAACCCCTTGACCATTTTTTCATATTTTTTACCTTTTACTTCACCCAAAGAAGACATAAAATTATCGTTATCTTTTAAAAGGTTTTTAAAGGTATCTATAGCTTTTTCATATTTAGGTGTTACCTTACTTATCCTATTTCCTCTTTCTGCAATTTTTATTGCTTCTTGGAAAATCTTATTATTTGTCTTTAAAACTGTGTTTTGAGCATTTAAATAGGCCGTAAAAGTCGTTTTATTAACATTGACTATGGGATAACCTTGTTTTAATAGTTTTAGGGCTTTTTGATATTTTTTAAATTCAGAATTTTTCATAGTTTGCATTACAATTTTTATTGCTCTATTAACTATTCTTTGTTCCAAAGATAAAAATCTTAAGGACCTTGCCATACTTACGATACTTGATAAGATAGAGGGCAATTTTACAATACCTACTCCACATAAAACCATTAAGCAAATATCTGCTACGATTAATAAATAAGGTGCTATTTGAAAATTCGCTACAGTAGATTCTCTTTGAGCAAAAGTTACTTCTTCTTGTAATTTCCGTGTA
>JAZRZE010000020.1:0-8145 GCA_045601125.1 Elusimicrobiaceae bacterium | reverse complement strand
TTGGTCGGAAGGATATTTTGTATCAACAGTAGGAATAGATGAGGCCGCAATAAAGAAATATATAGAAGAGCAGAGAAAAGAAGAGGAAGAGCAAACAGCGACGCTGTTTGAGCTTTGACAAAAAGCCACGGGCGGAAGCCCTTGGTTCTTTACTTTCAAAGGGCAATTATTCTAGGCTTTGTTTATTTCATTAATTTTATCAATAATTTTTTGTTGATTTTCAATAAAATTCTTTTCAAAAGAATTAATAAAATTCTTTAATATATCATCGTTCATAGAGAAGGTTTTACCATAGGTTGTGCCGGTGTTAAGATTATTTACTTCTTCTTTATATTCCGTTCTTATATAGTTATAAAAATTGGGATTATTTTCTCTGTGTTGTTTAGCAAACATAAAGGGGTATTCTTTTCTTGCATTTTCCGGTTTAGAAAGATAAGCGCCGTTTTCACGCAAAATCATTGCGGATTCCAAATCTCCTTTTATACATGCAAGCATCATTGGGTTATAATTGCGAACAGGAACAAAAACATTACCGTTTTTTATGTATATTCCCCATTCATCCACATTTGTCTCATAGACAAGTCCGTCTGTAAGTATCCATTTCATATATTTATGGGCACTTTTCTCTACCATAGTATAGAGCAAAGTTTGATTATTGCTTCCTATATAATGGGAAACACATCTTGAAGCATGGGTGGCACAACATTTTTTAAACGCTTTAAAAGTTTCTTCACTGTTAATATCTATTTTTTCATCTGTAAAAAATTCATTCGGTTCATAGAAATTATCATTATAAACACAGGTTTTTTGCACTAATTCAACACTTGCTCCTATGTATTTATAAGGCATTTGTGGCTTTACAGGGTGGTAATTTTGCCAAGGTCTATAATAAGTTTGTGCAAATACAGGAATACCTAAAAGGAAGAGGAATAATAAAGATAAGATAATTTTTATGTTTTTCATATAATTTTTTCCAAAAAAGTTAATCTCGTTTCAGTGAAAACTCGAATAGATCGTTTATGCTTTTATTCTTTGCGGAGATATATTCCCAAAACGGAGAGTTTTGGGTTCCTGTTCTGTTGACATAGTCTTCGGCATAATCATAGGCATTTTTATATGTCTCACCGTCTTTATAATTCTTTAACTGCAAATCGGCACCGTTTTCAATTAAAAATTTTGCTCCTTGAAAATATCCTTTTGCGCAAGCAAGCATCAAAGGCGTTAGGGAAGAGTTGTCTCCTTTTGCTTCTATACGTGTAAAGTATTTTTTATTAACTTCTTCATCATGGGTTATGCCGAAATCGTCTATGTGTTTTCTGTAATTATCAGGTGCCCAAGTAAAAAGAAATTGAACAACTTCAAAAGCCTTTCTTTCTATAGCAACGTAAAGTAAAGTTTTGCCTCTTGTAGGATCTCCTTGTGTGGGTACAGGGCTGGAATAGGAACTAAGGCAATTGCTTTTATGAAATTTACAACACTCTTTTAAAGTAGAAACAGCCCCATTGCCATAAGTGCTTATGAATTTACCAAGTTCCATATTGCCGCAAGAGTGATCTTCTCTCCAAGTTTTTATAGTGTTTACAACTTGTTTTTCTTGTGCAAAACAAGGCAAAGCACTTGCTAGGATTAAAAATACCGCTAAGATATAAGAAAGTTTTTTCATAAAATTACCTTTTAAATAAAATTTTACCAAACAGCCAAAGGTCCATAATTATAATTTAGGAAAATTTTTAATTAAAAACAAGGGAAAAAGGACCTATTTGCATCTGGGTCTTTTGTCCTATATGCCTAGTAGAGCAAAAAATCAATTTTTAAACGTATTTGCTATTTCTTTTGCAATTTTAGATTGTTCTTCTAAGAGTTGTTTTTGTCGGTTATTATTCAATGTTTGTACGGCTTCCGATGCGGAAGAATACACTTCTACCAATTCTTCCGGATTAAGATTCGGATAAAAAATTACGGGAATATTTTTCTTTTTATATTCTTTATATATTTCTATCTCGGGAACTACATAAATCCTCTTGCTTGCTTGGTCAAAGTTAATTGGGGCTCTATCATCCGGTATTTGAACTCTATCTGCTAAGACTTTTTGTACGGCAATAACTTGGAAAGAATCTTTTGATAGGCGTTTAATATTGTTATTGTCATCTTTATAAAAGACTTCAATGGTCGGATAATTTTCCTTTTTCTCCGGCAATAAATTTTGGGCTTTTTGGTATACTTCGTAAAAGGCATTATCCATAAAGTCATTATTAACATTAGTTAAAGAAGGATTCTTGCTGTTTTCTATGAGTGTGCTTATCTGGTCAACTTGATGAGGGGGAATGTTGTTCTGACTATTCGTTAATGTATTCCCTGCCATACTTACTAGATAACATTTGGAATCAGAATTTGCTGAGCATTGTGTTGTATTAAGTTCTTCATAATTTTTATCTTTCATCTTTTCTTCTGCTATTTTTTTTAATTCTGCTCCCTCTGTAAGCGCTTCTTCGGTAAGAGATTCTTTTTGGACTAAAGTTTCTTTTTTGCCGGTTTGGGGATTAATAACTTCTGTCCTATAAATTTTATAGGAAACACTTCCCGCGTTTTTTTCTTTCTTTTCCGCTTGGCTTAACTTGAAGTCATTTAAGTCTTTTACACTATTATCAAAACTTTGGTAAATATCTTGGGCTTTTCTGTTTGAATTGTTAAAACCGCTTGAGGTTGTAAAATAATTTTGACCAAGGGTTCCTTTCAAGGCCTTTTTATTATCAAAGAAAGAAATTCCTTCCTCAGAATTTGTATTATTGTAAGTCGTGGCTTTATTTCTTCTGCTTGAGGTATTTCCCATAGTAGCGGTTTTCTTGTTTGAATAGTTGTTTTGGTTATATTTTGTTTCTTGTGCAGAAACAGGTCTTCTGTTCCTTTGTACCATTGTTCCTGTGGGATAGGGATATTTCCCTTTTTTGTTGAAAGGATTTGCCCTTCTTTCTCCTTCAGGAGAAAAATAATCTTCTTCTGTGAAATTAGAATAATTATTGCCAGCGGAAGAATAATTTGTATTTGCGCTTTGAGTGTTTACCTCCCTAGCGTAAGAAGCGGTGTTAAGACTTTCCTGCAGTTCTTGTTCTTGTGCGGAAGAATTTTCTTCTTGTTTTGCTTCCTTTGTCTCTCCTTTTATATTATTTAGCAATCTCTTGAACTTATCGGAATTTTCTTTTTTAATAGAAGATTTTTGGGGGTTATCCTGTTTTTTTAGTCCGTAAAAACGGGCAATTTTATTTATTGCCTGATAAAAGGGCGCCAAACCGGAAGGTAAATCATAATTCTCTTTGTCCTCCGGTCTAGGAGTAGAAAAAACAAAAGGCAAAATCATCAGCAGTAGAAAAACAACTACCGCAGCCCTAAAAAATTTATCATTTAAAAAGCGCATATAAACACCATCTTTACTAGGATAAAAATATTCTAGCAAAAAAACCGCTGAGTTATTAATGAAAAAAAGGCCCATTTTGAAAATGGGCCTTTTGGTCTTATTTTTCTATTTTAATTTCATCCAGTTTTAAAGCCAAATCATCAAGTTGTTGCTGGTCCACGATATTTGGTGATTCCGTTAGTGGGCAGAAAGCCGCCGTTGTCTTGGGGAAGGCAATAACTTCTTTAATAGATTCTTCGCCGCAAAGTAAAGCGGTAAGTCTATCAAGACCAAGACCAAAACCACCGTGCGGAGGTGCGCCACATTCAAGAGCATTTAACAACATACCAAAGCGCAGTGCCGCTTGTTCTTTTGAATGTTTCATAAGAGCCAGAATTTGTTCTTGTAAATCGCGTCTATGGTTTCTGATAGAGCCGGAAGCAAGTTCCACCCCGTTTAAAACCATATCAAACTGATAAGAGCGCACCGCTAAAGGATTAGTTTTTAATAAAGGTATATCTTCTTCCACCGGCGCGGTAAAAGGATTGTGGGCGGCGTCGTATCTATCTTCTTCGGGGATATATTCAAGAAGGGGGAAATTAACAATCCACAAAGGCGCCCATTTGTGCGAAGGTTTCAAACCTAAAACCTTAATTAATTCTTTTCTTAAAGCACCCATAAATAAAGCGCAGGTGTTAGGATTATCGGTTCCTATAAATATAGTAGAATTTTCTTCCGCCTTTAAGGTTTTAATAAGAGTGTTAAGTTCTTCTTCACTAAAGAATTTGGCGCTCGGTCCGGTTGCTTTGCCGTCTTTAATTTTTAGATAACTTAAACCTTTTGCGCCGTTTTTCTTGACGAGTTCAGTTAATTTATCAAGTGCGCCTCTGGTTAAAATTTCAGCGCTGGCAGGCGCAACTAAAGCGCGGATAACTCCGCCGTTTTGTAAACTTTGGCTAAATACTTTGAAAGCGGTATTTTTGAATATTTCGCCGATATCGCTGATTTCTAAACCAAAGCGAACATCAGGTTTATCGCTGCCGTATTTAAGCATAGCTTCCTGATAAGGCAAGCGTCTAAACGGAGTATTTATTTCTTCTCCTGCCATAGTGAAAACTTGCTTCATCATATTTTCGCCGATAGTAAAAATATCATCTAAATCAACAAAGGACATTTCCACATCAATTTGGGTATGTTCGGGTTGGCGGTCTGCTCTTAAGTCTTCATCTCTAAAAGCGCGCGCAAGTTGAAAGTATCTGTCAATTCCGCTTGCCATTAAAGTTTGTTTGAACATTTGCGGGCTTTGCGGAAGGGCGTAAAATTTGCCTTTATGCACGCGACTTGGGACTAAATAATCTCTTGCGCCTTCAGGAGTGGAGCGGGTTAAAATAGGGGTTTCAATTTCTAAAAATCCGTTTTCGTCAAAATATCTGCGCACGCATTGGGCAATTTTATGGCGCATAGTTAAATTGCGCACCATTCTTGGCGCTCTTAAATCAAGATAGCGGTATTTAAAGCGGATTTCTTCACTTAAATTTTTATCTGTATCAATTTCAAAGGGAAGGGGGATACAGGTATTTAAAAGTTCCACAGTGTCGGCGATAACTTCAATTTCGCCTGTTTTCATGTTCTTGTTTGTATAGCCTTCTTTACGGGCCTTAACTTGTCCCGTTACACAGACTACATATTCATTACGCAAGGTTTGAGCAATTTCAAAAGCTGTTTTATTTTCCGGTTCAACAACAACTTGCACGATTCCGGTTCTATCTCTTAAATCTAAAAACAAAACACCGCCGTGGTTTCTATAACTTTGCACCCAGCCGCATAATGTTTGTTTGGTATCAGTAAGTTTGGCGTTAATATCGCCGCAATAATTAGTTCTTTTCATTTTGCACCTTTTTTAATACGGAAATAATTTCGCTTTGCAAATATTCTTTTTGCTCGGCGTTGTTTAAATCTTTTAAAACAAAAGTATTTTTTTCTACTTCGCTTGAACCTATAATTATGGCCCAGCGGCAGTTATTTTTATCTGCCTGTTTCATTTGCGCCTTGATATTTTTATCAAAAATACCGCCTAAAGTTTTTATATTTTCTTGTCTTAAAATCTGCATAAGATTAAAAGCGGTTTGATTGCAGGTTTTATCCATAGAGATTACAAAAAATTTATTTTCTCTTTGGATATTTTCTTCCTGTTTTGTTTGTTCTTCAAGGCAGGCAGCAACCCTTTGCGCTCCAAGCGCCCAACCGACAGCCGGGCAAGCAGGCCCGCCCATAGATTTAACTAATGTATCATATCTGCCGCCGCCTGCAATTGCGTTTTGCGCATTTGTTCCAGCGACAAATTCAAAAACCGTTTGGGTATAATAGTCAAGCCCTCTAACTAGCATAGGGTCCACTTCAAAATCAATTTTACCTTTGAGTAAAGATAAAACTTCGTCAAAATGTACTTGGCAATCAGGGCAAAGTTTTTGTTTGGGGACATTGGTAAATTTAGATCCGTCAATTTTACAATCTAAAACTCTTAAAGGATTTCTTTCAAGGCGTTCAACGCATTTTTCGCAGAGTTCGTCTTTTTTGGCGGAAAAAAAGTTTATTAATTCTTGCCTAAAGGCCGGTCTGCATTTGCCGCAACCAAGCGAGTTTATACGCACTTTATAATTTTTTATTCCGTAGCGTTCAATAATATCTTTAAGCATTAAAATAGTTTGGGCATCTTGGGCGGGGTTTTGATTTCCAAAGCACTCTACGCCTATTTGTTCAAATTCTCTATAACGGCCGGCCTGGGGGCGTTCGGCTCTAAACATATTACCTATATAGTAGAAACTTTTTAAGGGATTATTTTGCGCAAAGCCGTTTTCAATATAAGCGCGCACGATACCGGGTGTGCCTTCTGGGCGAAGGGCGATATTTCTGCCGCCTGCATCTTCAAAAGCGTACATTTCTTTTTGCACGATATCGGTTGTATCTCCGGTTGATTTAATAAAAAGTTCTTTTAATTCCACCGTAGGTATGCGCAACTCATCTACACCATAGAGAGAAAAAACTTCCCTTGCGCAATTTTCAAGTTTTGTTAAATTGTCGGCTTGCGTGCCGAAAGTATCTTTAAATCCTCTAACTAATTTTGCCATAGATATATTTTAGCATTTTATTAGCACTCGGAAAATGATATAATATAAATACGAAGGGCGTGTAGCTCAGTTGGGAGAGCGCTTCGTTCGCAACGAAGAGGTCGTGGGTTCGACTCCCATCACGTCCATTTTTTATTTTTTAAAAAGAGGCAATTTTATGGCAAGAGTTTATATCAAACATATCGGTGAACACTTAGGTCAAGAAGTCGTTTTAAAGGGTTGGCTTTACAATAAACGCTCAAGCGGCAAACTTGTTTTTTTGCAACTTCGCGACGGTTCGGGCATTATTCAATGCGTGGTTTTTAAAGGCGATGTCAGCGCGGAAGTTTTTGCTTTAGCGGATAGTTTAACTCAAGAATCTTCAATAGAAATCACCGGTATTGTTAAAGAAGATAAACGCTCGCCTATCGGTTTTGAAATCGGCGTTAAAGATGTTAAATTAATCAAAGCCGCAAAAGATTACCCTATTTCCCCAAAAGAACACGGAACTGCATTCTTGATGGATAACAGACATTTGTGGCTACGCTCCAGCAGACAAGTGGCAATTTTAAAAATCAGAGATGAAATTATTTTTGCTATCCGCCAGTATTTTAAGGAAAATGACTTTACTTTAGTTGACAGCCCTATTTTAACTCCTGCAGCTTGCGAAGGCACCAGCACCCTTTTTGAAACAGATTACTTTGGCGAAAAGGCCTTCCTTTCCCAAAGCGGTCAACTTTACGGCGAAGCTAGCGCAATGGCTCTTGGTAAAATTTATTGTTTCGGACCGACATTTAGGGCGGAAAAATCTAAAACCCGCCGCCATTTAACAGAGTTTTGGATGGTAGAGCCGGAAGTCGCTTTTAACACTCTTGATGACGATATGGACCTTGCCGAAGATTTTATTTGCTATATTGTTCAAAGAGTTTTAAAAAATTGCCAAGCCGAGTTAAAAACTTTGGAAAGAGATATTTCTAAACTTGAAAATATCAAAAAACCTTTCCCCAGAATTTCTTACACCGAAGCTATTGAAATTTTAAACAAAAACGGCAACCCGACAGAATGGGGTGGTGATATCGGCGGAGATGAGGAAACAATCATTTCCCAACAATTTGATAGACCTGTTATGATACACCGCTATCCTGCCGCAATTAAAGCATTTTATATGAAACGCGACCCCAAAGACCCGCGCCTTGCTTTAGCCGTTGACGTTATCGGCCCTGAAGGTTACGGCGAAATTATCGGCGGCAGCGAGCGTGAAGACGATTATGATACTCTTGTTGCCCGCATTAAAGAACAAGGTTTACCGCCCGAAGCCTTTGATTGGTACCTTGATTTAAGAAAATTCGGTAGCGTGCCGCACTCCGGTTTTGGTATGGGAATTGAAAGAATGGTAGCATGGGTATGTGGTTTGCATCACGTGCGTGAAACTATACCTTTCCCGCGCTTAATGGATAGACTTAAACCATAATCTTTTTTTGCTTCGGCTTTTGGGCTATTTTTAATTTTTTAGAAATTTCGGATACACGGGCTTGCCAGCCACTCTAGGTATACCTCATTTCTAAAAGCGTTTTTCTTTTTAGCAAAAGAAAAACTAATTAAAACTATCTCCAAAATCCTCGCAAAAACATTTGCTCTGTTTTAACA
>JAZRZE010000019.1:0-22201 GCA_045601125.1 Elusimicrobiaceae bacterium | reverse complement strand
CATATTGTAAGGCACGCCATTTATTTTCTTCCTTTGCAATATTATCGGACATATTTTGCATTTTGGAATCAACCATAGCGTAAGCCGGCTCAATTAATTTTTGGGCTTGCTCTCTTTGTATAACGGCAAGGGCATAGTATTTATTATTTGTTTTGTCCTTCCAAATTTCCACAACTTTAGCAGAATCTAAAACGGCTTGCCTGCGGGCTTCGGTATAAGCATCACCGGGTTTTAAGCTGTTAAAAATACCTTTGATTTCTTTTAAGGCATTTTCTTTTGCGGTATCTTTTTGCGTGTCATAAGCTATTTTGGTTATATATTGTTTCACGGGATATTTTTCCGTCTTTTTAACCATAATATGCTTATTTGAGCAGGCGCTGATTAAGAAAAGAGCAATGCTCAAAGTAAGTAATTTTTTCATTTGTTTCCTCCTAATTTATTTAGAACTATAACGCCACAAATAAGTCCTTTGGCCCTTTTTTATTTTTACCTTTTCAAAGTGGTAAGTGTCAATAGGTATACCTGCGGCATTATAATTATAAAAATCTATATCATATTCACCCGGTTCTAAAAAGACATTTGTCATTTTTATCTGAGCGGGCAAAGTAAACCACGAGCGGGTATCTGCCTGTTCCGTTGCGGTATTAAAAATAGTTGTTGCAATATCTACAAGCAAACCTACCCCCTTATTGTCGGTATTTTTATTAGTTATATCGTGGGCTTGTTTAGATAAAATAAATTTTGTCGCGGCACGGGTTGCGGTTCTTGCCCAAATGGCTGCGCTTTCTTCCTGAAGGGTTAATTTAGCGGCATTTGAAATATCGGCAACATCTTTTGTTTTTATTTGTTTCCCTTCCACGACTATTGCCGAAGTTGTGCCGTAATAGAGGCTATCTACATAACTGGGGTAGGAAATAGCAATAGTCCTTCCGAAAAGACCGGAAAATACGGCATCAATAGTCTGTTTCGGTGTTCCTTGTAAGGAGTTGTTTCCGTTCAAAATAAAACCGAGTTTATCCCAAGAAACACTCATTTGATTAGATATTTTGAAAGGGCTTTTGCCGCTATAATGTATAAAAACGAGTTCGCCTAAATCTTTATAGTTTGCGGGTAAATTACTGCTGGGCGCGGAAGCATTGAAATAACCTTTAAGATGTTCATAAGCATTAAGGGCATTGGTTCTTGCGATTCTTGCAGAAGAAAGTTGGCCGATATCTTCAAAAATCATACTTGCAAAGTATTGGACAAACGGTTCATCATTATAAATTCTTTTGGTATGTTCTCTGTAATTATCTAAAAAGAAAACGGCCTTGCGCATTTCTACGGCGGCATCTTCAAAATTATCTTTGGCAAGATAGTCTAAGGCCGTAAAAACATAAACTAAGGCCTGTTCATACATCGGCATTTTATAGGGTAAAGCATTATCATTGGTCATTAAAGAAGCGGCATTTTGGGTAATACTTTTTGCAAAAAGTTCTTCGTTTAATTGTTGGGCTAAAGTAAAATTGTTAAGGGAATTATCTATATCGTAAGAGGCCTGTTGGACAAGGGCTAAATCAAGTTGATATAAGACGGCGTTTTTATCACCGTATTGAGATTTTTTATTCTTTTCAATTTTTGCTGCGGCATTTTCAAAATTTTGATTTGCCATTAAGTGTGAAACATCTTTTTTATACTGCAAAGAAGGTCCCGCACAAGCACAAAGCAAACTTGTCAGAGTTAAAATAAAAAAACGGAACCTTCTTGCAGTATTCATTGTTGTTTATAATTTTAAGGAATTTTTTACAACGTACTTTTTAAGTTTTTGTTCGCCGTTCCAAACAATTTGGTTTGTTTCGATATTTATTAACTTTAAGTTGATTTGATAATAAATGACGGCTTTTCTGCCTTCACTATCGGTGATGGAATCTAAAACGCCGCTTAACATATAGTCAGCGCCGACTTCACGACCGAAGGCCTTTCTTGTTTCTTCGCTGGCATATTCTTGTTGCTCAAGTCTTTCATTGCGTACTTCTCCGCGTTCTTCTGGTGAAGCAACAAATTCCACTTTGCCACTGTTAATTAAGGCGCGTTGCATTTCTTCTATGAAGGTAGAAGTGTTTATGTGTTCCATAGTATTATTTTTTACTGTGCCCACAATAATAACAGGTTCATTTCCGCCTTTTGCCTTAAGGGCTTTGTTATACCAATTGCCGTCAAGACAATCTGCAATCATTGTTTCGGCGGTTGTTCTGGAATCGGTATCATTCCATTTGCCGCTTAAATCTTTAGCAGTATTTGCATCCATTCGCTCTACTTTTGTGCCACAAGCAATAAGCAGAGGCAAAAGCAAAGCGAAAACTAATAATTTTTTCATACACCTTTCTCCTTTTAAGTATATAATAAACTATTGTAGCACTTTTAGGGCAGATATGTGATAAAATAATATTATGATTATAGTTTTTGATATTGGCAATACCCATATAGTGGTAGGATTTTTAACTGGTAGAAAAGTTTGCCATGAAATACGCTACCCTTCCACCGATTTTAAAAAAGAACTGTTTGAAAAATATATGAAAGAACAGTTTGCTTTAAAACAAATAAAAACGGAAGAAATAGACTCTTGTGCAATTTCAAGTGTAGTGCCCGTTTTAACGGAGCCCTTAAAAGAATATTGCGTAAAAACTTTTAAGCAAGAACCTTTTATTGTTGATATAACAAAGACAATACTTAAGGCAAAAGAGGGGGATATTTCCGAACTGGGCGCGGATAGAATTGCCGATATTGAAGCAGCTTTGTTTTTATATCCAAAAAGGGATTTGATTATTTTAGATTTCGGCACGGCCAATACTTTTTGCGCTGTAAGTAAAGACGGGTATTATCTTGGCGGAGCCATAAGTGCGGGACTAAATCTTACAATGAAAGCCCTCGCTTTAGGGGCAGCGCAACTTGGTGAAGTCCCTTTAAAAGAAGCAAAATATGCCGCCGGTATGACAACCGAAACTCAGATACAAGCAGGCCTTTATTTTACGATACTTGGCGGAGCAAAGGAAATAAACAAAAGACTTCAAAGCGAAGTTTTTCCCAATTCAAAACCCCTTGTTATAGGAACGGGCGGTATTGCTAATCTCTATACAAAACAAGATATTTTTGAGGTTTTTGAACCGAATCTTACCCTAATCGGTATTGCTTATTTAGCCCAAAAATATAAAAAGGGTTGAGAAAATCAGTTAAAATTTCTATAATAGGAATAACATTTAATATTAAAGAGGTTTTTAAGTATGGCAAGGAAATCATTTATTGCAGGTAATTGGAAGATGCACAAAACTATTGCAGAGTCAAAGGCTTTGGCTCAGGCAATAAAAGAAGCACAGAATAAAAATGATGCTGATATTATGATAGCACCTGTTTTTACAAGTTTAAATGCTGTTGCTGAGGTTGTTAAAGGAAGCAATATTATTGTTAGTGCTCAAGATTGTTTTTATGAGGAAAAGGGGGCATTTACTTCTCAAATCGCACCTAATCAAATTAAAGAGGCCGGTGCTACCTGCGTTATTTTAGGTCATAGCGAAAGAAGAAAACTCTTCGGCGATACCAACGAAATTTTGAACAAGAAAGTTAAGGCCGCTTTAGCCCAAGGTTTAAGAGTGGTTTACTGCGTAGGGGAAACCTTGGTAGAAAGAGAAAACGAAAAAACTTTATCAGTTATTCAAGAACAACTTGAAGGCGGACTTAAAGGTTTTACTACTCAAGAGTTAAAAGATTTAGTAATTGCTTATGAACCTGTTTGGGCTATCGGTACAGGCAAAACCGCAACCCCCGAACAAGCTCAAGAAGTTCATAAAGCAATCAGAGAAATTTTAGAACAGAAATTTGATAAAGATTTTGCTCAAAAAGTTCGTATTTTATACGGCGGTAGCGTTAAAACAGATAATGTTGACGCTATTATGGCAAAAGAAGATGTCGACGGCGTTTTGGTCGGCGGGCAATCTTTAGTTGCAGAACAATTTATTAGAATAATAAATTACAATAAATAATTTTATGAACATAGCAAGTTATATAGATCATACCCTTTTGAAACCTATAGCCCAGCGCAAAGATATTGAACAACTTTGTAAAGAAGCTAGGGAACATAATTTTGCTTCTGTTTGTGTTAATCCGTGTTGGGTTTCTTATGCAAGCAAACTTCTTGAAGGAAGTTCCGTTAAAGTTTGCACGGTAATAGGTTTTCCGCTTGGCGCAAATGATTCAACGGTAAAGGCTTTTGAAGCCAAAACCGCTATTGAACAAGGCGCAAGCGAAGTGGATATGGTTATTAATATCGGTGCTTTAAAAGCTGCTGATTACGAAACGGTTAAAAAAGATATTGAGGCCGTTCGCAAAGCCAGCACCGGTAAAGTTTTAAAGGTTATCATTGAAACCTCTTATTTAACCGACGAAGAAAAACAGAAGGTTTGCGAAATTTGTGCCGCTTGCGGGGCAGATTTTGTCAAAACTTCTACGGGGTTTTCTTCAAATGGGGCTACGGAACACGATGTCGCTTTGATGGCGAAAGCTGCAGGGGAAAATGTAAAAGTTAAAGCGTCAGGCGGTATCAGGACAAGAGAAGATGCCCTAAAGATGATTGAGGCCGGTGCGAGCCGTTTGGGGACGAGCGCCGGTGTAAAAATAATATAGGAAAATTATGATTAAACATTGGGAAATTGTAGAAAATAAATGGACACAAGATGCTGCCTATGTCTTATGTATAGTTGGAGAAGAAGCAGATGCTGCTTTGATTTCAAAGGAGTTATCTTCTTTTTGTAATTTGGTTGATATTAAGGTTTCTTCCTTTAATTATATATTTGAACTTCTCAATGTTACTGACGACGATATTTTGCAAAAAATACGCGCAAAAATAGAAGAAATTGTCGCAAAAAGTTCTTCAAAAGATAAATCTTCTTCTTTAAGTTCCGGTCCCGTGCGCATAAGTGAGGGCGGTCTTGCCTTTTCTACGGAAGATCTTTCCGGAGATAATTTGATAATGAGATCTTCCGACTCGGGTGACGGTTTTTCTTCTTCAAGTGATGGCTTGCAGATTTCTATTGAAGATGCAAAAGCTTCCAAATTAGAAGAAACAAAAACCCATAATATGGGCCCTATCGTAAATAATCCGCGGGAAGAACAAAACAATATTGTAGTTCCGGCACCGGCTCCCGTTCAGGAAGTTCCCGCTCCCGAAAACGTTCAACCTGTTAGCGAAGTAAAAGAAGTTAAGGAAGAAAAAGTCGGTTTCTTTAAGCGTTTGTTCTCTTTTGGAAAGAAAAAGAAAGTCGAACCTAAAAAACAAGAAAAAATATCAGAACCTTTGCCTATTGAATCCCAAAATACTAAAGTAAAAAATATTGTGCCAAACAAAGCCGATACGTCTGCTAATTCCGTCAAAAAACAAGAAACAGCGGAAGAAAAAAAGAATACTATGCATGGAGTTGTCGTTAAAGGAACGGCTTTCCCTACAAAAGAAATGGGTATTCAGGATGTAAAGGAAGTTTCTTTAGATTCCAAACCTCTTTTTGATAAGGAACAATCAAACGATAAGGCGCCTTTGCAATCCCAAGTACCGCTTGATGATATTTTTGCGGCGGAAACCATTTGCCAATTTTATGACGAAGGCAAAGAGGCCTCAAGCGAACCAAAAATAGAAAAAATTGTTGAACCTACCCCAATGCCGACACCTCAAATTATACCCATAACGCAAAATAAAATTTTAGAAGAAAAAATAAATAAACCTGAGGAAGACAAAGTTTTACCTGTTAAAGAAGAACCTAAACAACCGACAGAGCAAAGTGTAGGTAAGCCCCCTGTTCCGCCGGCAGTAAAACCGGTTGTTCCTCAATCACCGTTAGACGAACAGAAAAATACAAATACGGAAAAGGGTATGAAGAAAGATATTCCTACGATTAGTATTTCCGATGAAGAAACTATGAAAGTAAAAAATCCCATTGTTCAAGAACAACAAAAAACTTCTTTACCGAAAGTAGAAGTAGAATCTAAAAGTTTAGGAGAGAAGATGGCCTCTTTGGCAAAAGCGGCGGCGGTTTCTACTGCTGCAACAAGTGCTTCCAAAAAGCCTGCGGAAGTTGAAGCCGTTCAAGCCCCCCAAGCGGTAAAAAAGCCGGAACAAGCACCGAAAAAAGAAACTAAAGTTGCCCAACCTCAACAAAGTGCTAAACAACAAAGACCTATTTCTATGCCGCCGATAGACAAAACAACCATAGACGGTTTTGACCATACTATACAAACTTCTTCCATACCTGTCTATAAAAAGAGCAATTGGTCTATAGAAATGCCTATAGTTCCTTCTTATACGCTTGATAATTGGGATATGTCTTCAAACCGCTTTGCTCACGCGGCGGCAATGTCCGTAATAGATAATCCGGGAACAATGTTTAATTATAATCCTTTCTTTGTTTTCGGTGAAAGCGGTTGCGGAAAAACCCATTTCTTAAATGCTATGGGTGTAGAATTTTCAAAGAAATTATCCCAAGATAAAATCTTTATTACAAACGGTGTCCGTTTCTCAAGAGGCGTTCAAAGATCTATAGAAGACGGTTCCATAGAGAAAGTAAGAGGTTTCTTGGATGCGGCACAGGTTTTAATTATAGACGATATCCATTTGACAGCTGTTAACGAGTCAAACAGAGAGTTTATTTCTCAAGTCTTAAATGATTTTGTTAATAAGAGAAAACAACTTATTATTTCTTCAAAGTATCCGCCACAAGGGCTTTCCCGCTTTGAAGAATTGACTGATTTTAAATTAAGTCAGGGTTGGGTTTCAGAATTAAAAACTTTAAGACCTAATCACTTCATTAAGGCCTATACAAAAATGGCCAATGATGCTCAAGTCGATTTAACCGAGGCCCAATGCAGAGGATTCTTCGGAAGAGAAGGCCTTACTTTGGGTATGATTAACCGCGATATTAAAAGAGCAAAAGTCTTACGCAGACGTATTAAAGATAGTGGCAGTATGCTGATGTCTTATGAACAAATCTTTAACTATATTACGGCTATAACAGGAGAAGACACCACAAGCCAACTAGAATCTTTAGACTTATCAAGCCCATTATCTATCAGAAGAGGAGAAAACACTAATTGGGGTAATTTCGGGTTCTTCTTCCCTAAAGAAGGTGCCGATAAGTTTAAGTGGATAGTTTACGCTACTATGCGTCGTGCAAAAGAACTAGGTATAAAAGGTGGTTTTAACTTTGCTCTTAAATCAGCCTATTCAACGGAGCATATTATTGCTTCTGCTTTCAAGATTGCCAATGTTTGCGATAGTAAAAGCTTAAAAGCGGCTATCATTTTAGGTCCGGATCCCAAAATTATACAACCTGCCATTAGAGATAATTTCTGTGATATCTTATCTCACATGCTAGAGGTTATGATGATTCGCTGTGCTATAATCCCTTATGAAGATATCAAAAAGCCCAGCAGTTATGCCAGAGTTTTGGGCGATGTCCTAAAATAAAGAGGTTTTATGAAAAAAATATCCTTGTTAATATGTGCGGTTCTTACCGTGTTATGTGCTTGCCAAAGAATGAATCTTGGCCCTAAGGGCGAAGGTGAATATGTTATAGGTAAAGCGGAAGTAGAATATAATGCCAAAGATATATCCGGTATGAAAAAAGATGCTTTTAAACTTGCAAAGCAAGATGCTTTGAAAAGTGCCGTAGATGTATTTTTATCCTCTAACAGCAATATGGAATATCCTAAAAATATTCAAGAGGAGATTTTAGCAAAACCGGATAATTATATAAGAAAGGCCTATATTAAACACAGTGAGCAAAGGGGAGAAACTTTTTTATTAGAAGCGCGTGTTATGATTTTAGTAAGCAATCTTGCAACTAAAATTAAAAATTTACAAGATTCTTCCTACGTCAAAAAAACAAATATTTTTGTTGCTACAAGAGAACTTGAAAAAGAGGAAGTTTCCTTAAATCAATTTTGTAAACAAGGTATTTATAAGGCCCTTAAAAACCAGCCCTATGTTTTAATAGACGGCGGTAATTTGAGCCAAAATAATATAGAAAATAATACTTCAATAGTAGATAAAGCAAAAAAGGAAGGGACAAGATTTGTTATTATTGCAGATGCTTCCGCTAGCCCCATTGAAACGGCTACTCAGCTTTCTACAACTTTTAAATCAATAAGGGCAAAAGTTAATATGGTTGCTTTAGGCACAAAAAATTATCAGTTAATTTCAGAAGAAGCGCAAAGCGCAAGCGGGCTTGACGCAGATGAAACCATGGCATATCAAAAAGCTCTAAGTAATGCCTGCTTTGAAGCCGCTTCTCAAATGATTGAGCCGATAAATGCTTCCATAAACAGCGCAAAAACTTTTGAGTTCGTTATAAAAGAAGTAAATACTATTCAAAGACTTGAAAGACTTCAAACAATTTTAAGAGAATTAAAAGAAGTGGAAGATTTTGTTTTAGTTAAATATGTTAATTCCACCGCTACTTTTGAAGTGCAGGCAAATGTGCGCACTTCGGAAGAATTTTCCGCTAAGATTATTAGAAAATATTACAATAACTTTACTATCTTAAATACCACGCCTGATGTAGTGGAAATGGTTTTTATCTAATATGCTTTGTTCAATTACTTCGGCTTGTCTAAAAGGAATAGAGGGTTATATCGTTAATGTAGAAGTTGATATTTCTGCCGGTTTGCCTTCCCTTACTTTAGTCGGCTTGCCAGACCAAGAGGTAAAAGAAGCTAAAGACAGAGTGCTTGCCGCAATAAGAAACAGCGGTTTTGATTCTCCCATAAAAAAAATAACAATAAATTTAGTTCCTGCCGAAATTAAAAAATCCGGCACACATTTTGATTTACCTATTGCGCTTGGCATTTTGGGCGCAAGCGGGCAATTATCCGATACCGCAATAGAAAATTTAAAAAAATATGTTTTTATCGGTTCCCTTGGTTTAACCGGTAAGATACACGGTTGCGCTGGTGTTTTGCCTATGCTTATTGCTTTGAGCCGCAAGAAAAAAACAAAAGCAATTATTCCGCAAGATAATTTACAAGAATCAAAATATGCAACTATGGATTGTTTCAGCGCGCAAGATTTAAGGCAGGTTGTAGATTTGCTTGAAGAAAGAATTCCTTTTGAACAAGAACAAAAAGAGAAAGCGGAAAATACTATTTTACAAGAAGTTTACACGGAAGATTTTAGCGAAGTTAAAGGCCAAGCTCTTGCTAAAAGGGCGCTTGAAATTGCCGCAGCCGGCGGTCATAATGTTTTGATGATGGGCCCTCCCGGAACAGGCAAAAGTATGCTTGCTAAAAGATTTGCTACAATTTTGCCACCGCTTGAAAAAGAGGAAATGCTTGAAATTTTGCAAATATACTCTGTGTGCGGTTTACTTAATAAGAGAAGAGGCAATTTTCAAAGACCTTTTAGAGATCCGCACCACACAATTTCAAATATCGCTTTAGTAGGCGGAGGGCAAAACCCAAGACCGGGCGAAGTCAGCCTTGCCCATAACGGCGTTTTATTTTTAGACGAATTTGCGGAGTTTTCAAGGACCTCTCTTGAAGTTTTAAGAGAACCTTTGGAAACCTTTAAGGTTACTATTGCGCGTGCAAAAGAAACTTTGACTTTTCCCGCAAAGTTCACGCTTATTGCCGCTATGAACCCTTGTCCTTGCGGCTATCACGGGCATAATGTAAAAGTTTGCAACTGTACACCCGTTCAAATCAGCCGCTATAAAGCAAAAATTTCCGGTCCGCTTTTAGACAGAATTGATTTAACGGTTAATCTTTTGCCGGTTAATTTCCAAGATTGGGAAAAGAAATCCGAAGGCCCTACCAGCGCCCAAATAAGACAAAAAGTTATAGCCGCAAGAGAAATACAAAAAGAACGTTTTAAAAATACTTCTACAACGGCTAATGCTTTTATGAGTGTGGCGCAAATAAAAGAATTTTGTGCCTTGCCAAAAGATGGCGCGCAAGTTTTAGAACTTGCTATGAAAAAACTCGGCCTTTCGGCAAGAAGTCTTGATAAAATTTTGAAAACCGCGCGCACTATTGCAGATTTAGAAGGTGCTAAAGATATTAAAAAAGAACATCTTATGGAAGTTTTTCAATATAGACCTTTAGATAGAAAAGGAGTAAGGGATATATGAACTTTGAAGAAAAACTTGCCCGTATAAAAGTTAACTCCTTTAGTTATTTGCGTTCCGATTGGCTTATGGAAATGATAAATATTTTCGGTAATGCCGTAGAACTTTTAAGGCAAGATGCCAAAACTATCAGCAAAGAAGGCAAAATATCGCTTGATAGTGCCGAGTCTTTCTTAAAATCTTGCGCTATGCTTGACGCTCAAAAAGAAATGGAAAAGACAGAAAAAGTGGGCGGTAAAATTTTATTTAACGGGGAAGAATATTTTCCGCAAAGACTTGCCGAAATTAAAGAAGCACCCCTTTTAATTTATGTGCGCGGTGATTTAGGCGACGTGCAAAGAGCATCTGTGGGTATGGTAGGAACAAGAAAAATATCACCTTATGGCAGACGCGCGGCTACGCAACTTGCCTGTGACCTTGCGCAAAGCGGGGTTGTTCTTGTCAGTGGACTTGCGCGCGGTATAGATAGCGTTGTTCACGCAGAAGCGGTTAAAAACAAAAGTGCTACTTGGGCTTTAATCGGTACTGGTATCGGGCGTTGCTATCCGGCTGAAAACAGAGAACTTGCAAGAGCAATTTTAGATACTGGTGGCGCCATAATTTCAGAGTTGCCTTTTGACGCGGCCCCTTTAGCCCATCATTTTCCAAGAAGAAACCGCCTTATTGCAGGTTTTTCCGATTTGGTAGTGGTTGTTGAAGGCGAAGTTAAAAGCGGTGCTTTAATAACCGCAAAAATGGCACTTGATCAGGGGCTTGATGTTATGGCCGTTCCCGGCCCGATTGATAGTCCTACTTCCGGCGGACCTAATAAACTTATAAAGGAAGGCGCGGGTATGGTTCTATCGGCAAAAGATATAATTGACGCCATCCCCAGCCAGAAAAAATTTGGACTTAAGGTCAAAAAACTCTATAATGAAAGTAAAGAGCCTATAGAGTCTTTAACAGAGCAAGAACAAAAGATTTTAGATTTAATAGGCGACGGTTCTAAAAATGTTGATGAACTTTCTTTAGAATCAGATTTGGAAATAACGCAGTTAAGCGCAATTTTATTTAGTTTAGAAGTTGCAGGTGCAGTAATCTGTGTAGACGGCAAATATAGTCGAAGTAAATTTAATTAATAGGAAGATAAATATGGCTACAAATACAGCAAAAACAACAAATAAAACAACGGGCAAAGCCCTTGTGATAGTGGAATCACCCACGAAACAAAAAACTATAAGCAAGATACTCGGGCCTAATTTTATTGTCCGCAGTTCTTTTGGACATGTAAGAGATTTACCCTCAAAAGAAATAGGCGTGGATGAAAATAATAATTTTGCTCCTACCTATGTAGTCAGCGGAAAACCGCGCATTATTGCCGATTTAAAAGATGCTTTAAAAAAAGTCAGCGAAGTCTATCTTGCTACCGACCCTGATAGAGAAGGGGAAGCAATTGCCTGGCATTTACAGGAACTTTTAAAATTAAAACCGGAAAATACAAGAAGAATTTTCTTTCACGAAATTACTCCTACAGCCGTTAAAGATTCTTTTGCCCACGCAAGAGGTATCGACCATAATTTAGTTGATGCTCAACAAGCACGCCGCGTTTTAGACAGACTTGTGGGTTATAAACTTTCTCCTCTCTTGTGGCGCAAAATAACAAGCGGCTTAAGTGCGGGAAGAGTGCAATCTGTTGCGGTCCGTCTGCTTGCCGAACGCGCAAAGGAAATTGAAAATTTTAAGGAACAGCCCTATTGGTCTTTGAAAGTTAAACTTGAAAAGCCGAACCAAAAACCCTCTTTCCTTGCCCGTGCTTATAAATGGGAAGGCAAAAATGTGGAAAGAACTACCACCTATAAATTATTTGCCGAAGATTATAAAGTTAAAAATACAATTTTTGATTCTAACGAAAGTCTTGCTGCTTTAAATGCTGTTTTAAGACAAGGACCTTTAAAAGTAGAAAAGATAGAAAAGAAGGAAGTTAAACAAAAACCGAAACCGCCTTTTATCACCAGTTCTATGCAACAGGATGCTTATAATAAACTCGGTTTTTCTTCCCAAAAGACAATGTCGGTCGCGCAAAGTTTATATGAAGGTGTGGAAATCGGCGGGCAGATAGCCGGTCTTATAACTTATATGAGAACTGACTCTTTTAATGTTTCAACGCAACTGCAAACCCAAACTAGCAAATTTATTAAGGAAAAATACGGTGCAGAGTATGCCCCTAGTAAAGCTCCTGTTTATAAAAGCAAAGTTAAAGGTGCACAGGAAGCCCACGAGGCAATACACCCCACAGATGTATATAAAACACCGCAAGATATTAAAAAATATCTTACACCGGAACAATTTAAACTTTATGAACTTATTTGGCTTAGATTTGTTGCTTCCCAAATGGCAGAAGCGGTGTTTAATACTGTTTCAATAGATATTTCCGCTGTTAGTGCTAGTAAGTGTTTGCTCAGGGCAAACGGTAGAACGATTAAATTTAACGGCTATTTATCTGTTTATCAAGATGAACCCGAAGAAGAAAATACCGACGAAGAAAAACAGGATGCCCTTTTGCCCGCACTTGAAGAAGGCGACACTTTAAATCTTTTGGATATCCAAACAAAAGAACACAAAACAACTCCGCCGCCTTGCTATAATGAAGCAAGTCTTATTAAAACTTTGGAAAAACACGGTATCGGTAGACCTTCCACTTATGCACCTACCATTAAAACCATTATGGATAGAAAATATGTTGCTAAACAACCCAAAACAAATAAACTTGTGGCAACGGATTTAGGTATAACGGTTACCGAGCAATTAAAAGAGTTTTTTAAAGATATTATGGATCTTTCCTATACGGCAGGCGTTGAAGAAACTTTGGACGATATTGCCGAAGGCTCTAAAGGTTGGGTATCTGTTATAAGTAAATTTCACGAAGGTTTTGTTAAAGATTTGGCTAATGCCGCCCAAAATATGAAAAAGCCCACACCAAAAGCCGTTGAAGGCGAAAAATGCCCTCTTTGCGGCGGAGCTATGGTGGAAAAACAAAGCCGCTTCGGTAAATTTTTAACTTGCGTAAATTACCCTAACTGCAAAGGTAAAAAGAGTTTAAACGGCGTAAATACTACCGTTGAACAAACCAATGAAAAGTGCGAAAAATGCGGCAGCCCTATGGTTATAAGAAACGGCAAACGCGGGCGCTTTATGGCTTGCAGTGCTTACCCGAAATGCAAAAACACTTATTCTATTGACGAACAAGGTAATAAAATTGCCTCTACCGGTCCGATAGATTCCGGCAGAAAGTGCGAAAAATGCGGCAAACCTTTAGTTTTAAGAAAGAGCGCCAAAGGCGAATTTTTGGGTTGCAGCGGTTATCCTAAATGTAAAAATATCGTGCAAATTACACCGGAAGAAGCCCAAAAAATAAGAGAAAATAACGAAAGCAAATAAAAATGCTAAAGCAAATAGAAAATTTTAAAATTCATATAAAAGGCAGAAACTTATCGCCTCATACTATCCGCGCATATAGCACGGATTTAGACGAGTTTGCCGGTTTTATGAATTATAAAAGTTTGCTTACCGTAAAGGATTTTAATCTTTCAAATATAAGGACTTATCTTGCTTGGGAAAGTAATAAAGGGCTTTCCCGCCAAGCAATGTTGCGCAAAATAAGTTCTCTTCGCAGTTTTGCTAAGTTTTTAGCAAACAGAGGCGTTATTGAGGCAAGTCCTTTTAAACTTTTTAATGCACCTAGAAGGGAAAAACTTTTACCAAAGTTTTTAACCCAGACGGAAGCCACTAATTTAATGCAAGCGCCCAGTACTTCGCGCTTTGCTTTAAGAAACCAAGCCATTTTGGAACTTATGTATTCAAGTGGTTTAAGAAGAAGCGAAACTGTGGGTTTAAATATAGGCGATATTAATTTTTCGCAAGGCACGGTGCGCGTTTTCGGTAAAGGCGCAAAGGAAAGAATTGTGCCTGTTACCGATATTGCTTTAAGCTGTATAAATGATTATTTGGCAACCCGCACAAACACCGATTATAATGAGCCTTTGTTTTTAGGTTCTAAAGGCACACGCTTAAGCGGCGAAGGCCTTGCCCAAATAGTCAAACAATCTGCCTTAAAAGCCAATCTTGCCCACAAGATAACACCGCACAGTTTAAGACACTCTTTTGCAACACATCTTTTAAATAACGGGTGTGATTTGAAAAGTTTGCAAGAAATGCTCGGCCATAAAAGTTTATCTGCAACGCAGGTTTATACCCATGTTTCTTTAGAGCATTTAAAACAGGTTTATGACCGCGCACACCCAAAGGGGGACAAATGATAAGTATAGGTATAGATATAGGCGGAACTTTTATAAAATTTATGGCAATTGACGCTCAAGGTAAAGTTTTAAAAAGAGCGGCAATCGCTACTGATACAACTTTAAGCGCTCCGGCTTTTGTAAAGCAACTTGCCGCCGTGGTTAAAGAATGGCAAAAAGAATTTAAAAAGGAAAAATTTGTTATCGGTATGGGCGTTGCCGGCGATACGGATAATACAAAAGGCATTTTGCATTTTGCGCCAAATATACCTTGGCACAATTTTAAAATTGTTGATATGCTTAAAAAAGAAACCGGCTTTCCCTGCTATGCCTGTAATGACGCTAATATGGCCGCTTGGGGTATTTACGATTATGAATTTAAGCGCAAATATAAAAATCTTATGGTTATCACTCTTGGCACGGGTGTCGGCGGCGGACTTATTATTGAGGGTAAATTATATCAAGGTTTCAGCGGTTCTGCCGGTGAATTTGGGCATATCAAAGTAGATTATTCCAAAACTGCCCCCAAATGCGGTTGCGGCCATAAAGGTTGTTTAGAAGCGTATATCGGCACAAAAGGGCTTAAAAGCCAAATGCTTGAAGCCGCAAAAAAAGCGCCTAAAAGCGTTCTTGCCAAATTATTAAAAGAAGAAAAATTTTCAATAAAACTTCTTTCCGATGCAGCAAGTAAAAAAGATAAAAACGCTCTTGCTATATGGCATAATTTCGGGTATTATTTGGCTACAGCATTAAGCGATACGGTGCTTTTACTTAATCCCGAGGCAATCGTTCTTGCGGGCGGTGTTTCCAAAGGTTATAAATATTTTATGCCCGCAATTAAGGAAGTTTTTAGCAAGCAGGTAATCAAAAGACCTTTTAAGGATATTAAAGTTTTAATTTCCAAGCAAAAAGATATAGGTGCTTTTGGTTCTGCTTTATATGCTTTATCACAACAAAATGAAAAGTAAGATAAATCTTTTTTTAATTTTATTTTTAATTCCGCTTTTTGTTTTCGGGCAGGAAAATGTTTTACCCAGCCCGACACAAGATGATTTTATTTATTTTACCGCCGATGAAGCAATTTACGATAAAGAACAAGGCATTGCCGAGTTAAACGGAAATGTTGAAATTGTTTTAGACCAAAATAAAACGCAAGGTCAAATTTCCAAAATCAAAGCCGAAAAAATTCAGATTTTAACCGAGCAGCAAGTTTTAATTACGCAAGGCCCTACAATTATAGAGCAAGACGGCGGCACACTTGAAGTGCAGGATATTCATTTTGATATTGGATCGCGCCGGCTTATTATGAAAGGCCTTCAGGCAGATTACGGCCCTATCAGAGTTTTAGAGGCAAAAGATATTGAAGTTCAGCAGGACCAATATCTTTTAAAAAAAGCGGAACTTACCTGTTGCTCTTTAGAAAAACCGCATTATACTTTATATGTCGGCAAGGCCGATTTAATACCCCAAGATAGAATAATTGCTTATAATGCCGTCTTAAAAGTGGGCAAAGTGCCGGTATTTTATTTTCCTTTCTTTTACCGTTCTTTGAACACCGATAGACTTTTTACCACTTATCTTGATTTTGACCAAAGCGGCAATACGGGTTTTGGTTTTTTAACTTCCACCGTCTATGCAAGAAATAATTTTAGAGCGGCGGCAAATTTAGATTATTACACAAAATCAGGTATCGGGTATGGTTTGGAAGTGGGTTATTTATCTCCGCAGAAATTCCGCGGTTCTATGCAGGCCTACACAATTTACGACAGAGAAAAAGATAAGCAACGCTGGGGTATTGACGGCGGCTATTGGTGGCAAATGCACGATAGTTCAGATAGTTTAAATAATAAAGGCGGCGCAATTTATTTTAGCCAACTTGAAACGAGAAATGTTTCCGACGCCGATTTTAACGACGATTTCTTCCGCGCAAATCCTTATGTGGTTTCACCCGATAAATTAACACGTGCCTCAATAGTGCGCCAAACAAGAACAAGCACTTTTAGGGTAAGTTATTCAAACAGAGAACAACTTAACCCCGACGATAAAACTTATTTTAACGCCGAAGAAGTTTTGCCTAAAGTAGATTGGATTTTTAATCCCTTTGTTTTGCCTTATACCGGCGGAGTAGTAAATAATTTTTCTATTTCTTTTAACAATACCAAAAAGGAAGATTATGATTTTGTTCAGTATTTCCAAGCCAAATGGAACAGCGCAAGAGATTTTAAATTACACAAAAACTTTACTTTAACACCGAGCGTTTTTTATAATCAGGAAATTATTTTAAAAGACCCCACAAATAATGACGAAGATAAATTTGTCGGCCGCTACGGCGGGCAATTAAACTTGCGCTCAAATTTAATTACCGGTATGCTTGATGTCGGCTACCGCTACACAAGGCGTAATCAGGAAGGCGCACTCACTTCTGAAAATCCTTTTGATAATAAAGAAGAAGAAAATTTAGTTTATATACAAAATTATTATTTGCCGACTCCTAATATCTATTTTAAAATGGGCAGCGGTTATAATTTGCAAAACAGCCAAGATAGTTGGGAAGCAAAATACAGAGTTGAGCCGATACTTGCCGAAGTGGGTTATTTTTCGCAAAAAACCGGTTCAAGCATTTATGTCCAAAATCTTTATGATGTTCACACGGCAAATCAGGCTTTTGTAATTGATGCAATTTTAAAAAATCTTTACGGTAGTAGCGCAAAATTCGGCGTTGTAAATTACAGCACCGATAGAGATAGTTTTTTATTTAATACGCAGTTCACCCTTGCACCAAGGTATATAACTTGGCGCGCTGATATGGGTATAGATTTTGAAGTTAAAGATTCCACCGTCCACGCTTATTCAAAACATATAAAAGTTTATAAAGATTTCCACGATGTTTCTTTGATGCTCGGTGTTAGAGATAGAAATAAAAATTTATCTTTTTCCTTTAGAATAAATGTAATGTGTGGCGGACAGGATAAACGCCAAACCCCCAAACAGGCAGAAAATGAAAATTATCCATGGAACGATGATAGAATGTTAAGAGATTAGGAGAAAAAGTATATGAAGAAAGTTCCCTACGGCAGAATAGAAGTTGTGTGCGGATGTATGTTCTCCGGTAAAAGCACCGAACTTATCAGACGCGTTGAGGTTTGCCTTCAGGCAGGCCAAAAAGTGCAGGTTTTTAACTCTACCCTTGATAAGCGTTATGCTCGGCGCGGTATTGCTACCCACGATTTGAAGAAACTTGACGGTATCCCCGTAGATAAAGCAGAAGAAATTTTGCCTTTAGTTAAAAATGATACCGAAGTTGTCGCCCTTGATGAAGTCAATTTTTTCAGTAAAGAAATTGTTAATGTCGCCCAAGAACTTGCCAAAAGGGGAAAGCGTGTTATTTGCTGCGGTCTTGATATGGATTATCAGGCCGTGCCCTTTGAAAGCACCGCCAAACTCCTCGCCGTTGCCGATAATGTTTTGAAACTTTCCGCCCGTTGTGTCTGTTGCGGCAAACCTGCCCGCAGAACCCAAAGAAAGGTTAATATTAAGAGTAGGATTTATGTGGGGGGGGCGCAAGATTATGAGGCACGCTGCGCCGACTGCTTCCGTCCTTAGCGTCGGCTTTTGGGCTATTTTTAATTTTTTAGAAATTTCGGATACACGGGGCTGCCGCCCCCTCGAGGTATACCTTATTTCTAAAAAATTAAAACTATCTCCAAAATCCTCGCAAAACAATGTGCTTTGTGCAGTCTGCTCTAAACGCAAAATACTTTGCCTATTTTTGTGGCGGCTTTTTTCCTCTTTTTTATTTTTTTAAGACTTCGGATATATGGGACTGCCGTCCCCTCTTGGTATACCTAGTTTGAAAGAAACACTTTTTCTTTCAGAAAAAGTTAATTAAAATTTCCACAAAAACACTTGCAAAACGATATGCTCTGTTCTAGCGAAATTTAAACTTTTCGGATACGCGGGGTTGCCACCCCTCGTGATATACTTCGCTCGGCAGGCCTGCTCTAAACGCAAAACCCTTGCAAAAAATCGTGCTTTGCTTGGACTATATTTGAAAACCAAAATCCTTGCAAATTGTTGTGCTAGGTTTATACTAGAATAAATAAAAAACACAAAGATTTATAAAAAACCTCATAATATTGTATAATATATAAGAACTAATTTTTTTGAGGTATATATAAAATGAAAGAAAAAATACATCCTAAATACGAAGTCGTAGAAGTCGTTTGCGCCTGTGGTGCAAAATTTAAAACCCGCTCTACGATGAAAGCAGTTAAATTAGATATTTGCTCTGCTTGCCACCCGTTCTTCACCGGCAAACAAAAAATGCTTGATACCGAAGGCCGCGTAGAAAAGTTTAATAAGAAATTTGCCGCAACCAAAGGTCAAATGGTTGTTCGCAAACCCAAAACCGAAGTTAAACTTAAAAAGAACACAAAAAGAACAGCAAGCAAAAAAGTAGTTCTTTCAACAGCACCGGTTAAAAATCTCGTAAAGAAACCTGCCAAAGCTGCAAAAGAAACTAAAAAAGAAGCAAAATAGCGAATAAAAATCTGACGGCAGGCTCTCATTATTATTTTGAGGGCCTGCCGTTTTTCAAGGGAAAATATTATGGAAATGGATACAAGCAAATTTAAAGAAGAATTTTTGAGTATTGAAAAAGAACTTGCACAAGGCAATATTGCACCGGAAGATTTTAAAGAAAAAACAAAACGCCATGCCTTCCTTCAACCGATTATTGAAAAAATTTCCGAACTTGAAAAAGTGCAAAACGCTATCAAAGAAGCAAAGGAAATTTTGGAAGACGGCACCGATAAAGATATGTGCGACCTTGCCGCCGCCGATTTAGCCGAACTTGAAGGCAAGCCCGAAGCCCTTATGCAAGAACTCCGCATTTTAATTATTCCGCCCGATCCAAACGATTCCAAAAATATTTACCTTGAAATGCGCCCCGGCGCAGGCGGGGACGAAAGCGCAATTTTTGCCGCCGAACTTTTAAGGGTTTATCAGCATTTTGCCGATTCCCGCGGTTGGAAAACCGAAATTTTGGAATATACCCCGACAGGTCTTAAAGGTTGCAAATACGCAAGTATGTTTATTAAAGGTGAGGGGGCTTATTCTTGGCTCAGAGATGAGGCCGGCACACACCGCGTTCAAAGAGTGCCCGATACCGAAACTTCAGGCCGCGTTCACACTTCAACCGTGACCGTTGCCATTATGCCTGAAGCCGAAGATATTGATATTCAAATTAACCCTGCCGATATTGAACTTGAAACCTGCCGCAGCGGCGGGGCAGGCGGTCAAAATGTTAATAAAGTGGAAACGGCAGTCCGCCTTATTCATAAGCCAACCGGCATAGTTGTCAGTTGCCGCGAAGAACGCCACCAAGGCGCCAACCGCGAAAAAGCTATGCGTATGCTTAAAGCAAAACTTTATCAAATTGAAGAAGAAAAAAGAAATAAAGAAATTTACGACGCAAGAAAAAGCCAAGTTGGCACGGGTGATAGGTCAGAAAAAATAAGAACTTATAACTTCCCGCAAAGCCGCGTTACCGACCACCGCTTAAATGAAAACTTCCACAATATCGCAGAAATTATGGAAGGCCAAATCGACGAAATTTTAGAGCATTTACGCAAATTAAGAGTAGAAGAAAAACTTAAACATCTCTCCTTATGATAACTATTTCGCAATTAATTGAAGAAGGTTCAAAAAAACTTATAGCAGCAGGTATTGACGAGCCAATGGTGCATAGCGAACTTATTGCCGCTTTTGTTTTAAATAAAAGCAGAACTTACTTGCGTGCTTTTAACCAAAACATTGTTCTTGATAAACAAGAAAAATTATTTAGAACTATTTTAGAAGAAAAACTTAAGGGCAGACCACTTGCCCATATTATCGGCTCTTGCGAGTTTATGGGCAGAATTTATAATGTAAGTCCTACCGTCTTAATACCAAGGCCCGAAACAGAAGAACTTATAGAACAAAGTTTAAAACAACTTAAAATGCGATTGCCGAATACTATTCTTGATTTATGCACCGGCTCTGGTTGTATAGCAATAACTTTAGCGTTTTTATTTCACAGTGTGCATGTAACTGCGGCAGATATTTCCGCTGAAGCACTTGAAACCGCCACCACCAATGCGCGCAACTTAAATGTTTTAAAGCGTATAGATTTTGTTAAGAGTGATTTGTTTGAAAATATAAATAAATCTTTTGATTTTATTATTTCTAATCCGCCTTATATCCCCACAGATGTTATAAAAACTCTTTCGCCCGAAGTCTTGTGCGAACCGCATATCGCCCTTGACGGCGGAAAAGACGGACTTGAGATTATTAAAAAAATAGCCAAGCAGGCAGGCGACCATCTTAATCCAAAAGGACTGCTCGCCCTTGAAATCGGGTGCGAACAAGCGCCAAAAGTGGTAAAATTTTTTAAAGCAGATAAATGGCAAATTCCGCAGGTGGTGCGCGATTTTGCCGGTATTGAGCGTTTTGTTTTTGTGCGCAAAAAATAATTATTTCTGAAAAAGAGGAGATTTTTTATGGATAAATTTATTATTCAGGGTGGCAGAAAATTAAAAGGCAGTGTTGAAATAAGCGGTTCAAAAAATGCTGCTTTACCTATTTTAATGGCTACCCTTTTGACCGACGAGGATTGTATTATTAACCGCGTGCCAAGATTAAGAGATATCCGCACAACTATCAAAATACTTGAAGAACTGGGTAAAGAAGTTACTAATGATAACGGCACTTTAACTATTAAAGCAAAACATAAATTAAAAACTACCGTTTCCTATGATTTAGTTAAGAAAATGCGCGCAAGTTTTTGGGTGGCAGGTCCGCTCTTGGCAAGATTTAAAAAAACGCAAGTGCCGCTGCCGGGCGGTTGCGCAATTGGTTTAAGGCCGGTTGATATTCACTTAAAGGGCTTTGAGAAATTCGGCGCAAAAATCAGTATGGATAAGGGAAATATCATTATTAAAGCGCGCAAATTAAATCCCGCTAAAATTATTTTAAGTTTCCCCAGCGTGGGTGCAACGCAAAATTTGATGATGTGTGCTTCTTTAATCCCCGGTAAAACTATTATTGAAAACGGCGCAAGAGAACCGGAGGTTTTTGATTTGATAACTGCGCTAAACTCTATGGGTGCAGATATTACTTTAGATAACAGAGGGCGCATAATTGTAGAAGGTAAAACCAAACTCAGCGGTATGACGCATACTATCGTTGCCGATAGAATTGAAACAGGTACTTATCTTTTGGCTGCCGCGGCAACGGGTAGTTCCATAACAATTAAAGAGTGCGTGCCGAGCCATAATGAAATTTTAATTGAATATCTAAGTGAGGCCGGTTTTAAAATTGAAACGACAGATACGGAAATTAAAATCTCCAAGAAAACAAAAAATATTAAACCTGTTAATATAAGAACTGCTCCTTTCCCCGGTTTTGCCACAGATTTGCAGGCGCCTTGGATGGCTTTAATGTGCCTTGCAAACGGCAAAAGCGATATTAGCGAAGATATTTTTGAAAACCGCTTTATGCACGCAGCCGAACTTATCAGAATGGGCGCAAATATTTCTTTAGAGCATAACTGCGCGCATATTATGGGGGTTAAAAACTTTACACCGGCAGTTGTTATGTCTTCTGATTTAAGAGGCGGCGCCGCTTTAGTTATTGCAGCTCTTTGCGCAAAAGGCACAAGCGAAGTCCAAAGAGTCTATCACATAGACCGCGGTTATGACAGAATTGAAGAAAAACTAACCGCTCTTGGCGCAAAAATTAAAAGGG
>JAZRZE010000018.1:0-2517 GCA_045601125.1 Elusimicrobiaceae bacterium | reverse complement strand
CGCAAAATTGCCGCTTTCGGCGCACTTTACGACGGCTTTCTAGGACCCGGCACAGGCACTTTTTTTGCCGTATTTTTCAGCAAATACTGCGGTTTTAGTTTGCTTGCCTCAACAGGTCTTGCAAAAGTTTTAAACTTTTCTTCAAATTTATTTGCTTTAATAGTGTTTTTATCTCTTGGCGCAGTTAAAATAAAACTTGCCTTGGCTATGGGGTTTTTTAGCATACTTGGCAGTGCTTTTGGCGTTTATATCGGCAAGAAAAAAAGCACAAAAGTTATAAAACCTTTAATTATACTTGTTTGTATTACCATTACTTTAAAAATTTTGCTCGGCAAATAAGTTATAATATTTAGTAGAGATGTTTTTTTAAAAAGCAGGAGTAAAAATATGCCCGTAGCGGAATATATAAAAAGCGGAAAAGAAAAACTTGATAATAAAAAATACAGGGAAGCAATTTTTGATTTTAATAATGCCCTAACTTTTGACCCCACCAACACAGAATCTTTAATTTTGCGCGGTATAGCCAAGACGGAAACAGGCAAACAAGAAGATGGGATAAATGATTTTAACAAAGCCCTTAAAATTGACCCTAAAAATACTCTTGCTTTAACTAATCGCGGTATTTCTAAAGCGGAAATGGGCAAATATCAAGAAGCCATAGAAGATTTTAACCAAGCCCTTAAAATTGATCCAAACAATATTCTTGCCTTGAACAATCGCGGTATTTCCAACAATGAACTAAAAAAACACGAAGAAGCCCTAGCCGATTATAATAAAATTATTGAAATTGACTCTAGTTACACAAATGCTTATTTTAACCGCGCTATTACAAGGATGGATATGGGCTCCCATAATCTTGCAGTTGAGGATTTAGATAAATTTATTCAAACCAATCCCGAAGATTTACAAGCGTATTACCAACGCGCCATTGCTTATAGCGAACTTGAGCAATTTTCCAAAGCAATAGCAAATTACAATAAAATTATTGAAAAAGATCCGAACATTGATACTTACACTAACCGCGCGCTTGCTCAAATGAACTTAAACAATTATCAGGAGGCAATTGCCGACTTAAATAAAGCCATTGAACTTGACCCTGAATTTGCTTGGAGTTATTATTGGCGCGGAATTGTAAAAGAAAAACAAAACGACTATTCCGCGGCCATAGACGATTTTACAAGGGCAATTTCTCTTGACCAAAATAATGCGGATTTTTTCCAAGAGCGTGCCATCACTAAAGCATGGCTTAACAAGACCAAAGATGCTCTTAAAGATTTAGACAGAGCAATTGAACTTGATCAAAATAATATGCTTTCTTATTTCTACCGCATAATTTTTAGCTGTGATATAAATAACCAAGCATCAGAAGAAGATTGCAAAAAAATTGTTGAACTTGCACCAGATAGCGTTGAGACATATTTTATTTACGGTTTTATGAAACAAATCAGCGGCGATATTTCTGGCGCGATAAAAATCTACAACGAAGTTATGAAACTTGTTCCGGAAAATTCGTTTATTTACGAAAGGTGTAAAAAACAAAAAAGAACACTCGTGCGCAGATGTATAGCAGTTCTTATAATTATTGCAAGTATAATATTTTTATTCGTAAAATTTAGTTAGAACAAGTATTTATATATCAAAAAATTTTGCTATAATTTAATTAACAAAAAATATAAGGAGGGTATTATATGGCTTATAAAGTAAATCCGGAAATCTGCGTTAACTGCGGTGCATGCGAAAGTGCTTGCCCCGTCGGTGCAATCAGCGAAAAAGACGGAAAAAGAAATATTGATGCAACAAAGTGTGTAGGTTGCGGTTCTTGCGCCGGCACCTGCCCTGTAAGTGCAATCAATCAAGACTAATTAGTTTTGAAAAAACATAAACCTCTGCTTATTATTAGGCGGGGGTTTTTTATTGTAAAAAACAACCCCCGCTTCTAATTGAAGCGGGGGGAAATTTTTAGTAATTAGTTTATTTAATTACTCGCCGATGTAGCAACCGTTGATATCGTGGTTCGCATCGTGGTTCATACCTGCTTGAGCAGGGCAGCGGCAACATTCAAGATCTGAATCATATTCCGTATCAGATATCAAACAACCACAACTGCAAGTATTGGTATCAAAGTAACCTGCACCTTTACACATTTTTTGCGTGCAACCGTTAGTTTGGTCATAAGGACCCCATGTTGAATAACCGTCGGTTTGGTTGCATAAGCAAGTTCCGCAGTGTTCATTCCAGGTGCTACCCGGGGGACAACGATAACAACCCGCCGCATAACCGTTTTGAGCATCATACCAAGTTGTATTTGTCGGGCAAGCACAAGTTGCATTTACCGGCGTACCTTGATAAGATTCGCTTGACCTAGGACCTG
Source organism: Elusimicrobiaceae bacterium (assembly GCA_045601125.1). Taxonomy (GTDB): domain Bacteria; phylum Elusimicrobiota; class Elusimicrobia; order Elusimicrobiales; family Elusimicrobiaceae; genus Proelusimicrobium. The sequence goes on along the minus strand of JAZRZE010000018.1, from coordinate 146 downwards.
TGCCTGCTGGGCATAAACATCTTCCTGTTTGATAGTCCCCGCTTACTGCGGCTGCTCCTGTATTACCATTTGTATATACATTGGTGTTTCCATAACTGCCATACGGAAAGCCTGATGTCCCTTCCGGACAGCATCCTCTTCCAAAT
>JAZRZE010000017.1:0-8176 GCA_045601125.1 Elusimicrobiaceae bacterium | reverse complement strand
CTTGTCCAAGTATATAAATAGTATACACTACATTTAGTGATTTTTCAAGGGCCTTTTAGAGATATTTTTAGAGAGGGAAATTTTTTCCTTTTATTTTTCAATAAAAGTATATATTTCTTCTATTCCTTTGCGAGATATTTTCGGGCGCGGACCTTGATTTTCCGCGTAGCCGAGCGCAATTAAATTATGTATTTCAAAATTATCTTTTAATTTCAAAAATTCCGCCGCTTTTTTGGAATCAAACCAACCCACCCAGCAAGTGCCAAGGCCAAGTTCCGTTGCTTTTAAAACAAAATGCTCTGCTGCTATTGCTTGGTCCGTCATATAAAAAGGGCGGCCTGTAATTTTTTGCCCTGTTTTAACGGCAGCGTTTGCCGCTTTATCAACGCAAACCGCCACCAAAACAGGCGCTTTTTTGAAGAATTTACAAGGATAATAAAGTTTGGTAAAAACGGCGTCGGCAAATTTATCTTTGGCTTCTTTTTCAAGAATATAAAAATGCGTGGGCTGGCTATTGCAGGCGCTCGGCGCAAGGCGAGAAGCCTCAAGACAAGCTAAAATATCTTCTTTTTTTACTGCCTTATCCGCAAATTTTCTGACGGAATATCTGTTTTTTATAATTTCATCTAAAGTCATTTTTCTTTATACCCCTTTGTTTAATTTACTTTTAGTATAGCAAATATTTGAGAAAGAGGGGGAAAGGTTAGATAATATATTTGTTTAGAATAGGAATTCTCTTAATAAATGCTGTGATAATCCACGATAAAACAAAAATAAGCAAAGCAATAAGCGGAATAGAAAATAAAGGATTAAAACTATTAGCGGAAATATTAAGAAATTTGCTTAAAAAAGATTGTATAAAGGCATGGGCTAAATAAATTCCCAACACATACTTTGAGAGATAACTAAACATTGAAATAATTGTCTTTGGCAAATGGTGTATATTGTATTTGACAAAGACAAATACAGCCAAACTTTCAAACAAAACATTTATGGTAAGATTATCGTAAATATTAAACGGCGTATTTGCTGTCTGGCTGATAATTTGCGAGTAAAAAACTGTAAATGCTCCGCCTAAAATACCTAATATATAAATAATTTTTCTTTGTATAGCGGTAACGGAAACAGAGTGTATATAATATCCCAATACAAAATAAGCGACATATCCTAATGTAAAATGAAAAAGAATCTTTTCATTTTGCATAATATTAACAAAGTCCAACACTTTTACAAAATAGGAATTTGGCTTAATTAAATCTAATCCTGTTAAAATTTTTACAAAAGTCGGAATCAAAAATGAAAAGAATAAACCGATAAATAAAAAGTAACGCACTAATTTTATATCTTTACAAATAGGTCTTAACAACGGCACTATGATGTAAAGTCCCAGTACCATCCAAAGAAACCAAAGGTGAAAATTACCTAATACGGTATAAACTACAAATTTTTCTAGATTTCCCTTAAAAGGACCTGCTATAAAACCGCATAAAGCATAAAAAACAGACCAAAACAAAAGAACAATTACTAAATGTAAAATATTTTTGGAATACAATTTATTAAAAGTGATTTCTCTTTCAGGATTTAAAAACAACGCTCCTGAAATCATAACAAAAACAGGCACACCCCAACGTACAATTCCATCCCACATATTTGACATTTCCCACATAAAGGAAAAAACATCTGTATCGTGAAAATGAGAAACCGCAACATGTAAGATAATAACTGCTAAAATTGCTACTACCCGCAAAACATCAAAATATAAAATATGTTCTTTCATATATACTTGGCTTATAATACTGCAAAATATCTTCTTTTTTTACTGCCTTATCCGCAAATTTCTGACGGAATATCTGTTTTTTATAAGTTCATCTAAAGTCATTTTTTTACCTACCCCAACATTAAATTTCTACCTTTAGTATAGCAAAAATTAAATTACTTTTACTTCTTTTCTGTTTCATCAGTAGTTAAGTATTCAAATACACTAATAAAAAACCTGCCTAAAGATAAAATGATACCCAAGAAAGAAATTGTTATTGCACAAACATTTAACGCCCATAAAAAGTCATTATCATAGGTAAAGGATGATTCAAAAAACATTGAAATAGTTAAACCAATTATGCAAATTATACTTACAATTAACCAGGTTAAATACTTTTTATTTTTCATTGAGTATTCTCCTTTAAAATATCATTTTTACTTTCACCTTTTTATTTATAAAAAAAGACGACTACCATTTGAGGGATTCTCAACTCTCAAATAAACAGTCGCCTACCTGTCTGATTAAAAAATCACATACAGGATTATCCGCTAATAAAAAGGGTAATTAGTCCTTTTTATTAGCAAGAACGCGACCATTTTTAGTTTGAGAATCCCATTTACTTTTTAGGTAAAAGAGTAGGCTTATATGCCTAACTAAAAACAGTCCTAAATTTTTGATAAGCCACTACATTTTAGGCTTATGATACAACAAAAACATCTCCCATTGTGTAAGGAATTATATACCTTTTCTTATGCTAGCATTTTTAAGTTATCTAGTCAAAAAACGCCCTGTTTTTTTAAACAGAGCGTTTTTTGTTGTTTCTAAAAACAAATTAATAGCGGCCGGCAGAGCCAAGAACCTTTTCGTTTTTAGATTTATACATCTCAATAAGGTCTGCTCTGGCAGGTCCTAAATATTTGCGCGGGTCAAATTCGGCAGGTTTTTCCGCAAAGACTTTGCGGATTGCTGCTGTCATAACCAAGCGGCCGTCGGAGTCAACATTGATTTTGCAAACTGCGCTCTTGGCGGCTTTTCTTAATTGTTCTTCAGGCACGCCGACTGCGTTTTCAAGTTTACCGCCGTATTGGTTAATTGTGGCAACGGCTTTTTGGTCAACGCTGGAAGCACCGTGCAAAACGATAGGGAAACCGGGCAAGCGTTTTCCAACTTCGGCTAAAATAGCAAAGCGAAGGGGGGGGACACTTTCACCGGGTTTAACTTTAAATTTATAAGCACCGTGGCTTGTACCGATAGAAATTGCCAAAGAATCAACACCTGTTCTTTTTACGAAATCTTCCACTTGGGCAGGATCGGTATAAGTATGTTTTTCTGCGGAAACTTCATCTTCAATACCGGCCAAAACGCCAAGTTCGCCTTCAACGGTAACATCAAATTTGTGGGCATATTCAACAACTTTTTTGGTTAAAGCAATATTTTCTTCGTAAGGTAAGGCAGAACCGTCAATCATTACGGAAGAAAAACCAGAATCAATGCAATCTTTGCAAAGTTCAAAACTATCACCATGGTCTAAGTGAAGTGCTACAGGCACAGGGTCACCGGCCTTTTTCATCATTTCAATTGCGCCTCTACCCATCCATCTAAGTAAAGTGGCATCGGCATAATTTCTTGCGCCTTTGGAAACTTGCAAAATCACGGGTGAGCGGGATTCTCTGCAAGCGGTGATAATTGCCTGCAATTGTTCCATATTATTAAAGTTGTATGCGGGAACTGCATAACCTTCTTCCATGGCTTTTTTAAACATTTCTCTTGTGTTAACAAAACCAAGTTCTTTATAAGATACTGACATTTAAAAAATCCTCCTATAACAAATATCTAATATAGTTTTATTGTAGCACTTTTTTAAACACTTTGCGCAAATCTTCTTAAAGTGCTACAATATAGGTATATTTTATTTAGGAGAAAGTCTCATGTCCAAAAAACTTACCGCAATGGACGGCAACACAGCAGTATCACATGTCGCCCATGCAACAAACGAAGTAATTGCTATTTATCCTATTACCCCTTCTTCAACAATGGGCGAAATTTGCGATGCAAAATCCGCCAAAGGGGAAAAGAATATTTGGGGCAATGTCCCTGTAGTAAGCGAACTTCAATCTGAAGGCGGCGCATCCGGTGCAGTGCACGGCGCCCTTGCAGCAGGTGCTTTAACAACCACCTTTACCGCTTCACAAGGTTTACTCTTGATGATTCCTAATATGTTCAAAATCGCCGGCGAACTTACACCGACGGTTTTCCATGTTTCAGCAAGAGCAATTGCAACCCACGCTTTATCAATTTTCGGTGATCACAGCGATATTATGGCTGTTCGCCAAACCGGTTGGGCAATGCTTGGTAGCGCAAACGCACAAGAAGCTATGGACTTTGCTTTAATTGCCCAAGCAGCAACTTTAGAAGCAAGAGTTCCTTTTGTCCACTTCTTTGACGGTTTTAGAACTTCCCACGAACTTAATATGGTTGATGTTTTACCTTATGAAGTTATGAAGGAAATGATTGACGATAATTTAGTCGCAAAACACCGCCAAAACGCAATGAACCCGGAAAACCCGACCGTTCGCGGAACCGCACAAAATCCTGACGTATATTTCCAAGGCAGAGAAGCCGTTAATAAATATTATGAAGCCGCTCCTGCTATCGTTAAGAAATATATGGCTAAATTTGAAAAACTTACCGGCAGACATTATGACTTATTTGAATATGTCGGTGCAAAAGATGCTGAAAAAGTTATCGTTATTATGGCTTCCGGCGCTGATGTTGCACAAAATGCCGTTGAATATATGAAAGGCGAAAAAGTCGGTGTATTAAAAGTTAAACTCTTTAGACCTTTCAGCGCACAAGACTTCATCAATGCTTTCCCTGCAACAACCAAAAAAGTTGCCGTATTAGATAGAACAAAAGAACCCGGTTCACTGGGCGAACCTTTGTTCCAAGATGTTTGCTCTGCTTTCTTAACAAACGAAGCAAAAGCAAAATTCAAAACAACACCTTTAATTATCGGCGGTAGATATGGTATCGGCTCTAAAGAATTTACACCCGCTATGGTAAAAGCCGTTTTTGATAATTTAGATGCAAAACAACCTATCACAAGTTTCATTGTTGGTATTGAAGATGACTTGGGTGGCAAATCTTTAAAAACTCCGACCAACTTTGATACTGATACAAACGATACCTATAATGCTATGTTCTATGGTTTAGGTTCTGACGGAACCGTCGGCGCAAATAAAAACACAATGAAAATCATCAGCGCCAAAACCGATAATCTTGCACAAGGTTATTTCGTTTACGACTCTAAAAAAGCAGGTTCAATGACGACCTCCCATATTAGATTCGGTAAAAAATATATCCGCTCTCCTTACCTTATTGAAAAGGCAGATTTTATTGCTTGCCACTTATTCTCTTTCCTTGAAAGATATGATATTTTAGGTAAAGCAAAAGAAGGCGCAACCTTCTTATTAAATGCACCTTATTCAAAAGAAGAAGTTTGGGATAAATTACCTGCAGAAGTTCAAAAACAAATCATTGATAAAAAATTAAAATTCTACGCAATTGATGCTTCCCACATTGCTTTAAAGAGCGGTATGGGTTCAAGAACAAACACCATTATGCAAACTGCTTTCTTCGGTATTTCCGGCGTAATGGATAAAGATGCAGCAATTGATGCTATTAAAGAAGCAGCAAAGAAAACCTATATGAAAAAAGGTGAAGAAGTGGTAAAGAAAAACTATGCCGCTATTGATGCTGCTTTAGCAGGTTTAAATGAAATTAAATATCCTAACAAAGTTACATCTACAACTCACGTTCAATCTCCTGTTCCGGCTGATGCCCCTGAGTTTGTTAAAGATGTTCTTGGTAAAATGATTTCTTATAACGGTGATACTTTGCCGACCTCTAAAATGCCGGTTGGCGGTGTCTTCCCTACTGGTACAACCAAATATGAAAAACGCAATATCGCAATTCAATGCCCGTCATGGGATCCTGAAACTTGTATTCAATGCGGTATCTGCTCACTTGTTTGCCCGCACGCTGCTATCCGTATTAAAGCATACAATGAAAGCGAACTTGCAAACGCTCCTAAAACTTTCAAATCCGCTCCCGGTAAAGCAGATTTAGCAGGACTCAGATTTACAACCCAAGTCGCAGTTGAAGACTGCACAGGTTGCGCTGCCTGCGTAATTAACTGCCCGGCCAAAAACAAAAATAACCCGGAAAAGAAAGCCATCAATATGGTTGAACAACTCCCGTTAAGAAAAGATGAAAGAGATAATTTCAATTTCTTCCTTAACATTAAACAAGCAGATGTTAAAACCAAAAAAGAAAGCGTTAAAGGCTCTCAACTTCAAACACCTTTGTTTGAGTTCTCCGGCGCTTGTGCAGGCTGCGGTGAAACACCTTATGTAAAACTCTTAACCCAATTACACGGCGATCACCTTGCAATTGCAAACGCAACAGGTTGTTCTTCAATTTACGGCGGCAACTTACCGACAACTCCTTATACAAAGAGAGAAGACGGCAAAGGTCCCGCATGGGCTAACTCCTTATTTGAAGATAACGCAGAATTCGGTCTTGGTATCCGCTTAGCCTATGACCAACTTTACAGCGACGCAGTTGCCCAATTAAACACAATTAAAGCAACCTTAAATAATGATACTTTGGTAAACGAAATCTTAAATGCTTCCCAAAAGAACACTAAAGAAATCGACGCTCAAAGAGAAAGAGTTGCAAAACTTAAATCTTTAACCAAAGATGAAAGAATGCTTGCCTTGGCAGATTACTTAGTTAAAAAATCTGTTTGGATACTCGGTGGCGACGGCTGGGCCTATGATATTGGTTACGGCGGTTTAGACCACGTTCTTGCAAGCGGTAAAAACATTAAGATTATGGTAATGGATACCGAAGTTTACTCCAATACCGGCGGTCAAATGTCCAAAGCAACCCCTATGGGTGCAGTTGCCTTGTTTGCCGCAGCAGGTAAATCTATGCCTAAAAAAGACTTGGGTATGATTGCTATGACTTATGGCAATATCTATGTTGCTCAAGTTTGCTTGGGTGCAAATATGAATCAGGCAGTTCAAGCCTTGGCCGAAGCCGAAGCCTATGACGGTCCTGCTTTGGTGGTTTGCTACTCACACTGCATTGCACACGGTATTGATATGAGTAAAGGTCTCTTGGAAGCCAAAAAGGCAGTTCAAAGCGGTAGATGGATTTTATACCGCTACAACCCTGCATTAAAAGCACAAGGTCTTAACCCGCTTAAGATTGATTCCGGCGAACCGGTTATCAGCCTCAAGGAATTTATGTCCGGTGAAAACCGCTTTAAAGCCTTGATGAAAAATAACCCCGAAAGAGCCGAGCAATTATTAAAAATTGCGGAAGCCGAATATGCTTATAAACGCAACCTCTACAAACAACTTGCCGCCTTACCGGCCGCAAATACTGAAACAAAAAAAGAGGAAGTTAAAGCATAAATGCTAAATAACTTTTAGCACGAAACCGCCCGATAAAAAACAACAAAAATCGGGCGGTTTTATTTTTATAAAAAAATATTGTAGAATAATATAAGTAATTGCGGGCGTGGTTCAATGGTAGAACGGAAGCTTCCCAAGCTTTAGACGAGGGTTCGATTCCCTTCGCCCGCTGATTAAATTTAAAAGGAAAGGGGCGCAAAACTATGCAGGAAAATACCGAAAACAAAAAAAGTTCCAAAGAAATGTGGCTGTTTTTAATTTTTTTAGATATTGCCGCCCTGTGCGTTTTTGCTTATTTTATTTATAATTCTTTCGGCGGGGAAATGCAAAAACAATTTAATGCCTTTACCGCCGCAAGACAAGCAAAAAAACAAGAAGCTTCAAAAACTTTTGTTGAAGAAATTATAGTAGAAGAAGATGTTTTACCTGCCGACACGGAAACAGTAAAAGCCGACACTCCTAAAGCAGAGGTAAAAAAAGAAGAAGTTAAAAAAGAAGAAACAAAACCCGTTATTAAAGAAGAACAACCTATCGTTAAAGAAGAAACCGTAAATATCGCAGAAGCCCCGAAGGAAGCTAAAAAACAAAGTGTTTTTATCAGCGGTGTAGGTAAAACAAGAAAAGTAACTTTTAAATATTACGGTGATGCTAAAAAAGTTGCCATCATCAGTGGTTTTACAAGCAGAAAACCAGTTAATTTAGTTAAGAAAAACGGCGTTTGGGAAACAACTTTAATTTTATACCCCGGCGATTATAAATATATGTATATCGTTGATAATGTGGAAACTTTAGACCCCAATGCCCCGGCCGAAAACGGCCGCTCGGTCTTAAAGGTTAGATAAGATTTTATATTTACAAACAAACACCCTGTTCTTTAAAAGAAAGAGTGGGGTGTTTTTTGATATAATTGTTTTATAATTATTGAGGAGAGTAT
>JAZRZE010000016.1:0-4674 GCA_045601125.1 Elusimicrobiaceae bacterium | reverse complement strand
GTATCTTTTATTATGGAGGGCAAAGAACTTTCCATATTAAAAAACCTTTCTTATGATTTGGAAAAAGGCGAAGTTTTGGCGCTTGTCGGGGAATCGGGCAGCGGCAAATCGGTTCACGTGCTTGCGCTTTGTTCTTTGCTTGCGGATAATGCCAAAGTTAAAGGTTCCGTTAAACTTGAGGGTAAGGAACTTTTAAAACTTACGCCGAGTAAAATGCGCTCTGTCTTAGGCAAGAAAATTGCGATGATTTTCCAAGACCCGATGACATCTTTAAATCCTGTTTTAACTATTCAAAGCCATTTTATTGAAACGCTTCAAACCCATTTCAAAATCACTAAAAAAACCGCTTTAGCAAGAGCAAAAGACGCTCTTAAAGAAGTGGAAATTGACGAAACTTGCCTAAAAAAATACCCTCATCAACTTTCCGGCGGTATGCGTCAGCGTGTTATGATTGCGCTTGCCCTTTGCCTAAAGCCGCAAGTTTTAATTGCCGACGAGCCAACAACCGCACTGGATGTTAGCGTGCAAAAGCAAATTTTAGATTTAATAAAAACTTTACAAAAACAAACTAATACCGCCGTTATTTTTATAACGCATAATTTGGCTATTGTTCAAGATTTGGCAAAGCGCGTTTTAGTGCTTTATGCCGGTGAAAAAATGGAAGAAGCACCTAAAGAAGAGTTTTTTAAAAATCATAAACATCCTTACAGTAAAGCACTATTAAACTGCTTGATTTCTCTTGATGAAAAGCCGGAAAAATTAAATGCTATTGAAGGCAATCCGCCACAAAGCGGGCAAATTTTTAAGGGGTGTCCTTTTGAAGAACGCTGCCCGAACAGAAAACCTATTTGCGCAGAAAAAAAGCCGGAATTAAAAGAAATTAGCCCGAAACATTTTGTTGCCTGTCATCTTTATACGGAGCCAGAAAAATGAAAGAACTTGTTCGTATAGAAAATCTAAGTAAAACCTACAAAGCAACTTCTTTATTTGGAGGGGAAAATAAAGAGGTCCTAAAAGATATAAATTTAACTATTTACGAAGGGCAAAACCTTGGCTTGCTTGGCCCAAGCGGTTGCGGCAAAACAACGCTTGCCAAAATAATTTTAGGCCTTGAAAAAGAAACAAGCGGCAAAATTTTTATTCTCGGTAAAGATATTTCAACTTTGAATAAAAAAGATTTCAAAAAAGTGCGCTCGCAAGTGCAAGTGGTTTTCCAAGACCCTTATAGTTCGCTAGACCCAAGAATGACAATAGAGCAAAGTTTAAAAGAACCCTTTATTATTCACGATATAAAAGTGCAGGAAAAAGATTTACAAAATCTTGTAAGTTCAGTAGGTATAAGTTATCAAGATATAAAAAAATATCCGCATGAATTTTCAGGCGGGCAAAGGCAAAGAATTTGTATCGCTAGAGCCCTTGCCTTAAAACCAAAATTACTTGTTTTAGACGAGCCGGTTTCTTCTTTAGATGTTTCCGTTCAGGCGCAGATTTTAAATTTACTTATGAAAATTAAAAAAGAATATAATTTAACACTTCTTCTTATTTCGCATGATTTTACGGTTTGTAACTTTATTTGCGATAATATTGCTATAATGTCTAAAGGAGTGATAGAAGAATTTGGAGCAGTTGATAAAGTATTAAAAAACCCACAAAGCGAGCAAACAAAAAAGTTACTTGCCTGTTTACCTCAGTTACAAAAGGAGAAAATATGAAAATAAATCATCAAAGAATGTTAAAAAACTTTTTGGAAATAACAAAAATCTATGCGCCTTCCTGCGACGAAAAAAACATGCTTGATTATGCCAAAAAAGAACTAACTAAACTCGGTTGTAAAATTTATGTAGATAAAGCAGGCAAAAAGTTTGGCTCTACGGCGCAAGGTAATTTGACGGCTAATTTTAAAGGAACAATTAAATCCGCTCCGTTTATTTTAGGCGGACATTTAGATACCGTTACTCCGTGTAAAGGTGTAAAACCTATTATTAAAGGTGGCAAAGTTGTTAGTGACGGCAAAACAATTTTAGGCGCTGATGACAGAGCCGGTCTTGCTATAATTTTTGAAGTTTTAAGAACTTTAAAGGAAAATAAAACAAAACATCCACCTGTAGATATAATCTTTACCTTGTGTGAAGAAGGCGGAATGTATGGCTCAAAATATCTTGATACCAAAATAATCAAAGGTAAAGAAGGTATTTTGCTCGATAGCGAAAGTAATGAAGAACTTGTTGTTAATGCACCTAAAGCAGTTTTGTTTAATGTAACGATTAAAGGTGTTGCTTCCCACGCAGGCGTAGCACCGGAAAAAGGTATTAGCGCCATACAAGTTGCGGCAAAGGCAATTTCCATGATGAGACTTGGCCGTATTGACCCTATGACAATTTCCAATATCGGTTTTGTTGAGGGTGGGCAAGGCACTAATGTCGTCATGCCGGAATTAACTATCCGCGGTGAAGCCCGCAGCCGCACCAAAGGCCACCTTGAAAGAGAACTCAAACATATTGAAGAGTGCTTCAAAAAAGCAGCTAAGATGTTTGTTAAAAAAGTTGACGGTAAAATTATTAAGCCGGAAATTATTTGGTCCACAGAGTTAAAATATCCGCTTTTAAATATTGAGCCGAAATCAGATTTAATTACGCATATTAAAAATTGCGGCAAGAAATTAGGGCTTAATATAAAAACTGCCACCTGTGGCGGCGGTTTTGATGCTAATATTTTAGCCGGCAAAGGTCTTTCTATGCCGATTATCGGTATCGGCTATGATAATGAGCATACCACAAGAGAATATCTTGATATTGAAACTTTCTTTAAAACAGCGGACCTTGTTTTAGATATAGTTTCTACTTATAAAAAATAAAAAATATACGATTTTGTATAGGACTTAGGACCTAGTTTTTACTAGGTCCTTTTTTTTGTTAGCCAATTTATATGCTTTTCCGGGTAATGAAAATATAACAGAAGAAACCGATTTGACTGAAATTTTAAACGCCGCAAAAGAATTAGAAACAACTCTTAACAAGAAATACGAGAAAGCAAAAAGGAACTATAAGCAGGCAGAAGAAGAACTTAATGCCGCTATAGAAGCAGATTTAACAAAGAGAATTAATACCTCTTTTGCTGATGCAAGCGATAAAATCTGTCAAGAAATGCAGGATAAAGTCCAAGCAGAAACTGGGGTTGCGTTCCTTGGGCTAAAAAACGGGAAAATGAGTGAAAAAAGTGTTAATGATGTGTTAGATTTGTCACCTGCGAAATCATCACCTGCTGCCGCACCTGCAAAACCTACTGTTGCTAATTTTACAAAGACGCAAACACCTGCAACAACACCAGCAAGAAGAGTTTCACCTTTACAAGAAAATTCAATGGATAGTAATCCTTTTGAGAAGTATGAAAATACTTCCAGTAAGGGGGGGAATGAACTATGATAATTACAAATATAAACCAAGTGCTACTAATCCGGGTGTTAAATCAGGGTTAGACGGTAGTGTCGGCGGTATCCAAAGAAGAATTATGGATATGACAAGCGATGCGCAATCTGCCTCTAAATCAGCAGCAAAATCTTCTACGGAAAAGACTTATACGCTTGGCGGAGATTCAAAGAAAGTTATGATTCCGGCGGAAGAAAATGCACCTGTAAAATCTAATATTACAGGCAAGGTAAAGGATCCGGCTCAAGCATATAAAAATGCATACAATAGTGGTGTAGTAGAATTAAATGAAAATGAATTAGTCCGCTTTAATGGTAACGGCGGAAAAGCTGTAAATCAAGATTATATACAAGCCTCTAAGGATGCTCGCAAATATATGATTGATGCCGTTGAATCAGGGGAATATACAGCAAGCGCCGATAGTTATATGCAAACGATGAATGAAATGCATAGAGTTTCTGCGAATGGTAAGAGCGGAAATCTGGATTGGTATAAAGATGCAGGACAAGGTAAGATGTCTGTAAATCCTGGTGAAATTAGAACTGGTGGAAGACCAAGAAATAGTAGGATTGAACAAGCCCAAAAAGTTGAAGAAATAGCAAAAAAATATGGCGATCCATTTAAAGTTACGGAGAATTCTTTGGTTGATTTGCCCGGCATCCCAACGAATAATCTGCCGGCAAATCAATATATTGAAGGAACATTTTACCATTTCTATCCGAAAGGAGGAGACGCTTTGCGCCCATATTATGAACAGATGCAAAGAACTGCTAAAGAAGCGCTAGCGCTTATTAATAACCAAGCATCTGATAGAGAAATCCTAGAAAAATTTGCGGAACACTATCAATATGCCGCAAATGCACGACCTTACGGACAAATAAACAATTCCTTGTTTATGAATGAAGTAAATACACTTCTTCAAAAAGCAGGTTTAAGACCTATGCCGCATGGGGAATTGGATATTGCCGCTATGCATCTTCAACAGAACAATTTTAAGAAATATTTCGTGGATACATATTATAAAACGAGATTGCCATAACAGCAGAGATTAAGTTCTACTTAGATAATACACTCAAGAAATATACTAATTATTTTGATAGATAATCAATATGGGCCTTTGGACCTAGAGAAATCTAGGACCAAAGTCTCTTGCATTATATATATAAAATGGCTAATATATAAATATGGGGAAACACTTTATAAAACTTTTCAAAAAAGTTACAGCGCTAGCCCTTGCGCTGATATTATT
>JAZRZE010000015.1:0-24992 GCA_045601125.1 Elusimicrobiaceae bacterium | reverse complement strand
TTCATTGGATTTGTTTGCTGATGATGCTACAAAAATTGCTTTAATTAATAATGTTCATGCAAATATAAACGGATTACAGTATTCTCCTACATATATCTATGATGCCAAGTATAGCACTGATGATGGTACGATTACATTTACTCGCACGGAACAGGCAAACCCATACTTGTATGCTCCATCCACGATGGCACAGACAACGGCCAATATCACCGGACAAATTGCCGGATTGGCGATGGATAAATTGGATGCGGCTGTAACCGATAGTGAAAAAGGACTTGCGGCCGGTGATATGCCAAAAGCCTCTAATGCTTGGGTTAAAGTGATGGGATTTGATGACGATGTGGACTTTAAACACTTCAACAGCATTGATTCAAAAGCCTATACCTTGGCCGCTGGATTTAATACCGATAAAGTGAAGTTTGATAACTTTGATGCTGCCTTTGGTATCTATGGCGGTTATATCGGTGGTCGCCAAAAATATACAGGCAATGAAATCGCTCAAAAAGGCGGCTATATCGGTTTAAGCTCCGAACTCACCATAGGCAATGCTTTCTTACTCTCAACAGTTAATAGTGGCTTTATTAACAATGAAGCAGAGAACATGTATGGCACAGATAAGTTTGATACCCGTTGGTTAGGTGTTGGCCTTAAAGGTGGATATAATTATGCCTTAACAGACACATGGACTCTTCAACCAAATGTTTATGCTGGGTATACATTTGTAAATACTGAAGATTATACTTCTAATTCTGGCGTTAATATTAAGACGGATAATCTACACTTCTTTGAAATTGATCCAGGATTTAAACTATCCAACCAAATTGATAAAGGATGGATTGGCTACATTCAAGGTAAATACGCCATCGTGATGGATAATGGTGGAGATACAAAAGCAACAGATGTTGCCCTCCCGGATATCTCTCATAAGAACTACTTTGAGTATGGTATAGGAATGAATAAGTCCTTAACAGATGCTTGGTCCTTAAACGGTGAAATCAACCGCCGGGATGGTGGCCGCACCGGTTGGAACGGATCAGTAGAATTTAAGTATAACTTCTAATTGAATCCGGTTACTTAAAAAGGCAGGATATTATAATGCGAATAGTGTCTTTAATAAAGATAAAGAACAAGATACTGTTATCGGTGTTTATCGCTTGACTATGAAATCCGGTAGTGATAATTTCCGCCAAAGCTCCATACAGGCATTATGAAACGTATTAAAGCAAAAGGCGCACGAGTTATTATTTATGAGCCTACGCTTGAAAACGGTACAACCTTTTTTGGTAGTGAAATAGTCAATAATTTAGAAGCATTTAAGGAACAATGCAAAGCTATTATAGCTAACCGCTATGATTCCCACTTGGATGATGTAAAAGAGAAAGTTTACACAAGGGATTTGTTTAAAAGAGATTAAATTAACTGGCTTAAAAAGCAAAACGCTTCTATCTTCAATCAGGGGCGTTCTTTTACAAACTCTGTCCAAAAGTATGTAAAATGGACACTATAATTTTGCCAAGTTCGATTTATAAGAGATGATTAGAGTAAACATACCCTTTACAAAAAGGTAGAGGGTGTTTTTATTGTTTATTATCTCCACAAGTGTATAGTTCGGCAGTGTAAAAATATATAAGATTATATCTTGCTGGATAGCCAATAACCGAATGCGGCACAAGATAGACCTATAATACAACTAATCAGCATATAACCTGTGCCGGCCAATATTTTACCATCTTTAAAGAAGTTTAAAGTTTCAAAACTAAAAGTGGAAAAAGTAGTAAGACCACCCAAAAAGCCAACGGTAAGCCCAAGCCTTAAATTATCGGATATTAAATTCGGCTTTACAAACACAAGACCGATAATATAACCAATCAATAAACACCCGATAATATTTACAGTAAAAGTACCAATCCACATTGGCTTATTTATTTTTAGGGCAAGAACGGAAAATGCGTAGCGCAAACTCGCCCCGATTCCACCGCCTAAAAAGATACACAACAATTTTGTCATACCTATATTTTACTAAATATAAACAGGATAAGAGTCTGCCAAAAGTATGTAATTTGGACACTATAATTTTTGCTAGTTCGATTTATAGAAAGCGCAGTTATTCTAGAGGTTATAGTGTCCAAAAAGTGTCCACCTCTTTCATAGTTCGTTTTCTTCATTTTCTTCATTTACCCTAAAAAACACCGTCGTAAAAGTATAAAAAGAGGCCCACTCTCGTCTGAGAATGGGCTCACCGTCAATAACTGCGCCTAACAGGAATCGAACTTGTATCCCCAGCTCCGCAGGCTGGTGCTCTATCCATTGAGCTATAGGCGCTTAAATTTAAAAAATCTGTTAAAAATTAACCAAGCAAAATACAACTATAAATATATTTTACAAAAAAAATTTTTTTGGCACAAATTTTTAAGATAAAAAATGTTTTTTCTTTTTATCTATCATCTTAGTCCCTGCAAGCAGCCCTGCCCGATACTTTTATATAATATATAATATGAAAGTAGAAAATTTTCCGCCAAATCCCTGGACTCTTTTGCCGCTAGCTATATTCTTTATTATCTATGTTTTAGTATCAATTATTGCAAAAGATTTTTACAAAATGCCGATAACGGTTGCTTTCGTTATTGCATCGGTATTTTCCGTTGCGCTAAGCCGCGGGGGTTCTTTACACCGCCGTATTGAGCGTTTTTGCAAAGGTCCTGCTAACCCAAATATTATTATGATGATTCTTATTTTTATTTTGGCCGGCGGCTTTGCTAACACAGCAAAAGCTATGGGCGCGGTTGATGCTATGGTTAATTTAACTTTATCAATTGTGCCAAGCAATATTTTAGCGGCGGGGGTATTTTTGGCTGCTTGTTTAATTTCAATTTCCGTTGGCACTTCGGTTGGCACAATTGTTGCTTTAACGCCGATTGCCGCTGGCCTTAGCCAGCAAACAGGCTTGCCGCTAACTCTTATGGCCGGTGTTGTTGTAAGTGGCGCTATGTTTGGGGATAATCTTTCCTTTATTTCCGATACAACCATTGTTGCAACCCGCACGCAAGGTTGCAAGATGAATGATAAATTTAAAACAAATTTTGCTTTAGTTTTTCCGCTTGCTTTAATAACAATGCTTTTATATATTTTAGTTGCCCGCGGGGCGGTGCATTCTTTTGTGCCAGGGGAAATTGCCTGGCTTAAAGTTTTGCCTTACGTCGCGGTTTTAGCGGCAGCCTTACTTGGTGCAAATGTGATGCTTGTTCTTTTAGGGGGGACTTTACTTTGCGGCATTGTCGGTATTTTTAGCGGCTCGTTTAATCTTTGGGGTTGGATAAGCGCCATTGCCGGCGGTATTAATTCTATGGCAGATTTAATTATTATTACTCTTCTTGCCGGCGGTATGCTTGAAATGATTTGTTATAATGGCGGGCTTGCTTTTATTATTAAAAAACTTACGGCCCCTGTTCGCACAAAACGCGGGGCCCAGTTTAGTCTTGCTGCCATAGTTTCTTTTGCCAATTTATGCACGGCAAATAACACTATTGCGCTTGTTATGGCTGGTCCAATTGCCAAAACTATTGCACAAAAATTTAATATCTCGCCAAGCCGCGCGGCAAGCCTTCTTGATACTTCTTCTTGTGTAATTCAAGGCCTTATTCCTTATGGTGCACAGCTTTTAATGGCGGCAAGTTTGGCACAGGTTTCCCCTACGGGAATAATGAAGTATTTATATTATCCTTATTTACTTGGGGTAGGTGTTTTGCTTGCAATTATTTTTAACTATCCGCGCAAACATACGCGAGATTAAAACTTCTGCTAATTTGTATAATTAAACTATGACTAACGAAAATAAAACAGAAAATATTTTTAAAAATAAAGTTATAGTGCTTGGCTTGACGGGGGGGATTGCAGCCTATAAAATTTGTTTTTTGATAAACAAATTTAGAAAACTCGGCGCAAGCATACGCTTAATTGCGACGGAAAACTCTTTGAATTTTATCACTAAAACTACACTTCAAACTATTGCAAGAACGCCTGTTTTGACAGAACAATTTGATATAAAAAAATACGATATAAACCACAAAAGTTTGCAGACTGAAGCGGACCTCTTTATTTTGGCTCCGGCGAGTGCAAACACAATTTCAAAAGTGGCAAACGGTATTGCTGATAATCTTTTAACCTCAGTTTTATGTGCTTGGCAAAAACCTCTTTTGATTGCTCCTGCGATGAATGGCGGTATGTGGTACAATCCTTCTACTCAAGAAAGTATCAAAACTTTACAAAAGAGGGGAGCTTTTATTGTAGGCCCGCAAGTGTCGTCAATGTCTAACGGGCAAGTAAGCAAAGGGCCTATGGCGGAGATTTCCGATATTTTTGAAAGCGCACAAAATATTTTAAGTTTAGAGCAATATTTAAAATATAAAAAAGTGTTAGTTGTTGGCGGAAATATGCGCGAAGATTTTGATAATAATAATTTTATTTCTACAAAAAATACTTCTGAGAAAGCAAAATGTTTGGCGCGTGCTGCTTATTTAAACGGGGCGGGCGTTATTTTGATTAGTGATGAAATTTGTGAGTTACCTTATCCACAAGTTAAGGCGCAAACACGCACGGAATATAAGGATGCGATTTTAGACAATTTAGATAAAACTGATATTTTAATTTTTGCTACTGTCCTACCTACTTGGCAAATAGATAAGGAAGAAAAAACTTCTCAAAAACTTATTTTAACTTTGAAACCTACGCAAGATTTCATTAAAGAAGTTTTACCTAAAAAGCCAAAGGATTTACATGTTTTGGATTTGTACGAAAAAGATTTTGATATGCAAAATCCTATGAAAACAGCGTTTGAATTATTAAAAAGTATTAAATAATTTACATTATAAATAAAATAGGCGCCACCCCCATGGCGCCTATTCTTTTGTGTGCTTTGAGTGGCGGGCAATATAACGGGTACTGCTTTTTGCCACTCGGAAGAAACTTGTTTTTTCATTGTGGGTGCATATCTTAATATTTTTATATTGGGATATGCACCCAACCCCCTGTTTACAACTTTATCCCCTTTTGTAAGATAACTTTTTATAGTTATCTTACATAAATAATTTATATTATTTTTATAACTTTGTCAATCCCTTTTTTAAAAATATTTTTTATACATAATTTGTAAGCAGAAAAATACTTCGTTTGTATGCAATTTTACGTCTATATATCTCTAAAGTAAAACATATTTTCATTTAATAGAAACAATAGCGTTGCTTTATTTTTATATAATAATGATATTACATATAGGAGTAGGATTATGGAAAAGATGACTCAAACAGACAAAAAACAACTTTTTGAAGCCTACGATGTTTTGGAAAACCCGGGTTTTCGTATAAAATTAATGAACCTTTTAGGTAAACCTCTTGAAAAGGGTATGGAATTATTGCCTAAAGTAGTAAACAGGCAAATAGCCAAAGTTTCCAATGTTGCTCTTACCAGGGCGGCGAAAGTTGCCTTATTTACCTTGCCAAAATCCCGTTCAAAAGGGACTTATAATTGGAGTCACCGTATATTCTCTTGGGGAACGGGTTTTTTCGGTGGTTTTGGTGGAATCGGTACGACTTTAGTTGAAATACCTATCAGCACAATGATAATGCTCCGTTCTATTTTTGATATTGCTAAAAGCGAGGGGGAAGATATTACTTCACCGGAAACGCGCATGGCGGCTTTGCAAGTTTTTGCTTTAGGAGGAACTTCCACAAGTGATGACTTGGCAGATACTGCCTATTATGCCGTCCGTATGGGTATGGCGGCCGAAGTCAGAGCTTCGCTTGATTTCCTCGCAAAAAGTGGTGGTAAACTGGCGGATAAAAATGCACCTGTTATTGTAAAATTGATTTCCAAAATTGCCTCTCGTTTTGAAATAACTCTTTCCGAAAAAACTGCCGCGCAAGCGATGCCTTTTGTCGGTGGGGCGATAGGTGCTTTGATTAACGATATTTTTATAGCACATTATCAAGATATGGCGCGCGGGCATTTTACGATTCGTCGTTTAGAGCGCAAATACGGCAAAGAACTTGTCCAAGAAACTTATGAAAGTTTTAAGAGAAAATAAGATTAACAAACTAAACAAAAAAATCCCCCTGCTTTTGGCGGGGGGATTTTTAATTAGAGAATTTTTATTTTTCTTCTCTTGGCGTATCATTGTAAGTTCTAATCAATTTGACGAATTCTGCTCTGTCGCCGTTTTCATCTTCGCCTTTTGCTTTTGAGGCTATATCTGCAATCTCTTTAGCGGTTAGTCCGTTTAAGTATTGGCTATCTCTTAATAATTGACCGAAGGCGGCAGCCGCAGAAGCAAAACGGAAATCAGTTGATGCTTTATCAAAGGTTTTGAAATCAGTCTTTTTAAGCGTTTTGCTGATAAGTTTGCTCTTGTCGCCGTCGGGGTCTTTATATCTCATTTTTACGGTTAAAACTTCGTCTTTATTTGTGAACTCGGTTTTGCCGTATTTAAGCGGGTCAATATCCATTTTTTCGCCACTGCCGACGGGGCGGATTTCATAAAGAACGGTTACGGTATGTCCTACGCCGATTTCGCCTGCATCTTTAGTATCGTCGTTAAAATCTTCATTGTTGAGTAAGCGTTTTTCATAACCGATAAGGCGATATTCTTCTACAACAGCGGGGTTAAATTCCACTTGGAATTTAGTATCTTTTGCCACAGTGAACATTGTTCCGCTGAATTCTTGGACAAGGGCTTTCTGTGCGGCTTTAAGGTCGTTAATATAAGCATAGTTGCCGTTTCCTTTATCGGCGATAGTTTCCATCATGTGATCTCTATAGTTGCCCATACCGAAACCAAGTGCGCTGATAAATACTCCGCTTTCTTTTGCCTCGCTTACTTGTTTTTCAAGGTTGCCTGTTCTATAACTGCCGACATTGAAATCTCCGTCGCTTGCGATAATAATTCTGTTATTACCTTTGCGGATAAAGTTTTCTTTTGCAACTTTATAGGCAAGTTTAAGGCCTGCTTCGCCGGAGGTTGCACCGCCTGCGCGTAAAGAATCTATTGCCTCAATAATTTTTTCTTTATTTTTTGCTTTTACACCGTTAAGACGAACATCCGTGCCGCTTGCATAGGTAACAATAGAAACAATATCTTCTTTATCAAGTTGATTTAAGAGCATTTTAAATGCCTGTTTGACTAAAGGCAAGCGGTTGCTGCTAGACATAGAACCTGATATATCAATCAAGAAAACGAGGTTGCTTTGCGGAAGTTCACTTCTGTCAATTTCTTTTGCTTTCACGCCGATTTTGACAAGTTGGCTTTTTTCGTTCCACGGGGCAGTTGCATATTCTATATTTATGCTGATAGGGTCAGCACCTGTGGGGGCGGGGTAATCATAAGCAAAGTTATTGATAAGGGCTTCCGTTCTGACACCTTCTTTTTGTATTTTCCAGCCGCGGTTAATTTGCTCTTTAAGCATATTATAGGAAGCGGTATCAACATCTGCAGAGAAAGTTGATAAAGGCTCCAAAAGTGCTTTTTTAAAGCCGTTTCCATTATATTCTTTTGTATCTTGGGAAAGTTGCATTTCCGGCTCATCCCAATGAACAACGGCGGTTCTGGCTACATAGGCACCGGCTCTTGACTCTGTTGCAGAAGACCAAGTTGCGGCACTGTCAAAACTTACAGAAGCCATACTGGCTGCACCAAGACGCCCTCTATGAGAATATTTTGCGACGCTTTTTAAGGGTCGGGCAGCCGATCTTGCTGCTTTTTGATTTTCTGTGGAAGCAGATAAATCTGTTAAAGCCAAAGAATCAGCCATACTTAAATCTTGAGGTTCGGATTCTTTAGTTGCGACAAGAACCTCTGTAAGAGTATTTGTCGTAACATTTTCTTTTTGTGGAGTAAGTGCGGTGGTTCCCTTAAGTTCTGCTTTTCCTACAAGCATATCTTGATATCTTGCTTTAGAAACAAGTAATACTGCCGGCACGGCAATCAGCAAGATAACGGCTGCTGCTGCTATGATTTTATACTTTTTCATACTATTTGTTCTCCTTGCGGCTACTTTTTGGCTGACTTTGGCAAAAATTGCCTGTTGTTTGTAGCCCGCTTTATCATAGTCTACATTGGAAAATTTCTTTATAATTTCCTCGTCTGTATATTTCATAAATCCTCCAATATAGTTTTTATTTTGTTTACTGCTCTGTTTATTATGGTGCCGACATTACTTTCACTTAGAGAAGTTATTTTTGCAATTTCCCTGTTGTTTAAAGAAGAAAAAAACTTGAGTGAAATTAAATCTCTCTCTTTTTGATTAAGCGCTGCTAAAGCGGCACTTAACTGTTTTAAATCTTCTTCTTCGCCAAGTTTATCTAAGGGCTGTTTTTCTTTTGACGAAAAAACTTCTTCCTTATCTGTCATAGAAAAAAAGTTTTTTATGTAGTAAAGGCGAAAATGGCTGTTAACCTGGTTGCGCGCTATGGTAAAAAGCCATTGTTCAATATTACCTTTACTTTCGTCAAAAGAACTTTGTTTTTCAAACACTTTCTGCCAAACATTACAGGCAATATCGTCTGCTTGTGCTTCGTCAGTAATTCTTGCTCTAATGTAAGAATAAATGCGTTTGAAATAAGCATTATAAACTTGTTCAAAGTTCATCTAGCGGCCTCCACTAATTATACGCATGAGAACAAAAAGTATCACAAAAAAATTATAGCAATTTTTTAAAAGGCAGTTTTTACGAGTGAAAAAGAGGTTTTTTATAAGTCAATATCAATGCCGATAGGCGCGTGGTCCGAACCCATAACATCACTTAAAATATAGGCATTTTTTAAGAGTTTGACAGCCTTATCATCCACCATAAAATAATCAAGGCGCCAGCCCACATTTCTTGTGCGGGCAGCCGTCTTATAATCCCACCAAGTATATTGTTTGGGTTCTTTATTGAAAAGGCGAAAACTGTCATTTAACCCTTGGCTGAAAAACTTATCAAGCCAGGCGCGTTCTTCAGGTAAGAACCCGGTAGTATCTTGATTCTCTTTTGGATGTTCAAGGTCAATTTCTTTATGGGCGGTATTAACATCTCCGCAGCAAATTACATATTTCTTTTTTGAAAGTTCTTTAACGATTTGCAAAAATCTGTCGTAAAAGCGGAGTTTATAATCAATTCTGTGCGGGCCTTGTCCGCCGTTTGGGTAGTAAATATTTATGAAGTAAAAATTTTCAAATTCAAGGCAGATATAGCGTCCTTCGGCGTCAAATTCCTGAGCATTCATAGAAAAAGAAACACTTATTGGTTTTTCTTTTGTGTAAACTCCCACACCGCTATAACCTTTGCGCTCGGGCTGGCTGAAATAACTAAAATATCCTTTTACATTTTTTAAGTTATCGCTTAATTGCTCGGGCCAGGCCTTTGTTTCCTGCAAAGCAACGATATCGGCTTTTGTGGATAAAAGCCACTCTAAGAATCCTTTTTTTTCTACGGCGCGTAGACCGTTTACATTCCAAGATAGAAATTTCTTCTCCATAAATTATATAATATCATTTTAGGAGAGTTTTTATATGAGAAAAGGAAAATACTTACTTACTTCGGAATCTGTTTCCGAAGGCCATCCAGATAAAGTATGCGATCAAATTTCAGACGCTATACTTGATGAAATTTTAAGAAAAGATAAAACCGCAAGAGTCGCTTGCGAAACTTATATAACACGCGGTATGGTTGTTGTGGGGGGAGAAATCACCACAAACACTTGGGTTGATGTTGATAAAATAGCCAGAGAAACAATTAAAAATATCGGCTACAATGATTCTAAATACGGCTTTAATTATGAAACTTGTTCGGTAGTAAATGTTATCGGCAAGCAATCGCCGGATATCAGCCAAGGGGTAAATATCGGCGGTGCGGGCGATCAAGGGTTTATGGTCGGCTATGCCTGCAAGGAAACGCCCGAGTATATGCCTTTACCCTTGCAACTTGCCCACGATATTTTAAAGAATCTTGCAAATTTAAGAAAGACTAAAAAACTTTCCTATGTCGGTCCTGACTCTAAAAGTCAGGTAAGTGTGGAGTATTCTGACGGCAAACCACAAAGAATTGATACTATTGTTTTATCTACTCAACACACAACCGAAATTTTGGATAAAACCGGTAAAAAAATTACTAAAGAAGCAGCCCAAGAATTAATTGACACGGCAATTAAACCTATTGTTTCAAAATGGGTAGATTCCAAAACAAAATATTTAATTAACCCGACTGGTAAATTCGTTATTGGCGGGCCGCAAAGCGATACCGGTATGACCGGCCGCAAAATTATTGTTGATACTTACGGCGGCAGAGCAGCGCACGGCGGCGGCGCTTTCAGCGGTAAAGATCCGACAAAAGTTGATAGGTCTGCTGCTTATATGGCCAGATACATTGCCAAAAACCTAGTTGCCAGCGGTGCTGCAAGCGAGTGCGAGGTTCATATCGCTTATGCTATCGGTAAGGCAGAACCGGTAAGTTTTTATCTAAATACTTTTGGCACGGGTATTATCAGTGATGATAAACTTGCCGATATTTGTAAAAAGGTATTTAAGATGACGCCGCGCGGTATTATTGAGCATTTTAAACTGCAACGCCCGATATACGAAAAAACGGCTGCTTACGGGCATTTCGGTCGTCAGGAATTCCCTTGGGAAAAACTTGATAAAGTAAGTGCAATAAAAAAATATCTTAAATAAAAAAGTTTCAAATAAAAAATCCCGCTTATATACAAATAAGCGGGATTTTTCTTTCTAAAAGATTAGTTAAAGATTAGTGGTTTTCATAATCCTTTAACATTTTTGTGCGGCTTGGGTGGCGTAATTTTCTAATTGCCTTTGCTTCAATTTGACGCACACGCTCGCGCGTAACATTAAACATTTTGCCCACTTCTTCAAGAGTTCTTGGGTAGCCAGAATCAATACCAAAGCGCAAGCGTATAATTTTTGCTTCTCTTTCGGAAAGTGTTGCTAGGACATCGGCAACTTCCTGTTTGCGCAAAAAGTCCGTTGCGGAGTTTGAAGGGTTTGGTCCGTTCTTATCTTCAATAAAGTCCTCAAGGTTGGAATCTTCATCTTCGCCGATAGGTGTAGATAAAGAAATAGGATCCTGCATAATTTTTAAAATACCTTTAACTTTTTCTACGGATAAGTGTAAGGCCTTTGAATAATCTTCAAGTTCGGGTTCGCGTCCGTTTTCCTGACGGAATTTATTGGAAACTTTTGTCAGTTTTGAAACAAGTTCCTTCATGTGAACAGGTATGCGGATAGTATTTGCTTGGTCGGCGATAGCGCGGTTAATTGATTGTCTGATCCACCAAGTGGCGTAAGTAGAAAATTTGAAACCTCTTTTATATTCAAATTTTTCTACGGCTTTCATCAGCCCCAGTCCGCCTTCCTGAATCAAATCGGAAAGTTCCAAATTGGAATTAACGTGTTTTTTAGCGATAGAAACAACAAGTCTTAAGTTTGCGCGGATAAGTTTTAGTTTATCTTGTAAAATCATACTTTCAAAGAAAGCAATTCTATCGTTCAAAGATAAAAACTCCTTTTCGCTTACGGGCAAAGTCTGTAAAAGTTTATCATAGCGATTTTTTACGCCATTGATATTTTTTATTGCTCTTTCTAAATCTGTGGCAGACTGTGCGTGAGTCTTTTTGATAAGTTCTTTTTCGCTTATTTTCTTTTTTTCAAATTGTTTATAAAGTTTAACGACTTCATCATAAGGACCGTAGTATTCATCAAAACGCTCAATATCACCTTTATATTCGGTTATTTTATCAGCAAGATTTTTCAAGCGGTTTATTAATCTTTTGATTTTATTTTGGTTCAAGTTTAGTTTTAAAATTCTGTCAACGACTTCTTTTTGTTTTTCCTCAAGTTTGCTAGTGTATTTGCTTAACATTTTGTCGCTGATTTTAGGGTTGCGCAGTTCTTTTAAAAGGTCGGTAATATCTTTTTCTCTCTTGGAGATAAAGGCCGCCGCTTCTTTAAGTTTTTTACGCATATTGGTAAGTTCTCTTGAGGTCCTTTTACCGCGCGGCATAAGTTCTTTTGTGGTCATTTCCTCTTGGTCTACGAGTTCTTCCCAAGAGCAAATTTCACGCATAGTTATAGGGCATTCCAAGACAAGTTTTCTAAGTTCTTTTTCGCGTTCTCTGATATTGCGGGCAAGGGCGATTTCTTCATCGCGGGATAAAAGCGGTACTTTACCCATTTCGGAAAGATACATTCTTATAGAATTTGAAACATCAATATTTGCGCTCCATTCATCGTTATAGGCTTCTTTTTCTGCGGAAGCCATAGCTTTATATTTTTTATCAACGACTTTAATTCCAAGGTCCTCCAAAGTACCCATAAGGTTATCAATATCTTCGGAATTATTTTCTCCCGCGGTTAAAGATTTATTAATTTCGTCTAAGGTCAAGAAGCCGTGTTCTTTACCGATTTCAACTAACTCTTTAATTGCTTTGTCTTGTTGTGCCATATTTTGTTTATCTCCAATTATGACTTTAATTTTTTTTGTAATTGTAATTGTTCCTGCAGAAGTTCTACGGGAACCTGCCCAGCCGGATAACTCTTAAGTTGGGCGTTTAAACTTTCAAAGCGTTTTTCCAAAAACGCTCTTTCAATTGAATCTATGCAAGTTTTTATATCCGTCGAAGGTCTTGCTTCTTTAGGCAAAACTTCAAGTGTAAGATTTAAAATAAGTCCTTCAAGGTTCGGATATTTTTGAATAAGGGGTTTAGAGGGCTCCACGATAGTGGGATTTTCTTTATAAAGGGCAGTAATCCCTTCTAAGATATGCCATAAGTCCTTATTTCCAAAATGGGCTTCAGTAAGATTTACGCAGTCTTGGCAATATCTTGGATTCCACAGAAGCATTTTTATTAAATCAACTTCCCGCTTTGGCTCAATTTGTTTTGCTTTTTTTATTTGAGTTTGAGCAGTATTTTGCATTTGTTTTTTTATTATTTTTTTGAGCATAATATCTGCATCAATATTTAGGCGGTCTGCTGCTGTTTTAGCCCACTCTCTTTTAATAATTTCGTCAGGTTGTTTGTTTATAGTTTCACTTAACTCGGCGGCAATATTCTTTTTTGTTTGCGCGTCCATATTCAAACCTGCGTTTTTTAACAAAAGATTAATTTGAAAATCCATTATATCTGGTGCTGTTTTTGCGATATTCTTAAATTCTTCCGCGCCGTATTCTGTTATAAATTCATCGGGGTCTAAACCGCCCGGCAAAGTTGCCACGCGGACATAAAGCCCTTGCTCCACCAAAATCAAAGCGGCTCTTAAAGCGGCATTTATACCGGCGGCATCGGGGTCAAAAATAACAACTGCTTGGCTTGTATAGCGTTTTAAGATATTTGCGTGGTAAGCTGTAAAAGATGTGCCTAGCGGTGCTACGCAATTTTCCACACCTGCCTGATGTGCGCCGATAACATCCATATAACCTTCAAGTAAAATTACAAAATCTTCTTTTCTTATGCTTGGTCCCGCAAAATTAAGCCCGTATAAAATACGGCTTTTGGAAAATAAAGGTGTTTCCGGCGAGTTTAAATATTTTGGTTGTCCTTCGCCAAGAACTCTACCGCCGAAGGCAATAACTTCACCTCTATGGTTAAAAATTGGAAACATCAACCGGTTTTTAAAATAATCGCTGCCGGCATAATTTGAAAGTCCTAAAGTTTTTAGATCTTGTTCGTTAAACCCTTGTGTTTTTGCCGCTGCGGTGAGACCGTTAAAAAAACTTAAACCAAGACCGAATTTTTCAACAGTTTCTTCGCTCAAATTTCTTTCTTTGACATAATTTCTTGCGGCTTTGCCCTGCTCGGAGGATAATTGATTATGATAGTAATCTTTTGCAAAGAGCATTATTTTGTAGTAAAGGGCGCGTTTTTTTTCTTCTTCGGTCAATTCCTGTTGTGGTTTCCACTCAATACCTGCTCTTTGGGCAAGTTTTCTTGCGGCTTCGTTAAAGGAAAGATTTTCAATACGCATTAAAAATGCAAAGATATCGCCGCCTGCTTGGCAACCGAAGCAATAAAATAAACCCTTATCGGGGGAAATGGAAAAAGAGGGGGTTTTTTCCCTGTGAAAAGGACAGCAGGCCTTATAAGTTCTGCCGCTTCTTTTTATGTTGGGGACATATTCTTTTATCAATTCCAGCAAATCAACGTTTTGGCGGATTTGCTCTATGATACTGTTTTCCATCTTTTCCCTAAATATATATTCCACGCGTGCGTGCGCGTAAGACACAACAGCCCGCCTCTTTTAATCAAGGCGGACTATTATGTCAATTTTTCTAATTAACTAAAAGCGTTTTCTTTTAGTGCGTCTCATTCTGCGTTGAGCTTCTTGAGATTTGAGTTTTCTTCTGATGCTGGGCGGTGTATAGGTTTCTCTTCTTTTGATTTCTTTAAGAATACCGTTCTTTTCGCATTCTCTTTTGAAGCGTTTTAAAGCCTCTTCAAGATGTTCAGCATCGCGAACTTTTACAAATACCATTACTTATTTCACCACCTTATCCCTTAGGATATTCATTTTCAAATCTAGCCGGCAGGCCACAAAAAGCGGCGTCCTGCCATTAAGTGATAGTGCAAGTGTTCAACAGTTTGTCCTGCACCTTTGCCGTTATTGGTTACTAATCTAAAATCTTTTAAGCCAAGTTCTTTAGCTACTTTTGCGGCAGTTAATTGCAATTTGCCTAGTAAAGCCATATCCTCTTGGTTTGCTTCATCAAGTTTTGCAATATGTTTAACGGGAATAATAAGCAAATGTGTAGGCGCTTGAGGATTTAAGTCCTTAAACACTACAACATCTTCATCTTGATAAACAATTTGCGATTGAATCTCACCGGAAGCAATTTTACAAAAAATGCAATCTTTCATACTCTATTTATTATACCAAATTAAGTTCTTTGCGTAAACCAAAAAACGCAAAAAATAAAAGGGCTTTTTTCTCCCTTTTACATATTATACCACAAAAAGAGACTTTTTTGTTAAAATTTTTTGTGGTAAGGTTGCTCTATTTGTTTATATTTAATACCATTTATATATGGTGAGTTTTACCCAAACGGTAAAAAGGAGTTTTATTTATGGATAAAAAGTTAGAACCTATTGCAGTCATCGGTATCGGTGCAATAATGCCCGGGGCTTTAAATAAAGACGAGTTTTGGCAAAATATTATTCAGGGTAAAAATTGTATAACCGAAGTTCCAAAGGAGAAATGGGATTCTTCTCTTTTTTACTCCGCGGATAGAACCCAGCCCGATAAAACTTACTCAAAAATAGGCGGTTTTATAACCGGTTATAAATTCAACTCCTTAAAATATAAAATTCCTCCCGCTGTTGCAAAACAGATGGATACTATTCAACAATTAGCCCTGGACATAGCGCAAATGGCGCTTGAAGACAGCGGCTATGATAAAAAAGATTTTGACCGTACAAGAACCTCTGTAATTGTTGCTAATTCCGTTGGCGGTATGAAAAACGAGTTTACCAATGTCCGCCTTTATAAAGCCCTTTATATAGATATGCTTAAGAACGGATCATCTTTTAAGAATCTTACGCAGGAAACAAAAGATGAGATTTTAAAAGAACTTGAAACTTCCGTTGATGAAAAATTTTTACCAGTAAACGAAGACACTATGCCCGGCGAACTTGCCAATGTCCTTGCCGGAAGAATTGCCAATGTTTTGAATTTAGGCGGTGCCAATTTTGCTATTGATGCTGCTTGTGCAAGTTCACTTGCGGCTTTAGATCAGGCCCTAAACGGTTTAAGAGCCGGCGAATATGATATGGCCTTTTGCGGCGGTGTAGATCAAATGATGTCGCCCGCTTCTTATATCAGATTTTGCAAAATAGGCGCTTTGTCTGACAGTGGTTCTTATGCTTTTGATGCAAGAGCAAACGGCTTTGTTATGGCAGAAGGTGCCGGTATGGTTCTTTTGAAAAGATTATCTGACGCCGTCAAAGACGGTGATAAAATTTACGGTGTAATCCGCGCGGTAGGTTCTTCAAGCGATGGTAAAGGTAAAGGCATAACCGCGCCCAACCCCAAAGGTCAAATGCTTGCTATTAACAGGGCGTTTGAGCAGGTGGATTTTGATCCTTCCCAAGTTGGCCTTATGGAAGCACACGGTACAGCAACAAAAGTCGGCGATGCTACGGAACTTGCTGCATTAAATGAAGTTTTCAGTCCTTATGCAAAAGTCGGCACTATCGGGCTTGGTTCGGTTAAAAGCCAAATAGGTCATACAAAATCAGCAGCGGGTATGGCGTCATTAATCAAAGTTATGCTTGCTTTATATAATAAAGTTTTACCGCCTTCAATTAATTTTGAAACACCTAACCCGATTGTTGATTGGTCCAAAAGTCCCTTTAAAGTTATTACACAAGCAAAAGAGTGGCAATCTGATAAAGTCCGCACGGCTGATGTTTCTGCTTTTGGTTTTGGCGGTGCGAACTTCCATTTAATTGCTCAAGAATATGATCCTTCTAAAAACGATTTTAAACAAGAACAGGCAAAAACAATATGCGTTAGTCAGGAGAAAGAAATGACAGATATTAAAACCGATTATAAACTTATGGTTCCTGTAGAAAAATTACAGGGTGATATGCTTATTTTTTCAGGCGATACAAAACAAGAATTATTTAACAATTTAAATGAAGTTGTTCACTCTATTAAGCAAGAAAACAGTTTTTTGACTTTACTTGCTTATAAAACCCATACCGAAAAACACAAAAAATTTGCCGTGTCTATCAATGCGGAAAATCCCGATAAATTAAAAGAAAAAATTGCCTTTTTCATTAAAACAGCCAACGGTTCCGATGTTTGGGCCGATCCATCTTTATATCTCAAGATGAAAGGTATTTATCCCTTTAATCCCACTACCGATAAACCTAAAGTATGCTTTATGTTTCCGGGTCAAGGTGCCCAGTATGTTGATATGATGAAAGACCTTGCCAGCAAATATAAAATCGTGCGTGATACTTTTGCTCAAGCAGATAAAATTTTAAAAGAAATTATCGGTTCAACTTTAACCGATACCCTTTGGTCTAAAGAAGGGGAAACAAAAGAAGAATATAAGAAAAGAGAAGAAGCTATAAAACAAACCCAAATAACCCAACCGGCAATTTTAACTTGCAATGTGGCTATGATGCGCCTTTTATATCAATTCGGCTTAAAACCGGATGTAACAATGGGCCACAGTCTTGGCGAATACG
Source organism: Elusimicrobiaceae bacterium (assembly GCA_045601125.1). Taxonomy (GTDB): domain Bacteria; phylum Elusimicrobiota; class Elusimicrobia; order Elusimicrobiales; family Elusimicrobiaceae; genus Proelusimicrobium. The sequence continues at coordinate 7,763 of JAZRZE010000015.1, read as the reverse complement.
GTGCGGCGGTTGCTTCCGGCATATTAAATTTTGAAGATGCCATTAAAGCCGTAACTATTCGCGGCAGCGTTATGGCAAATATTGAACTTGAAGATACAGGTAAAATGGCGGCAGTTTCCGCAAGTGTGGAAACTATCGAACCGGAACTTGCAAAAATTTCCGGCTATGTTGCTGTTGCAAATAAAAACTGCCCTACCCAAACAGTTATTGCGGGGGAAAGTAAATCTGTTGAAGATGCCGTTAATTTGTTTAATTCTTTAGGAATACAGGCAGTTGAAATCCCTGTTTCCCACGCTTTTCACTCAAAGATGGTAGCACCCGTTATGCCTTCTTACCGCAAATTTTTAGATACGCTTGATGTTAAAGCACCTACTTTGCCTATCACCTCAAATGTGTCAGCGGATTTTTACCCTACTGAAATTGAAAAAATTAAAGATATTATGACTACTCAAATTATGAGTTCCGTTGAATGGGTAAAACAAGTGGAACTTGCTTATAAACGCGGTGTGCGTTTGTTTATTGAGTGTGGTCCTAAGAGAGTTTTAAGTGCCTTTGTCCTTAATACTTTAGCGGATAAAAAAGATATCAGAGTTCTTGCTTCAAACCATCCAAAACGCGGTGGTATTACCGAGTTTAACGACTTAATGGCAAACTTGGCTGCAGCCGGCATTAGCGTTGATTGGTCTAAAACGGATGTAACAAAGGAAGATACTATTTTCACACCTTGCTTTACAGAAGCCCTTAATTTACCAAAACCTAAAGAAGAAAAATTATTTGACCTTAACACTTTGAAAGAAAAATTCGGTGTTATTAAACCCGCTGAAGAAAAAGTTGTTTTAAAAGCTGACCAAATTGTTGTAAGCGGTGTCGGGGCAAAGATTTTCGGCTCAAGTATGGAAGAGGTTTTACACGGCAAAAGTTTAATCAAAGAACTTTCCCAAACGGAGAAAGAAAAACAGCTTGAAAAAAATATTATTTTTAAGGGAGAAAGAATAAACTCTCCCGAACAGGTAATTAAAAACTCTGCTCCCAAAATTGCTTTTGATTTTGAAAAGGAAACAGGTATTTCTGCAGAAATCGCAAAGACTTTTAACGATACAACAAAAATGGCAATAACAAGTGCCTTATCTGCTTTAAAAGATGCAGGCATAACCTTAAATAATTTTGCCTTGCCTGAAAATATGGCAAATGATACAGGTATAATTTTTGCTTCTTCTTTACCTACGGCAAGCACTTGGGTTTATGAGGTTTCAACAAAAGTTGCAGATATTTTAAAGGGTAAAACAAAAAAAGAAGTCAGAGCATTTTATGATTCCTTTATCAATAAAATTTCAGATGATACTTTAAGAAATCAAGTCCAAACTTGGTATGAAGAAAATTTCGCCAAATACGAAATGCACACCCCCAGAACTTTTACTCAAGATTTTCTTACAAAGGCCTTACCTCTTGCCCATATACAACTTGCAAATTTAATCGGAGCAAAAGGCCCTGTTTTGCATATTACCGGTAGCGGTATTTGCGTTGAGCAGGCAATAAGTCTTGCTCAAGATTGGCTTAAACTCGGCAAAGTAAACAGAGTCCTTGTCATTTCAGCGGATGAACCTTCAAATGAATATTTACAAGATTGGCTCTATGCCGGTTTCTTGGCAAAAGGGCAAAACAAAGTAGTTTTAGGTTCAGCCGCAAGTGCTTTTGTTCTTGAAAAGAGCCAAGATGTTTTAGCTAGAAACAAACAACCTTTAACAAAAGTTCTGGTAAGTGATTTTGCTACGGTAAGTTCCAATAATCAAGAAACTTTAATAAACTTACTTACGGGTATTTTTGACAAAGCAGGTCTTAATAAAGAGCAAATTGCAAAGGATTTACTCATAATTCCCAATGCGGAAGTTTTAGAAGATATTTCTTTCTTAAAACAACTTTTCGGCACAGGGGCAGTTAAACTCGGTGATTATCAAAAATTAACCGCTTGCTCTTTTAGCTCCGGCTTAGAAGAAATTTTGGCAATTAGTGCCTTAAATACGGAAAACAAAAAATATGTTTTAAGAATTTCGGGCGGCTTTAACAGCCTTGCAGCTTGCTTGCAAGAAAAAGTTTCTGTTGATACTATTGCCGATACTCCTAAACAAGAACCTAAACCGGAAGTCAAAAAAGAAGAACCTAAGGTTGAACCTGTTAAAACTGAACCCGTAAAAACGGAAGAACCGGCTAAAGTTGAAACTCCCAAAGTTGAAAGCAACAAACAAATTTCCGAAGAAGAATTAACAAAAGAAATTGTTGATATTGTTGCCCAAAAAACGGGTTATCCTCAAGATATGCTTGAACTTGATTTGGATATGGAAGCAGATCTCGGTATAGACACCGTTAAACAAGCAGAACTTTTTGCTCTCTTCGGTGAAAAATATAATTTACCCTTAAATCAAGGTTTACAATTAAAAGATTATCCGCCAATCAGACACTGCATAAAATATGTCCTAAAAGAAACGGGCAATAATTCTGCAGAAACAAAAGCAGAACATAAACCGGAAGTCAAAAAAGAAGAACCTAAGGTTGAACCTGTAAAAGCAGAACCCGTAAAAACGGTAGAACCGGCTAAAGTTGAAACTCCCAAAGTTGAAAATAAACAAATTTCCGAAGAAGAATTAACAAAAGAAATTGTTGATATTGTTGCCCAAAAAACGGGCTATCCTCAAGATATGCTTGAACTTGATTTGGATATGGAAGCAGATCTCGGTATAGATACAGTAAAGCAAGCAGAACTTTTTGCTCTCTTCGGTGAAAAGTATAATTTGCCTTTAAATCAAGGGTTACAATTAAAAGATTATCCGACAATCAGACACTGCATAAAATATGTCCTAAAAGAAACGGGCAATAATTCTGCAGAAACAAAAGCAGAACCCAAACCGGAAGTAAAAAAAGAAGAACCTAAGGTTGAACCTGTTAAAACAGAACCCGTAAAAGCAGAAGAACCGGCTAAAGTTGAAACTCCCAAAGTTGAAAACAAACAAATTTCCGAAGAAGAATTAACAAAAGAAATTGTTGATATAGTCGCTCAAAAAACGGGCTATCCTCAAGATATGCTTGAACTTGATTTGGATATGGAAGCAGATCTCGGTATAGACACCGTTAAACAAGCAGAACTTTTTGCTCTCTTTGGTGAAAAATATAATTTACCCTTAAATCAAGGTTTACAATTAAAAGATTATCCGACAATCAGACACTGCATAAAATATGTCCTAAAAGAAACGGGCAACGCTAAAACTGCCGAAGTTAAAGCAGAACCCAAACCCGAAGTCAAAAAAGAAGAACCTATAAAAGCAGAAATGCAAGAAACACCCAAAGCGGAAGAAAAACCTATTGTAGAAAAAGCAGAACCCAAACAAGAGGAAAATCTTGTTGAAAAACAACAAGCAACTAAAGAAGTCGGCGAGGATATAAAACTTCGTTTCGTTCCCGTAACGGCGCAAGCGCCGCTTACGCCTTTAAAACCGCGCAAATTATCTGCGCAAAGGGTTGTCTTGATAATGTCTGACAATGCCTCTATAACAAAGGCCTATGTAGATGCCTTTAAAGAACAAGGCATAAGGACTCACATTTTTACAACTTTAAGGTCCAGAACAAAAAATACGACTATTGTAAATTGGGATAGTCTTGAAGAAACAATTTCTACTTTTAAAGAATTTGCAGCGGCAAATCCCTTATCGGTGCAAGGTATTATTTATGCTTTACCATGCTCTCTTAAAAAGTTTGATAAGAGAGTTAATCCCAATACAGAACTTACCAAAAATCTAATGCCTTTGTTTAACGCCTGCAAGATTTTCATAAACGACCTTTCAAAGCGTGATGATGCCGAAACTTTTGTTGCGGTTATTTCTAAAATTGACGGTAATTTCGGTTATAAAACAAGGGAACCTTTAAATCCCATTATCGGGGCGGTTTACGGCGGTGCAAGTTGTTTTAGAAAAGATTTATACGAAATTGCCGGCGTCTTAACCAAAATAATTGACTTTAGGGAAGATGTCAACCCTGAGCAAATGGCCCAGCAAACTATCGGAGAAGTTCTAACCGGTGATGAAAGAGGCTTAATCTCTTTTGACGGGCTTGAAAGAAAAACCGTTCTTTGCTTACCAAGAAAAGTAAACAGAGATTTTAAGCGTATGGATCTTACCGGCAAAACAATTGCCTTTACCGGTGCGGCGCGCGGTATTGGTGCAATTTTGGCACAGAAAATAGCAAAAGAATATCAAACCCGCATTTTAATTTTAGACATAATAGAAATGCCTGAAAAGACTTCTTATTATGCCACTTTAAGCGAGCAGGACCTTGCCGCTTTAAAACAGGAGTTATGGCAAAAACTTAAAGCCGATACGACTGTAAAAGCAACGCCCGTCTTGCTTGAAAAAGAATTTGCCAAAATAAAAGACGCTGCAAATCTTTATAAGAATATAGAAAAGTTAAAGGCGCTGGGCAGCGAGGTGGAATATTATCAATGCGATGTTACTAACAGCAGTATGTTAAAAGATGTTGTAACCAAAATCAAACATAAATACGGCAAACTTGACGGTCTTATTCACTTTGCGGGGCTTGAACATTCTAAACTTCTTACCGATAAAACCATTGAAGAATACTATAAAATCTTTGGCGTAAAAGCCACAAGTGCGGCAGCATTCTTGGCTCTTAATCTAGTCAAAGAAAGCGGTTTTTATGCTTTTGCTTCTTCAATTGCGGGCAAATTCGGCAATTTAGGCCAAAGCGATTATGCCAGCGCCAGCGATTATCTTGCTAAACTTGCTTTAAGTTTACATAGGCAAGGGCAAAGAGCCGTAAGTATTGCTATGAGTGCTTATTCTAAAGTTGGTATGGGTATTCGTCCGGGAGTATTTGATTTCTTAACAAAGCAAGGTCTTAAATTTGTTGATCCGGAAGTCGGTATGCAAATTTTCCTTGATGAAATTGTTTACGGTAAAGTGCCGGAAATTATTCTTACCGATGATTTAGGCGCCCTTGACAGCGATAAACAAATTTGTTTTAACGAGCCGAATATTGAAGAAGAAGAAATTGAAGAGGAAGAAGAAACTACCGAAAAAGAAAACAATTCCGGTGATGATAATAACACAAACAATACCTCTTCTACACCTATTCAAAACCAAGAACCCGCTCAAAATCAGTCGGAAGGCGAGCTTTTCAGTTTACAGGAAGAATCTACACAAGAGAAAACGCTAGTGAAAGAAGAAACCTCTAAACAAGAGGAAATAGCTGAAAAACAAGAATCTCTTCAAGAAGAAAATAAATCTTCAGACAAGGATAATTTTTTCTTAGGGGAAATTGTAAGTTTAATTAAAAATCAAGAGGTTTTTGCCAAAAAAACTTATAAGGCAGATTGGACTTTTCTAAAAGACCATTCTATAAACGGTACACCTTATGTTCCTGGTGTTATAGGTATAGAATCTTTTGCTGAAGCAGCCAAAGTTTTAGGGCAAAATATAAAAGGTTTTCAAGATGTTCATTTCTCTTTACCGATTAAACTTTTAAGACTTCGCGATCAGGAAGTTATGATAAAAGCCAAAAACGAGCAAAGTTTAATTTCCTTTACATTGGAATCGGATTTTATCAGTAGCCGCGGTATAAAAATGGGCTCAACCAGAAGGCATTTTGATGCAAAGGGCTTAACTCATTATGAAAGCAATTGGCAAAATGTCAAAGATACTATTGATTTTGATAATCTTATAAAAAGTGCTTCAAATTACAGATTTAAACAAGAAGAAATCTATCAAGGTATGTTCCACGGACCCAGTTTTAAGGTCTTAGACGGTATTATTCAAGCAGACGGAGATCAGGTCCTTTCTGTTTATCAGAAACCGCAAGTGCCTCTTTTTGACGATGGAGAAAAGGACTTGCTTGCTTGCCCCTTGCTTATAGAAGCGGCTTTCCAAACCTGCGGTTACAGAGATATTCTTGTAGAAAACAGAATTACTTTGCCCGATTATATCGGTACTATTGCTTTGAACTTTACGGATAAACCAAAAGATAACTTGTTTGTTCTTGCCCAATATACAGGTAAGAATATTGAAGGCAAAAGCATTTTTAATGCCTTTGTCTTTGACGAAACAGGCAAATTATGGGTTGAACTTTCAGAATATCAAATGATAGGTCAGTAATTTGCTATTATATTGTTATGGCATATAGATTAAAAATTGTAGAACTTTCAAAAGTTCCTCCCGCAAAGGAGTTTTTGAACAAAAAAGAGCTGGAAACTTATAAGGCGTTTAAAATAGACAAGCGCAAAGCGGAATGGCTTGGCGGCAGATATGCTTTAAAAACACTTGCAAGGGAGTTCTTTAATTTCGATATAAAATATATAGAAGTAAAAAACCTTGCAAACGGGAAACCCGTTTTAAATGTTCCCGGCGGAACGAAATTGCCCGTTTCCATAACTCACAGCGGTCCTTATGCCGCAGCGGCAATTGCTTTAACGGGGCAATCAATCGGTTTAGATATTGAAGCAATTGAACAACGCAGTCCCGCTTGGGTAAAACAATGTTTTGACAAAAACGAAATTTCCTCAAAATCCGCGCCGTTTTTAACAGAACTTTGGGCAAAAAAAGAAGCCGTGTTAAAATTTATGGGCGTTGGTCTTAAAATCAGTTGTACCGATATAAATTTTGTTTTCGGCAAATTGGAATTTCAGCGTAAAGCCCTTGATATTTGGGCAAAGCAAGGCAGTCCCAATATTACTTTAACGGTTCAGGATTTGGAGGGTTCTTATAAACTTGCCCTTGCCACGGAAGAGCCGTTATTTTAGATTTAAGAGGTTTAATATGAACGATGATACAATAATTACAAGCACAAAGACAGACGAAGAACCAAAAGGCAAAAAAGAACTTGCCGCAAGTATTAAAAAATTTAGACAAGTTTATGCTCAGGCCGTGCAAAGTTCACCGGAAAAAGAGCGTATTCAGAATCAAAAAGGCAAATTTACCGCCAGACAACGCCTTTCTTATTTGCTTGATGAAAACAGTTTTTTTGAAATTCGCACTTTAGTCCAAACAGCCAGCAATGATTTTGACTTAAAGGACAAAAATATCAAAGGCGACGGTGTTATTACCGGTTTTGGTAAAATAAACGGGCGTGATGTTGCTATTTTTGCGCAAGATTTTATGAGTCTTGGCGGCTCACTCGGTCTTGCCCACGCAAAGAAAATTGCTAACTTAATGGACCTTGCCATAGAAGCCAAAATTCCTTTAATCGGTTTACTTGATTCCGGCGGTGCAAGAATACAAGAAGGCGTTAACAGTCTTGACGGTTATGGCGAAATTTTTTACCGCAATGTTAAAGCATCCGGCATAATACCGCAAATATCCGTGGTGCTTGGTCCTTGTGCGGGGGGGGCGGTTTACTCTCCTGCTTTAACGGACTTTATTTTTATGGTTGACGGTATCAGCCACATGTTTGTAACCGGTCCCAATGTCGTAAAAGCGGCCACGGGCGAAGATGTTACTTTTGATACTCTTGGCGGGGCAAAAATGCACTCTCAAAAAAGCGGTGTTTGCCATGTTATTGCAAACAGCGAACAAGATTGTTTCAGGCAAGTTAGGGAACTTTTATCTCTCTTGCCGCAAAACTGTTATGAAAAGGCCCCCGCAACTACGACTATAGATTCTGTTGACAGGCAAACCCCTTTACTTGAAAAAGTTTGCGAAATTAACCCCAAAAAACCTTTTAGAATCCAGCATATTATTTGGGAGCTTGCCGACGAAAATAAATTC
>JAZRZE010000014.1:0-2220 GCA_045601125.1 Elusimicrobiaceae bacterium | reverse complement strand
CCCAAGGATAAGATTAAAATGAACGAGAAAAAAATATTTAAACAAAAAATAAAAAACAAAAACTCGCTTATCGGGTTAATAATTATTATTGTTTTCTTTTTGATAGCTCTTTTTGCGCCTATCCTTGCGCCTGTTCAAAATAAAAATAATCCTTATCAAATGCCGCAGGCAAGTTTTCAGGTAAACCCTACTGCGCCAAATGCGCAAAACTTGCTCGGTACGACAGAAAATCAATATGATATTTACTACGGCATTGTTTGGGGAACAAGAATGGCTTTTAAAGTCGGGTTAAGTGTAGTTTTTCTTGCTTTATTAATCGGTATAATTATTGGTGGGACGGCAGGGTTTTTCGGCTCTTGGATAGATGAAATTTTAATGCGTTTTACCGATATAGTTTTTGCCGTTCCTTCTATGGTGCTGGCTATGGTAATTGCCGCTATGCTCGGGCCGGACCTAAAAAATATGATGATAGCCATAACAATAGTTTCTTGGCCTTCTTATGCGCGCTTGATAAGGGGCGATGTTATGAGTGTTAAAGAAAGGGAATTTATCAGCGCAACAAAAGCGCTCGGTGCAAGCAAGAGAAGGATATTTTTAAGGCATATTTTGCCAAACGCAATTTATCCGGTTGTAATTGTAGCAAGTCTTGATATAGGCTATATTGTTTTGACGGCTGCATCTTTAAGTTTCTTGGGGCTTGGCTCACAGACGGGAACTGCAGATTGGGGGCAACTTGTTGCCCTTTCGCGCAATTGGATACTTGGCACACACGGAAATGCTTTTGAATACTGGTACACTTTGGTTATGCCGGGTGGCGCTCTTTTGCTCTTTGTTCTTGCTTGGAATATGCTAGGTGATGCTTTCAGAGATATACTTGACCCAAGAACACACTGATTTTTTACAAAATTACAAATAAAAAAAGGGTAGGAAAAATATTCCTACCCTTTTTTATTTTTAGCCGAACTAGAAGAATAATTTTTTGTAAGAAATAGCAACACCGACATAAAGATTGCTGCCGGTTCTGTCATTATATTCACCTTTACCCTGATAGTAGTTAATAAAGGGTGCAATAGCCAAATCTTTCATAATTTCGGTATTGAGTCTTGCATCAAGTTCAAATTCATAAGAAAGATTATTTATATTTTCTTTGCTAAAGTGGAAGAAATCCCTTATCATAGCAGTGTATATGGCCTTACTTTTTTCATTTACCGGCTGTTCAATTCTAAAACCTGCTTCCCAAGCATATTTGGTTACTTCTTCGGGGTAGGTAAAGTCATATTCTATGACGGTAGCGGCATATAAATCCTTAAGATATTTACCTTCAAAAAGTTTAAGACCGGCTTTGCCTCTTAAAACTTTATATCTTGGGTTATCATCATCTTTAGTAAATTCGGTTTGGTAACCTGCATTTAAGAAAGGTCCAAAGGTAAAACCGCCTAGGAAATCATCCGCTTTAAATAATTTGTGGGTATAATCTGTGGTAAATAAAATTTTATCAACGCTGGTATTTTTTACTTTATCTTCGCCTACGGGTTTGATAGTTACTTGCCCGTATTGCATAAGTAAATTATTTGACCACAAAAGTTTTTCTCTGTCATATTTTGAAAGTAAGTCTAAATTGCCCTGAATAAGGGTTTGGCTGTCAGCGGTTAAGCGCGGATTTGAATAGCCTTGATAATACTCGGCATTGTTAACGTCCGTGCTGGTTAATTGAAGGGATAAATCCCTTAACTCTAAATGCCAAGCGCCTTTGGGGGCTTCCTCAGCATAAGAAAAACCTGCCATAAATAAACAGGTACATAACAAGATAGTTTTTTTAAGCATTTTTCTCTCCATATTTAGTATTATAATATTATAACATTTTTGTTATAACCCACATTTTTTATAAATTTTGACATAGGACTTTAGACCTAGACACATCTAGGTCCAAAAACCCTTGTGCTTTGCTTAAAAGACTTGTAATATATAAGTAGCGAAGTCTGAGAAAGTAAAATGAGGTTTACATATAATGAAAAAACTAATAAATTTTATCGTTAGAAAAAGCAGTTTTACCTTTTATAAAAGAACGCTGGCTTTAGTGCTTGCGTTTGTAATGTTATTTAACTTAACCAGCGAGACCTTTGCGATGGTAGCGCAGGCAGCTCCGCTTGCAAATCTTTTTGAGAAAGAGAAAAAAGAACTTGAAAAAGGTCTAAAAGAATTAAAAGCCAAAGACGAAGC
>JAZRZE010000013.1:0-5814 GCA_045601125.1 Elusimicrobiaceae bacterium | reverse complement strand
CTATTTTGGGTTTTAGTACTTTTTACCGCGTTCATAACTTGGGCGGCTTCTTGAGGATTATCCAGAATAATTTGTAAAATTTTTATTTCGTAAGGATATTTTTTATAATAACTTTTTACTTCTTCTTCACTTACATAAGTTATACCTTGATTATAAAGTTCTTCCATAAGTTTTTTCTTGAGTAAGAATTCTTTTGCTCTTTTTAATTGGGCTTCTTGTTGCTTTATAATATTATTGATTTCCTGCTGATACTCGGGGTCTTGTTCTATATTTTTAAAATGAGCTTCTTGTTCTAAAAGTTTTTCACTTATCAAGTAATTTAGGAAGTTCTGTCTGCCGATAGGGGTTTTTATATAGTTTTGAAAAACAGTGTCCATTTGTTGGGCTTTTTCGTCAAATTCTTCTTGGGTAATTATATAGCCGGCAACTTTGGCTAAAGCATTTTCTTCCAGAGGTTGCGTTTGTTCCACAGGCATTTGCTTTTGCGCACAGGCACAAAGGCAAGTTAAAAGACAAATATATAGTATTTTCCTCATACTTAAAGTTTAGCAGTTTAAATACCTGTTAAGCAAGTCTAAATTTTGTTTAGTGCTTTTTAAAATATCATAATTTTGCCTGCTAATGCGTATGCCGTCACCCGCAGGGGAAGATAAAAATTTTATTTCGTCTTTAAAAAGTTCTAAAAGTTTTGTAATGGTTTCGGCAGGCATCTTATAATTTCTTCTGAAGAAGAAATCAATATAATTTTTTGTGCCTTCAATATGGCGTATATACATTTTGCCTGCCTCCGCGCTGATTTGCATAATTTCCAGTAAGTTTTTTAATTCTTTAGGGGCAGGCCCGCAAATATCTTCAAGTTTTTTAAGAAGAGTTTGCTTTTCTTCGTAAGTTGCTTCCAAAAATTCTTTATAATATTTTAATCTTTCGTCGTCATTAGGTAAATAATCCGGCGCAATATAAGCAGGCACTTGTAAATTGGTTGTAGCGTAAAATTTATGTTCTATGGGTTCACCTTTTAATCGTTTTACTTCATTTGCTACCAAATCACAAAACATACTTAAGCCGACTTCTCCTGCATAACCGCTTTGTTTAATGCCGAGCAACTCGCCGGCCCCTCTGATTTCCAAATCTCTTAAAGCAAGTTTAAAACCGCTGCCAAGTTGCGTAAATTCCATAATAGCTTCAAGGCGTTTTCTAGCTTCGCTTGAGGAATCTTTTCTTTTTTGGGTAATTTTTCCAAAGAAAGTATCTAGAGTATAACCTTGTTTGTCTTGCCCGCTTAACAAACCTTTCGGATGTAATAAATAACAAAAGGCCTTATTATCACTTCTGCCGATTCTTCCTCTTAATTGATAAAGTTGCGCTAGTCCGAAGTCTTGTGCATTTTCAATAATTAAGGTATTGGCATTTGTTATATCAAGGCCTGATTCTATTATGGTTGAGGCGAGTAAAACATCATATTTTTTATTATAAAAATCCCAAAGAGTTTCTTCTAATTCTTTTTCCGGCATTTGTCCGTGTGCATAAGTAATTTTTACAAGGGGTAAAAGTTTTTTTAAATGTTCAAGTTTCTGCGGCATAGTTTCTACGCGGTTATAGACATAAAAAACTTGTCCGCCTCTTTCGATTTCCTTATTTATGGCTTGTGCGATAAGGTCATCATCTTGCGGGCTTAAAATTGTTTTAACCGCCATACGTCCTTGCGGCGGGGTTTGTATTAAGGACATTTGTCTTAAACTTGAAAGCGATTGATTTAAGGTTCTTGGTATCGGTGTTGCTGATAGCATTAAAGTATGCACGCCAAGGGCTTTTGTCTTAATTTTTTCTTTTTGTTTTACGCCGAAGCGGTGTTCTTCGTCAATAATACATAGTCCAAGTTTCTTAAAAGAAATATCTTTTGATAAAAGTCTGTGTGTTCCTATAACAATATCTACAAGTCCCTTTTTAAGTTCTTGGGCAATTTTTGTTTGTTCTTTTTTTGTTTGAAAGCGGCTCATCATCCTTATATTAATAGGAAAGCCCGCAAAGCGCGAACAAAAAGTTTGATAGTGTTGCGCGGCAAGAACGGTTGTCGGCACAAGAACCAAAACTTGTGTTTGGCTTAAAACCGCTTTTAAGGCAGCGCGCATAGCAACTTCCGTTTTACCGAAACCGACATCTCCAATAAGAACTCTATCCATAGGAACAGGGCTTGTTAAATCAGAGCGAATTTGGGCAATAGCAGTGGTTTGGTCCGGTGTTTGTTCATAGGGAAAGGAATCTTCAAACTCTCTTTCCATACGTTCATCTCCGTCTAAAATAGTTGCTTCGTTTGCTTTTCTTAAGGCCTCTAAAGTTAAAATTTCTTTAGCTATTTTTTGGGCATTTTCTCTAACGCGTTTTTTTACTTCTTTCCAAGTATTGGAACTTAAAGATGCTATTTTGGGGGCTTTACCTTTTACGCCGATATATTTTTGTATTTTTCTAAAATCATTTATCGGGACATAAAGTTTTTCTCCGTGTCTGTATTCTATCAACAGGCAGTCAAGGGGGGTATTATCATTATTTAGGGTTTCTATTCCGCCGTATCTGCCGATACCGTGTTCTTGGTGAACGATATAATCGCCTATTTGTAAATCTTTAAATTTTATGCGTGTTTTGCCGATATCAAAATTTTTTATTAAAGAAGTGTTCCTGTAAGTTCTGTTAAAAACTTCACTTGAAGTTATAAAAGCAACTTTTTCTTTTATTTGGATAAAACCTCTTGTCAAAGGAGCAATAACCAAAGGTAATTTTGAAAGGGTAGTATATTGGCTGAAAACCTCTTCAAGTCTTTGTTTTTCGCCGGAATTTAGAGTATAAAAAATAATTTTAAAATCTTTTTTTATTAAAGAGGTGCAATAATTTTCAAGCAAAGTTAAATTGCTATTAAAACTTTCATTAAGTCTTAAAAAGGCATCTTCCTTACCTAAAGGGGAAAGGGTTATTGCCTCTGCAAATTCTTTTGAAAAATCTTCCGTTGGATTCCAAAAATAATAAGCAAAATCTTTTGTCCAATTTGTTAAGGAGGAAAGATTTTCTTTTTGTGTAACGGGTAAAAGGGTAATTCCCTGTAAATGTTCTTTTGTGTTTTGGGTTTCAATATCAAAAAGGGCAACACTTGTTATTTTGTTTGCGCTAAAATATAAACGCACGGGGGAAGGATTGTTTATCGGAAAAATATCCACTATGCTTCCGCGCAGGGCATATTGTCCTGCCTGTTCTGTAAAATCGGTTCTTTCGTAACCGCTTTCATTTAAGAAGTCAACAACGGCACTTCTGTTTATTGTTTGGTCATTTTGTAAAGTGAGTAAAGAATTTTTAAAATCTCTTTTACCGGGCAGCATTTCTTTGAGATTTTTATAAACAGAACAAATAATCTGTTCTTCATTTAGTAAAAGTTCATTTAAGCAATTATAAAGAGTATTTTTATCTTCGTTTATGATAATTACTTTTTTATCGGAAAAGGTTTCAAAAGCAGAAGAAAATTCTTCCAGTTCTTTTTCATTATCTACGGCGATAAACAATTTCTTTTTATCTAAAGAAGTAAGATAATAAGCCGCCGCTTGGCAGGAAGGTATTTGTAAAGAATTTTCTTGCATAGTTTATATAAAATTTTTAGAAGGAAAGGGGTTCTGTTCCTTTTTTGAACGCTTCAGATATTTTGTTTTTATCTGCAGCGGTTGCAAGTTTGCCTGTTTCCGGATTAACAAAACTGAAGGAAATTCCTTCCGGCACGGCAAAATCAGTAACAGGTTCGTCTTTTAAGATCTCAGCAAGTATTGCACTTGCCCACGGAGCAACAGCACCGCCGCCGGTCCATTTTCCTGTTTCTTGTGCGGTGTCATCATCATATCCCATCCAAGCCCCACTGGCAATTTGCGGTGTCATAGCAATAAACCAAGTATCTCTGTGGCTTTGGGAAGTTCCTGTTTTAGCGGCAACCGGTCTGTTCAAAATACGGGCAGCACCGCCGGTACCTCTTTGTACAACGCCTTTCATCATATTAATAAGCAAAAATGCGTTTTGAGGGGAAAAAGCCTCTTTTTCATAAGGAATATGTTCTTCCAACGGACGGCCGTATTGATCTTCCACTCTTTCAATAGCATAAGCAGGTGTTTTAATACCGCCGTTTGCAAAAGTGCTCATAGCATTAGTAAGTTCTTCTAAAGTTACTACGGAAACGCCCAAGGCAATAGCCGGTGCTTTAGGTAAATTGGAAGTAATACCTGCTCTTCTTGCCACATCAATAGTTTTATCAATTCTCACGGCATCAATAAGATTAATAGCCGCAAGGTTTTTAGACAGTTCTAAAGCCCTTCTTAAAGTTACAAAACCCGAAGATTTTCCACTGAAATTTTTTGGCGCCCATACATCAAAATCTTTACTTAACATAAAAGGTTGGGCGGCAAGTTGCAAAGAATATTGGTCTTTTGCTTCGTCAAATACGCGCCAATTTCTGCCATCATAATAGAAAACCATTTCCAAGTCTTTTATTAAAGAAGAAGGTGTATAACCTTTTTCTAAAGCGGCCATCCAAACAAAAGGTTTAAAGGAAGAACCGGGCTGTCGTTTTGCTTGGGTTGCGCGGTTAAAACGAGATTCCGCATAATTTCTACCGCCTATCATAACACGTATAGCACCGGTTTTTACATCACGTACGTAAAACGCTCCTTGCAATTTAGGATATTCTTGCTGTTCTTTTTGTTCTGGTTCGGTAGAATCCTCTTCTTCTAAATTCTCTTCGCTGGGGGTATCTTCCTGCACGATTTCAATACCAAGATTTTGGGCTATTTTTAAATCATATTCGTGAAGTTTGGCATTCATAATTTCTTCTGCTTGGGCTTGTTTATCAATGTCAATGGTAGAATAGATATTCAAACCGCCTTTCCAAAAAGTTTCAACGCCGTATTTGGGCTCCAAGATTCTTCTGACATATTCAATAAAATAAAGCCCCGGTTTATCGGCAGTCAAAGAGCGTTTAGGCAAAGGTTCTTCTTTTGCTTTTTGTGCTTCTTCTTTTGTAATAAAGCCGGTTTCTACCATAGAATCAAGAACTAAAGAGCGTCTTTTTTTTGCCATTTCCGGACTTGCAAAAGGATTATAGCGGCTTGGTAAGGGAATAATGCCGACAAGCATAGCGCTTTCCCCAAGTGTTAATTCGCTTAAATCTTTATCAAAATATTTTTTTGCTGCGGCCTTTACGCCGTAAGAGCCTTCGCCTAAATAGATTTCGTTTAAGTAAAGTTTTAATATTTCTTGCTTACTGAAAAGGGCTTCAATTTGGACGGAAAGGAAAATTTCCCTAATTTTACGAATAATCTTTTTTTCTTTAGTTAAGAAGACGCCCCTTGATAATTGTTGGGTTAAAGTAGAACCGCCTTGTGCTGCTTTGCCTAAAACAACGTCGTTAACCAAAGCGCGCAAAATGGCTTTTGTGGAAAACCCCGCATGATTGAAAAAGTTCCTATCTTCCATAGAAATCACGGCATTTTGAATATCAACAGGTATTTCATCAAGGGGGACCATCTGCCTTTTTTCTACGGAAAATTCATAAATTAATTTGCCGTTTTTATCAAAAAGTTTGCTGGTAAGGGAGGGGGTATATTCTTCTAGTTCATATACGGGCGGCATACCAGACAAAATAAAATATAAAGCACATGCGCTTGTTAAAATAAAAAATAAAGCGCAACCTATAAAAGAAAAGATAAATAACTTAGACTTTAAAATTTTCATCTCTATTTATTATAGCAATTATGAAAGCTAAAATAAAACAGCTTCGGAACTTTGATTTTC
>JAZRZE010000012.1:0-16678 GCA_045601125.1 Elusimicrobiaceae bacterium | reverse complement strand
AACCGCGCTCCGACATTGCACAGACTCGGTATTCAAGCCTTTGAACCGGTTTTAATTGAAGGTAAAGCCATACAACTTCACCCTCTTACCTGCGCTGCTTTCAACGCTGACTTCGACGGTGACCAGATGGCTGTTCACGTTCCTTTAACTTTGGAAGCACAAATCGAAGCAAAAACTTTGATGCTTGCTACCAATAACATTTTATCTCCTGCCTCAGGCAGACCTATTGCCGCACCTTCACACGATATGGTTTTGGGTATTAACTTCTTAACCAAAATCAAAGAAGGTGATAAAGGTGAAGGTTCTATTTTTGCCGATAGCGAAGATGCAATTGTCGCTCTTGAATACGGCAAAATTTCCTTACACGCAAAAATTAAAGTTAAAGATGTCACCGGCGTAGAAAATGAAGGCAAAGATATTTCCAAATGGAAAAACTATACTTCAGTCGGTCGCATTTTATTTAACAGAATTTTACCTAAAGGTTGGAAATTTATTAACAAAGATGTGGGTAAGAAAGAACTTGCCGCACTTGTAAGCGAATGTTATAAAAATCCTAAATACGGCAAATATGAAACAGTCCAATTATTAGATAGAATTATGGACACCGGTTATAAATATGCAACAAAATCCGGATTGTCAATTTCTATTGCAGATATGATTGTTCCTCAAGCCAAAGAAAAGAGAGTTGCCGAAGCCAAAAAACAAGTTAAGGCAATTCAAAAACAAGCCCAACAAGGTATTATTACCGAAGGTGAAAGATACAATAAAGTTATTGATATCTGGACCAAGGTTACCGATGATGTGGCTGAAGATCTTTTTAAGGAAATGTCCGCCGTTGAAAAAGAACCCGTCAAGAAAGGCCAACAGAAATTCAACTCCGTATACCTTATGGCCAATTCCGGTGCTAGAGGTTCCAGACAACAGGTTCGCCAGTTAGCCGGTATGAGAGGTCTTATGGCTAAACCCCAAAAGAAACTTACCGGTGGTCAAGGCGAAATTATTGAAAGTCCTATTACCGCAAACTTTAGAGAAGGTCTTTCAGTTTTGGAATACTTTATTTCTACTCACGGTGGTCGTAAAGGTTTGCCAGATACCGCTTTGAAAACAGCAGACGCCGGTTATTTAACAAGACGTTTGATTGACGTCGGTCATAATTTAGTAGTTACCGAAGATGATTGCGGTACTGATGATGGCGTCGTCCTTAAATCTTTAATGAGCGGTGAAGAAGTTATTGAGTCTCTTGATGAACGTATTTTAGGAAGAACCGCTTTAGAAGATGTCATTGTTAAAGATGGCGATAAAGATATTACTATTATTAAGAAAGGTGATGTCATTACCCCTGCACAAAGCAAGAAAGTAAAAGAATATAAGGTTAGCGAAGTTCGCGTTCGCTCCGTTCTTACTTGCCACGCAAAACACGGTATTTGTGCAAAATGCTATGGTGTTAATTTAGCAACAGGTTTCCTTGCAAGACCGGGCGACACAGTCGGTATTATTGCAGCCCAGTCAATCGGTGAACCTGGTACGCAGTTAACCCTTAGAACTTTCCACATCGGTGGTGCTGCATCTCGTGTTTTGAGTCGCAGTCAAGCTGTTGCCGAAGTTGCAGGTAAAGTAACCTTTAAAGATTTAGATGTTATCACAGATAGATTTGATAATAAAGTCTGTATTTCCAGAAACGGCTCTATCTTTGTAGAGGCGGAAAATGGTATAATAAAAGAATACAAGGTTCAATACGGCGCTAAAATTTTAATTAATGATAAAACCAAAGTTGCCAAAGATACCTTGATGGCGGAATGGGATCCGCACTCACTGCCGGTCATTGCCGAAACTGACGGTACAATCAAATTGATTGATGTTCAGGAAGGTATAACCTTGCAAGAAGAACGCAATAAGGTTACCGGTATTATTGAGCGCAAAATCACCGCAAGTAAAGTGGGCAGAAAGAACCCCCGCGTAGTTATTGAAGGTAAAAAAGATAAGAGAACTTATCCTTTACCTATTGACACTATTTTACTTGTTGAATCCGGTGAAGAAGTGCAGGCAGGCGATGTCTTAGCAAAAATTGCTAAAGAAGCCGGCGGCACAAAGGATATTACGGGCGGTCTGCCCAGAATTGCGGAACTTTTCGAAGCCCGCAGACCCAAGAACCCCGCTATTATCGCAGAATTTTCAGGTGTGATTAGGTTGGAAACGTCTCCGAAAGGGCTAATAGAGGTAGTCCTCAGGAATGATGAAATTAATAAAGAAGAGCATTACAGCATCCCGCAAGGCAAACACTTGGTCGTCTATGAAGGCGATAAAGTTGCTGTGGGTGAAGCTCTTACAGATGGCGCTATAGACCCTCACGACGTGCTGCGCGTGAAAGGTATAAAAGAAGTCCAAGAATTCTTGCTTAATGCTATACAGGAAGTTTACCGCTTACAGGGTGTAACAATTAACGATAAACACATTGAAGTTATTGTCCGCCAAATGTTAGGTAATGTTCGTGTATTAGATGCAGGTGATTCTACCTTCTTGAAAGACGAAATCTTAAATAAGGCTGTCTTTGACAGAGAAAATGCCAAACTTAAAGCCGCAGGTAAAAAAGAAGCTCACTGTGAAACGATTTTACTCGGTATCAGTAAAGCATCACTTGCTTCAGAATCGTTTATTTCAGCAGCAAGCTTCCAAGAAACAACAAAAGTCTTAACCGATGCGGCAATCAAAGGTCAAGTAGATAAACTTGAAGGCTTGAAAGAAAATGTCATCGTCGGCCATTTAATTCCCGCAGGCAGCGGAATATCAGCGAAGCAAATTACACAAGAATTTGAAGAGCAAAGTAAAAAAGAAGAGGAGAAAAAATAATAAATGCCTACAGTAAATCAATTGATTAAACACGGCAGAGCAAAGACCGAATATAAAACAAAAGCACCGGCCTTAGTGTCCTGCCCTCAAAGAAGAGGGGTCTGCACCCGTGTCTATACGACAACTCCTAAAAAGCCGAACTCAGCTTTAAGGAAAGTTGCCCGTGTTAAATTAACTTCTAAGATGGAAGTTACCGCTTATATCCCTGGCGTTGGTCATAACTTACAGGAACACAGCATCGTTTTAGTTCGCGGTGGTCGTGTAAAAGACTTGCCGGGTGTTCGTTATCACATTATCCGCGGCGCCCTTGACGCAAGCGGTGTAGAAAACAGAAAGCAGGGTCGTTCACTTTACGGTGTAAAACGCCCTAAAGCAGGTAAATAAGGAGATTAATTTAATATGCCAAGAAAAGGTTTAAGACCCAGAGATAAACGCGCTTTACCGCCCGCAGATTACAAATATAATTCTGTTTTGGTAGCCCGCTTTATCAACAAAATCAATTTTGAAGGAAAGAGATCCACAGCAGAAAAAATCTTATTTGATGCTATGGATATTATCAAAGCAAAAACCAAAAGTGATCCTTTGGAAACATTTAACAAATGTATTGAAAATGTCAGACCCCTTTTGGAAGTTAAAGCCCGCCGCGTCGGTGGTGCAACCTATCAAGTGCCGGTAGAAGTAAAACCTATCAGAAGTACTTCCGTTGCTATGCGCTGGCTTTTGGGTGCAGCCCAAGCCCGCAAAGGTCGCCCTATGGCTGAAAAATTAGCCGAAGAAATCATCCTCGGTTCTAAAAAAGAAGGCGCCGCATTTAAAAAACGCGAAGATACTCATAAAATGGCAGAAGCGAACAGAGCATTTGCTCACTTTAAATGGTAGGAGTTTAATACAATGGCCGAAAACGAAGTTTTTCCTTTAGACAAAATTAGAAATATCGGTATTATCGCTCACATTGACGCCGGTAAGACCACCACAACAGAACGTATCCTTTATTATACAGGTAGAACCCACAAAATCGGTGAAACCCACGACGGTGCTTCTGTTACAGACTGGATGGAACAGGAAAGAGAAAGAGGTATCACTATTACCTCTGCCGCTGTTTATTGCAAATGGCGTGATTGCCAGTTCAACATCATTGATACTCCAGGACACGTGGACTTTACCGCAGAAGTTGAACGTTCTTTACGCGTCTTAGACGGTGCAGTTTGCTGCTTTGACGGCGTACAAGGCGTTGAACCTCAATCCGAAACAGTTTGGCGTCAGGCTGATAAATATAATGTCCCCAGAATTGCCTATATTAACAAAATGGATAGAATCGGTGCAAACTTTAGACGCGCAGCAAAATCTATTGTTGATAAACTCGGCGGTAATGCCTGCCCTATTCAAATTCCTGTTGGCGAAGAAGATAATTTTAAAGGTATCGTTGATGTCATCAAAATGAAAGCAATCATTTGGGATGGCGACCACAACGGCGCAACTTTTAATGAAGTTGAAATCCCCGAAGAATTAAAAGCCGAAGCCGAAGAAGTCAGAACTCACATGATAGAAAAACTCGCCGATTTTGACGATGCTATCATGGAAAGATATCTCGGCGGAGAAACCAATTTTACCGAAGAAGAAATTCGCAAAGCAATCAGAAAAGGAACCTTAACCGGTAAATTCTTCCCTGTTGTTTGCGGTTCTTCTTACAAGAACAAAGGTGTGCAACCCTTACTTGACGCAGTTTGCTACTATTTGCCTTCACCTTTAGATATTCCTCCCGTCAAAGGAACTAACCCTGATACAGGTAAGGAAGAAGAACGCAAACATAGCGAAAAGGAACCCTTCTGTGCTTTGCTCTTCAAAATACAGACAGACCCTTATGTAGGTAAGTTATCCTTCTTCCGCATTTATTCAGGTAAACTTGACGCGGGTGATACTATTTATTTCCCGTCTAAAAATGCACAAGAACGTGTCGGTCGTATTATGCGCTTACACGCAAATAAGAGAGAAGAAGTTAAATCTCTCAGAGCCGGTGATATTGCCGCAACCGTCGCACTTAAAAATGCTTCAGTCGGTCAAACCATCTGCTCACCCGATCATCCTATTGTGCTTGAAAGTATTACCTTCCCTGAACCGGTTATTTCTATTGCAGTTGAACCGAAGTCCAAAGATGACTCTGAAAAAATGTCTAATGCTTTAGCAAGACTTGCCGAAGAAGACCAAACCTTCAGAGTAAAAACCGATGAAGAAACCAACCAAACCATTATTTCCGGTATGGGTGAACTTCACTTGGACATCATTGTTGACAGAATGAAAAGGGAATTTAACGTTCAAGCCAATGTCGGCGCACCGCAAGTTGCATACCGCGAAACCATTACCAAAACCGTTGAACAAGAAAGTAAATTCATCAGACAGTCCGGCGGTAAAGGTCAATATGGTCACGTATTCTTGCGCTTAGAGCCGCAAGCTCCGGGCAAAGGTTTTGAATTCGTCAACGAAATTACCCAAGGTCGTATTCCTAGAGAATATATCCCTGCCGTTGAAAAGGGTTGTAGAGAAGCCCTCGATAGCGGTGCTTTAGCAGGTTATCCGTTGGTAGATATCAAAGTGGCTGTATACGACGGTTCATTCCACGAAGTTGACTCTTCTGAAATGGCGTTTAAAATCGCTGCCTCTATGGGTTTAAAAGAAGGTGCAAAGAAAGCTGCTCCCGTTCTTCTTGAACCTGTTATGAAGGTAGAAGTCGTTACGCCGGAAGCCAATATGGGCGATATTATGGGTGATTTAAGCTCCCGCCGCGCCAAAATTGGTGAAATGGGCGAAAGAGGTAATGCTAAATACATTAAAGCGCTTGTTCCGCTTGCCGAAATGTTCGGTTATGCGACAACCGTTCGCTCTCTTTCTCAGGGCCGTGCTTCCTTTACAATGGAACCTAGCCACTATGAAGAAGTGCCCTCAAACGTTGCAAAAGCAGTAATTGAAAAGAAAACTGCCGCCGCAGCAAAATAAAAATTTAACCTGCCCTTGCGAGTCAAGGGCAGGTAATTTAAAGGAGAAATAAATAATATGGCAAAAGAGAAGTTTTCAAGAAGCAAACCGCACGTTAACGTCGGCACAATCGGTCACGTTGACCACGGTAAGACAACCTTAACCGCTGCTTTAACCAAAGTTTTGGCAAGCGAAGGTAAATCAAAAGAAATGGCATACAGCGATATCGCAAAAGGCGGTGTTGTTAGAGACGCAAGCAAAATCGTAACCGTAGCCGTTTCCCACGTTGAATATGAAAGTGATAAAAGACACTATGCACACATTGACTGCCCGGGCCACGCAGACTATATTAAGAACATGATCACCGGTGCTGCCCAAATGGACGGTGCAATCTTGGTCGTTTCTGCAGTTGACGGTGCAATGCCTCAAACAAAAGAACACGTCTTGCTCGCAAAACAAGTTAACGTTCCGAAGCTCGTCGTATTCTTAAACAAAGTAGATTTAGTTGATGATAAAGATATGTTGGACTTAGTTGAAGAAGAAGTCCGCGATTTACTTGAAAAATATGGTTTTGACAGAGAAACCCCGATTATCCGCGGTAGCGCTTTAAAAGCAATTGAAGGCGATTCCAGCGAACTCGGTGTTCCTTCTATTAAGAAACTCTTAGAAGCCTTAGATACATGGATTCCTGAACCGAAAAGAGAAACAGATAAACCTTTCTTAATGGCAGTAGAAGACGTCTTCTCAATCACCGGTCGCGGTACAGTTGCAACAGGTAGAATTGAAAGAGGTAAGATTAAAGTAGGTGATCCTATTGAAATTATCGGTTTCAGAGATACCTTAACATCAGTTGCCACCGGTATTGAAATGTTCCGCAAACTTCTTGACGAAGGTATTGCAGGCGATAACGTTGGTATCTTGCTTAGAGGTATTGATAAGAACCAAGTAGAAAGAGGACAAGTTTTAGCAGCCCCTAAAACAATCACCCCTCATAAGAAATTTACAGGTCAAGTTTATATCTTGAAGAAAGATGAAGGTGGCAGACATACACCTTTAACACCGGGATATAAACCGCAATTCTATTTCAGAACAACCGACGTAACCGGCGAATTACAATTCAAAGGCGACATGATTATGCCCGGTGATAATGCTGAAATCGAAGTAACCTTAATAACCCCTGTTGCTATGGAAGAAGGCGTCCGCTTTGCTATCCGCGAAGGTGGCAGAACAGTTGGTGCAGGTGTTGTTACAAAGATTATTGAGTAAGCAAATTTGCTGAAACAGAAAAGCCCGACTTATAAAAAGTCGGGCTTTTTTTATGGCTTCGGCTTTTTGGTAAATTTTAATTTTTTTCAAATTTCGGATACACGGGGTTGCCACCCGCTCGGGGTATTCCTTATTTCTAATAAAATTAAAACTATCTCCAAAATCTTGTGCCGTGAAATATATAACGCGGTATTATTTGAAATGAAAAATCAGGTAAGAATTTTTTTAAAAACTCTTTTTGATTAATTGAATAATTTCTTCAAGAATACTTTTTATAGCAGCTAAAAGTTCATCAGCAAAATTATCTTGTTTTTTAGTATTTTTAGGTAGTTTGCACCAATCAACATCGGCTTTTGTTTCACCGTGATATTCGACGGCTAAATTTGCATTTATAAGTTCTTCAGATAAATTATAACCTTGATTTTTGCCTAATACGGAAACATCACAAAGCAGGCGGAAATATTTATCTCTTTTACAATTTTTTAATATTACAGGCCCTTTATTTAGAATACTTTTTGTTAAGGCTTGGGCTTCTTTTGCTTTTTGTTTCTCGCACGAGTTTTTTGTTTTCATTTCCGGCGTATCAATGCCGTTTACGCGAACAGATATATCCCTGCAAAAAATATCTTGGGTGCAGGGTAAATTAACTTTGAAAGTATCTCCGTCATAGACGGAAATAACTTTTACATCGTCAAAATTTTGCGCATTTATCAAAAAAGGAAACAATAAAAAACAAATAAACAAAAAATGTTTTTTAATCATAAACTATTTTATGAATTTTGCTAAATAATCTTGCATATCAGCCATATTTTGTTGCTGGGCAATATCAAGAGCATTTCTGCCTAAAGCATCTTTTGTCAAAGGATTTGCCTTCTTACGTAGCAGATATTTTGCTATTTCCTCATTTCTTCTTAAAATAGCAAGATTCAAAGGTGGCATAATCATAGTAGCATCGCAACGACAAATTTCATATTGATTTTCAACGCAGTGGCACTCTTTTACACCCATAACAACTTCGCCCAGTTCGTTTACCAAAGATTCTTTTTTAAGAACTTTTTTAACTTGTTCAAAGTCATTTCTGCAAATAGCATAGTGTAAGGGGTATTTATCCGGGTCAGCATAAGGATGCTGGGCAGAAGATTCTACTATATTAGAAAGTTCCGGCAAAGGTTTTACAATAGGGGTATCATCTACCTCTATTATTTGTTCCGGTTCCGGTTTAGGTTTCGGTGCAACAACTTTTTTCGGAACAATTTTTTTATCCGGTTCTTCTTTTTTTTCTTCCTGCTTAACAGGTTCTGGTTGCTCTATGGCAACCGGTCTTGAATAATAAAAAAACACAAGCCCTAAAATGGCTAAAAAAAATAGTATTTTTCCCATATAAATATTTTAACAAAAAAATGTGCGTTTTTTATAAAATATATGTATGGCAGATATTGATATAGAATCAACAATAAGCGATATTAAACTTTTTATTGAGAAATTAAAAACCGATTTACCGGAAGTTTTTTCTAAAGATACAGAGGAAAATTCTTCCGAACAGCAGGAAAGTTTACAACCCTCCTCCGGCAAAGTTCTTTATGAAGGGCAACTTTTGCCGTGTAAAGTTATCTTAAATACAGAGTTAAAAGAACCTTCTTTTTCTTTAGAAGAAGGAACTTTAACTATAACCATCAACGATAAAAATGCCGATTTGCCCGCTTTGGCCGAAGAGTGGTCGCGTAAACAAGCGCAAGAAATTTTACCTCAAAAAGTTGCCGCTTGGGCGCAAAAAATGGGTGTTCAGTATAACAATATTGTCATAAAAGACCAAAAAACTTTATGGGGCAGTTGTTCACAAAAAAAGAATTTGAATTTTTCTTATCGTCTTATAAAAATGCCTTTGAGTATTATTGATTATTTACTTGTTCACGAACTTGCCCACTTGATACACTTTGACCATAGCCCTGATTTTTGGGCTTGTGTTGCGGGCTATATCCCCAATTATAAAGAAGCTCGCAAATGGCTAAACACAAACCGTTATGCTGTTATGGCGCCTTGTGATATAAAATATATACCGGAAGAAAATGCTTAAAAAACTGTTATTAACTTTTATCGCCCTTAATTTATTTTGTTTGGGTTTTGCTCAAGTCAAAACACCTTTGGAATTAGTGGGCAAAAATAAGGGCAAAATCAAAGTCCTTTTATTACAAAATGAGCCCTTTGTTGCAGGCCGTGCTTTCGGACGGGCTTTAGGAATGCAAAGCACTGCTTACGGGGCTTCCGGCCGTTTGGAACTTACAGACGGCTCTAAAACGGCTTTACTTACCAAACAAGAACCTTATGCTTATATCAATAAACAAAAAAAGAGTTTGACCCAAGCCCCTTTTGAACAAGATAAAATTTTATATGTCCCTTTAGAATTTTTTAATCAATTTTCTTCATATGATATTGTATATGTTCAAAATAAAATCATTGCTGAAAGAAGATATACCCTTTCCTTCAAAGAGCAAAAGGACCAAGCAAATAAATCTCAAGTCTTTTTTAGGGCCAAAGGGGAACTGCCTTTTAGAATAGAAAAATCAACAAAAGATAAAATTGAAATATTTTTCCCCGGTGCTATTGTCAAACGGGATGAAATTATTTCTTCCAAAAATAATTTCTTAAATAGAATCAGAGTAAGCCAAAAAGCAAAAGGCGTGCAAATGGTTGCCTTCTTAAAGAAAGATGCCAAATATTGGGATTTTTATTATGATGGCAAAATTTTTATTTTTGAGGCATCTGCTTCTCAAATAGAGCGTTCTGCTACCCAAGGTGACCAGCAGGAAGATGAAGAAATTATTACAGCTTTGCGCCCTTCCGTTTTAGATGATAATCAGGAACAAACCGAACCGGAAGAAATTATAGAACTTGGCAATGAGTTTTTTAGCGCTTCCGTAAGTATTGCCGAAACGGTTTCTACCCCCCAAAAAGCTACTTCAAAAGAGTCTTTACCGGCGCCTACAATTTTGCCTATTTCAACATCTTCTACCCAAAATAAAGGCAAATTAAAAATTCTTATTGACCCCGGTCATGGTGGCAAAGACCCCGGCGCAACCCGCAAAGGCAGTGCAAGGGAAAAAGAACTTAACTTAAAAGTCGCTAAACAGGTTTACGATATTTTAAGTAAAGAAAAAAATGTAGAAGTCAAAATGACCAGAAGTGATGACACTTTTATTTCACTTGGTGAAAGAGCACGGCTTTCCGGCAAATATGATTCCGATATCTTTGTTTCTATTCACACCAATGCCGCCAAGCGTTCAAATGCAAGCGGGTTTGAAGTTTATTTTCGTTCTGATAAGGCCTCTGACGCCGATGCCGCACAAACAGCCGCTTTAGAAAACGAGGCCCTGCAATATGAAGGTCAAACAAGCAGCGGGGTAAGTTTTGCCGATTTACTTTTACAATCTCTTGCTACAAATGAAAATATAAATCAAAGTTCAAAACTTGCTGCTCATATTCGTTTGCTGGCTTCAAAAAATTCCAATAATACAGGCATAAAAGTTTTTAATAACAGCGCAATAAAACAAGCCAATTTTTATGTTTTAAAAGGTGTTAAATGCCCTGCAGTTTTAGTTGAAATGGGCTATATCAGTAATCTTTCCGACAGAAAACGCCTAAACAATAAAAACACACAAACGCTTTTAGCAAAAATAATTGCTAAGGGTATTTTGACTTATGCTAAAGAAGAAGGATGGAAGTAATTTTTATATAATGGTTTTATGGAACAAAATTTACAAAAAACAGCACTTTATGACGCTTGCGTAAAAGCAGGCGGAAAGATGGTAGATTTTCACGGCTGGCTATTGCCGGTCCAATTTGAAAGCATTATTGCCGAACACAAGGCAGTTCGCACTAATGCCGGTATGTTTGATGTTTCACATATGGGACAAATAATTTTTAAAGGGCCGGATGCCTATAAATTTTTACAGTATGTCGCCACAAATAATTTTAAAGTAGAAGAAGGTCGCGGCGCTTACAGCCATATTGTTAACGAAAACGGCGGTATTATTGACGATATTATTGCCTTCTGCGTGAGCGAGCAAGAGTTTTTTGTCGTAGTAAACAGCGCTACTTGCCAAAAAGATTATGCTTGGTTCAAAGAAAAAGCAAAAAACTTTCAAGTGGAAGTTTCAAATGTTTCCGCTGATTACAGTATGCTTGCTTTACAAGGACCTAAAGTTTTGGATATTCTTGAAGAACTTGATAAGGATATAAAAAACCTAAAAAGATTTTATATTAAAAAAGCCACAATGTTTGGCGGGGAAGTTCTTATCACCCGCACCGGTTATACCGGTGAAGACGGCGTGGAAATTATGGGTTCAGCCGAAGTAATAAATAAACTTTTTGCTTGGGGGCTTGAACATAATATAAAACCCTGCGGACTTGGCGCACGCGACTTGTTGCGTCTTGAATCGGGCTATCTTTTAAGCGGTAGCGATATGGACGAAACCAAAAGTCCTTACGAGGCCTCTTGCGGTTGGGTAGTTAAATTAAATAAAGAAGATTTTATCGGTAAAGCCGCCTTAGCAAAACAAAAAGAAACAGGCGTTAGCCAAGTGTGGAGCGGCTTTATTTTAACCCAGCCCGGTATTGCCCGCGAAGGTTGCAAAATCTATCAAGGGGAAAAGGAAATCGGCTATTTAACAAGTGCCACTTTTTCACCCGTATATAAAGCAATTTGCGCAGGTTATGCTCCCGCCACTCTTGCAGAAGATGCGGAAGTTGAAATAGAAGTTCGCGGGCGCAAAATTAAAGCAAAAAAAATAAAAATGCCTTTTTATAAAGATAAAATTTAAGGAGAAAATAAAATGTACAATCAAGAAAAATGTAAATTTAGCAAAACTCACGAATGGGCCTATATCGAAGGCGACACCGCCGTCTGCGGTATCAGCGATCACGCCCAACACGAAATCAGCGATATTGTTTTTGTGGAATTGCCCAAAGTCGGCGCAAAAATTGAAGCCGGCAAATCTTGCGCGGTTATTGAATCAGTTAAATCCGCTTCCGATTTTTATGCTCCGCTTTCAGGTGAAGTAATTGAAGTTAATACAAATTTAACCGCAGATCCTTCTCTTATCAATCAAGCCCCGCACGGCGACGGCTGGATTTTTAAAATGAAAATTGCAAACGCAAAAGAAGAAGAAAATCTCCTTTCCTTTGACGCTTACAAAGCCACTTTATAAGTTTTTAGGGAGGCCTAAATGTTTGACGCAAGCAGCAAAGAAACAAAAGCAGCAATGCTTAAGGAAATCAGCATAGAAAATATAGAGGATCTTTTTAAAGATATTCCATCTTCTCTAAAACAGGCAAAATTTAATTTACCCGCTGCTCTTGACGAGCAAGATTTAACAAAGCATATCAAGGCTCTTGCGGCAAAAAATAAACCTCTTTTGAATTTTGCGGGAGCAGGTATTTACGAACATTTTATTCCTGCTGCTGTTAATGCGCTTTCCTCAAGGGGGGAGTTTTTAACGGCTTATACTCCTTATCAGGCGCAGGCAAGTCAAGGCACACTTCAGGCAATTTACGAATATCAAAGCAGTATTTGCGCTTTGTTTGATATGGAAGTTTCAAATGCTTCCCACTATGACGGTGCAACCGCTCTTGCCGAAGCAGTCTATGCTGCTTGCCAAATTAAAGGTATAAATAAAGTTTTAATTTCCGCCGGTCTTAACCCGCAATATAAACAGGTTTTAAAAACTTATTTTAACGGCACAAGGGAAATTAAATTTGAAGAGGTTTCTTTAAATAACGGAACTTTAGATTTACAAGATTTAAAAAATAAACTTCAAACGCCGCGCGCCGCTTTTGTCCTTGCTACGCCAAACTTTTTTGGCTGCCTTGAAGAAAGTGAAGAAATTTCTAAACTTGTCCACGGGGCAAATACTTTACTTGTTTCAGTAGTAAATCCTATTAGTTTAGGTCTTTTAGAAACTCCGGGTTCTTATGATAGTGATTTTGCCGTTGCCGAAGGTCAATGCCTTGGAAACCCAATGAGTTTCGGTGGGCCCGGTCTTGGTATTTTTACCTGTAAAAAGCAATATGTGCGCTATATGCCCGGTCGTCTTTGCGGTATTACAAAAGATAATAAAGGCAACAGATGTTTTGTTTTGACTTTACAGGCAAGAGAGCAACATATCAGACGGGAAAGAGCAGCTTCAAATATCTGTTCAAATCAGGCCTTATGCGCCTTAAACGCGCTTATTTATTTAAGTTTGCTCGGTCCTAAAGGTATAAAAGAAGTTGCTTTTCTTAATTTAGAAAAAGCCCATAATCTAGCAAAAGGAATCAGCCAAATAAAAGGTTTTTCTCTTGCTTATCAAAAACCTTTCTTTAATGAGTTTGTTGTTAATTGTCCCGTTCCGGCAAAACAAATTATTACTAAACTTGCCAAAAAAGGTATTTTGTCAGGTTATGATTTAGGGCAAGTTGATAAATCTTTAAAGAATAGTTTGCTCGTTTGCGTGACAGAAACAAAAACGCAAGCCGATATTGAAAACTTTATTTCTTGCTTGAGGGGGATTTAATATGGAAAAACTTATTATAGAAAAATCTAACGGAGCAAGAGGTATTGTTTTTAACGGCGCAAAAGATGTTTCCTCTCTTTTAGATAAAAAATATTTACGCAAAAGCGAACCGAAGTTGCCTCAAGTAAGCGAATTTGATGTAGTGCGCCACTTTACCAATTTATCAAGACTAAACTTTTGTTTAGATACGCATTTTTACCCGCTTGGCTCTTGTACAATGAAATATAATCCAAAGGCCTATGATGTTTTGTGTTCACTGGAAAATTTTTCTTGTTTACATCCTTTAACGCCGACACAAAATGCGCAAGGCACTTTGGAACTTATTTATAAATTTGAAGAACTTTTAAAAGAAATTACCGGCCTTTCTTCTTGGACTTTGCAACCTTCAGCCGGTGCGCACGGCGAGTTTACGGGCGCTTTAATTGCTAAGGCCTATCACAAAAAAGATAAAAACAGAACTGAAATTATCGTTCCCGATACGGCGCACGGCACTAATCCGGCAACGGCAGCGATGTGCGGTTTTAAAGTTGTTAATATTAAATCAAACGCACACGGCAGAGTTGACCTTGAAGAACTTAAAAAAGTGCTTGGTCCAAAAACGGCTATGGTTATGCTTACCTTGCCGAATACTGCCGGTCTTTTTGAAAGGGATATTTTAGAAATTTCAAAACTTGTCCACGCTGCAGGCGCACTTTTATATATGGACGGCGCAAACTTAAATGCCTTAATCGGTCTTGTTAAACCGGCTGATATGGGTGTTGATATTATGCATATTAATTTACATAAAACTTTGGCCGCGCCTCACGGCGGCGGTGGACCCGGGGCAGGCGCTGTCGGTGTGCGTAAAGAATTGGCAGAACTTTTACCGCTCGGCAGAGTTTTATTCGACGGTAAAAAATACTCTTTATTAACAAAAAACAAAAAAAGTATTGGGCAGGTTAAAAGTTTCTGGGGCAATATTGCAATTGTTATTCGTGCTTATGCTTATTTAAGGCAGTTTGACGGTAAAACTCTTGGTGATATTGCAAGAAATGCCGTTTTAAATGCAAATTATGTTCGAGTTAAACTTAAAAATTATTTCCCTGCTTTCTTTGACGAAGTTTGTATGCATGAGTGCGTGCTTACAATTGCTAAAGATATGCCTTCTTTAAAAGCCCTTTATGTTGCCAAAAGTTTGCTTGATTTGGGCTATCACGCGCCGACAATTTATTTCCCGCTCATCGTTCCTCAGGCGCTTATGGTAGAGCCGACCGAAACGGAAAATAAACAAACTTTAGACGGCTTTATTGAAGCGATGAAACAAATTTTTGAAGAAGCAAAGAAAGATATTTCTATGCTTGAACACGCTCCGCATAAAACAGAAATCGGAGTTATTGACGAGGTTTTAGCCGCAAGAGAGCCTAATTTAAAATGGTAATTTTACAAACACCTTCTTTTGATGTATATAGCCAAATGGCAATTGACGAAATAATTGCCTGCAATAAAACTTTAGAAGATAAAAACTTCTTAAGATTTTTTAATTGGCAAGAACAAAAAGCCATAACTTTCGGCTATGCACAAAGAAGTAAATCCCTAAAAGAACAATTTGATTTAGGCTATCAAATAACCCGCCGCCCTAGCGGTGGCGGGGTGGTTTACCACGAGGGTGATTTAACTTTTTCCATCATTTTTACCAGCACCGATAAAGTGGAAGAAATTTATAAAAAATTACATACCGCTATTGCAAGTGAATTAAAAAAATATATCAGCCAAGTTCAAAATTACGATCAGAAACATATTTTTAAACCGGTAGAAAACGGGCAGAGCAAAAGTTGTTTTTCAAATCCCGTTTTAGATGATTTAATGGTAGACGGTAAAAAAATTTTAGGCGGTGCGATAAGGCGTTTTGGTAATAGAATTCTATATCAAGGCACTTTGCAAATAACAGGTGCGCGCAGCAAAGAAGAATATAAAACCGCTATAAAAAACGCTCTTGAAAAGTATTTTCAAGAACGCTCTTCTTTTGAAGAAATTTCCTCTGTTTTGCTTACACAAATCAAAGACAAAGCAGAGCATGTTTATAAAAATCCCGCGTGGATAAACAAATACTAAGGTAAAGTTATGACGAAATTTGTTAAATTTTTAATAGGTATTGTCCTTGCTCCGACGGCCTTGTTTACGGTTTTTGCCTTTTTTCAAGGCATTTATTCTATTTTTAAGTCCTATAAAATAACTTTATTTTTCGTTATCGGTATGATAATCTATGCCCTTGTTCACAAATTTATTTATAACTTCTCGCGCGTATATGTTTTCGCGCACGAGATAACTCATGCTATCAGCGCAATGTGTTGCGGTTATAAAGCGCAAAACTTAAAAGTGGGGGAAGAAAGCGGACAAGTTAAAGTAAGCGGAACAAATATTTTTATTTTTCTTGCACCTTATTGTTTACCTTTATATGCCGTTTTTGTTTTACTTGTTTATTTCTTCTGGCATCTTTTAAGTCCCGAAACGGCTTTTAAATATAAAGATATTTTTCTTTTCCTTTTTGGCTTTTTTATTATGTTTCACTTGTGGCATACTGTTAAAACTTTACAGGAAACCGAGCAAAGTGATATCTTACAAGCTGGCGGAACGGTTTTTTCCGTATCTATAATTGTTTTATCAAATGTTTTAATAATTTTCGGTCTTTTGGAAATTTGCTTCCCCGGCATTTTGCCTCTTTTTACTTTATTTAAGCAAGTTATTTCCAATACCCTTTTCTTCTGGCAGAAGATTTTCGGCTGGCTTTATAATTTAGTAAACGGGATGGGTTCTAAATGACAAAGAAAATTTTTAAAAATTCTTTTAGATTTTTAAAATTTCTTACAAGGAACCTAATTCGTTCCTTATTTCTTGTTTGCCTTGGTATTTTAATTTTTATATGTATAGGATGGTTTTTACTGGTTAGATATTTTAATGCTCATAATCTCGGACAAATCATCGTAAACAGTTTGCAGGATAATTTTGCCCGTCCCGTTGTTATAAGCGAAATTAAACTTGCCTCTATAAACAGTGTTGAAAATAAAGGG
>JAZRZE010000011.1:0-2621 GCA_045601125.1 Elusimicrobiaceae bacterium | reverse complement strand
TGTTTTTTTGAATATATTGATAAATACTATTATTTTTTTGTAAAAATCAAAAACAGCGGGCTTTTTGGCTAAAATCGGCCGTTTTTAAGGTTTTTTATAAAAATTTTTGCTCAAAAATATAAAAAGCGGAGCGAACAAAAGCAAAAATTAACTTTTTACAACGTTTTTACAATTTTGAAATTTTTTATAAACTGAAAAAAGGTCCCATTTCAAAAATAGGTCCAAAGACCCTTGTCTTCTTTTATGGGATAAGGTATTATTTAATTATGAAAAACTTTTTTCAATTTTTTCTGTTGTTATTTTTCTTCTCTTTAACGGTATCCTTAAATGCTTTCAATTGGATGCCTTTAAAGACTTTTATTTCGGATAATGAACAGCAAAAGCAACTAATAAATAAAATTATCAATCAAGAAATAATAACATATTGTGTCGACGAGGACGATTATGTTTTTAAGGGGTTTTCTTTTTCTCCTTATAGAATGAGTGGTTCTGTTATAGACGAGAACAAAGTCTATGATACCGACGAAGCGGGACGTATGTTTCAAGATTGGTTTAGTAATGTCCTAAAAAGAAGAAAAAAATATCCTAATTTTGATAAGGAGTTTGAAGATATTATTCCCATTTTGCAAGCTCCTAAAAAAATGAAAAAAGTTCTTTGCGGTCCTGCCTCTGACAAATATAGTTTTGATAATTTAAAAACTGCCCAAAAAGGATACAAGACCTCTTCTGAAATAGAAGATTTGCGTATAGTTTTTTCTTCCGGAGAAATGCTAAAAGAAGCTGCAAAAATTTTTTCCGCAAGGGAAGATTCTTCCGGTTTTTATACCGTTTTATCCGATAGAAAATTGATATGGGCAGTTAAAAGTGATTCTTTTATTGAAAAGCATATTTTGCTTCACGAATTTGGCCATTTGCTTGGCTTTGCCGATGTTGATTATGCCGAAGAAACACAAGCAAAAGATTATGGTTCCCAAACGCGAAATACTATTATGTCATTGGCGAAATCTTCTTTAACTTGCGACGATGCCGACGGGCTTGTGGCTCTTCTTTATCTTTCTTTAGGAAAAGACAAAATGTTCCGTTCTTTTTGTGAAGAAAATGTCTATTATGACAACGGTATAAAAATAACTCTTCCCGATTTTAAGAATCTGGATCAAAAAATTGATTTGTTTGAGATTCCCACTTTAACACGTTTTTAATTTTTTCTCTTCTTAAAAAACCTCTTCGCGCACGCGCGAACGGAAAAAGCATTTCAAAAAACTTAAAAAAATACTAAAATAAAATTAATGGGAAAGAGAAGTGTTATCGCCAAAAAAGATTTTATTTTAATCAGCACTTTAGGTATAGAATTTGCCTTAATTATGTGTCTTGGTACTTTTTGTGGCTATTGGCTTGATAGAAGATTAAACACTTTTCCTTATTTGATTTTAACGGGCAGTTTTATTGCTTTTGCTCTTGCTTTATATGTACTGGTTATGCACGCGAAAGAGGCCACCCGTTCAGAAGTAAAAACAGAAAATAAAAAATGATACAGGAACTTTTAGAGCATCATATTTTAGACCATATTGTTGATATCAAACTTTTCGGTTTAGATATAAGTTTGACCCAGCATACTTTTTTTATGCTCGGTATTTCTGTATGTTTGTTAGTTTTTCTTCCTATTTTTGCGGGGCTTAAAAGCGGGCGTCTGAAAACGCTTATGGAATCTTTTGTCGTTTTTGTTCAAGACAGTATTGTTTTACCGAATATCGGTCCGCACGGTAAAAAACTTGTTCCGTTTTTTTGCACTTTATTAATCTTTTTACTTTTTGCAAATTATCTCGGTATGATGCCGGAAGCAAGAACCATAACAAGTAATATATCCGTCACAGCGGGTATGGCAATAGCAAGTTTTATGTGTATTGTTTTTTTCAGTATAAAAGAAAACGGCGTCGGCGGTTTTATAAAATCTTTTGTGCCCGGCGGCGTGCCTTGGTGGCTTATACCGATGATGTTTGTTTTAGAAATTTTCAGTTTAATTATTAAAACTTTTGTTTTGGCGATTCGTTTGTTCGCCAATATGACTGCTGGGCATATTATTTTGCTCGGTCTTTTTTCTTTTATTTTTTTAATGGGGGAAAAGGCCATCTGGGAAGGTTATGTTTCCAGCATACCTGTTTTGGGTATGACACTTTTTGTTAGTATTTTAGAGTTGCTTGTAGCCGCAATTCAGGCCTATGTATTTACTTTACTTACGGCCATATTTGTCGGTTTACAAAGCCACGCACATTAGGAGGAAGTATGGAACTTGAAGCATTAAAATATATCGCAGCCGGTTTAGGTGCAGGCCTTGCCGTTATAGGTGCGGCTCTCGGTATCGGAAAAATCGGTCAGGCCTCTTTAGAGGCAACCGGTCGTCAACCGGCAATTTCCGGTGATGCCAGAACAACAATGATTATTGCCGCTGCTCTTGTAGAAGGTGTTACTTTGTTTGCTTTGGTTATTTGTCTTTTGATGACTTTATAGTATTATGAAGACTTTACTTGAACCCAATTTCGGTTTAGTTTTTTGGACCGTAGTAAACTTTTTTATCTTGGTAGTTTTACTTGCAAAGTTTGCTTGGAAGCCGATAATTAAAGTGC
>JAZRZE010000010.1:0-5948 GCA_045601125.1 Elusimicrobiaceae bacterium | reverse complement strand
ACCGGTGCAAATTAAAGAAAAGTTTTTAGATTTAATAAAACAAAAAAATATTACTGAGGAAGATATTTCTTTAAAAACTCTTGCCCAAGATGAAAGATATTTAAGCATTACGCCTAAAGAGAAGGTTAAAAGCCAAATTGTGCAACTGATTACCGATTTGTTTAGTGAAGGATATATAAATGTAATTGTCGGCACGCAGGCCTTGCTGGGCGAAGGGTGGGATGCGCCGTGTATCAACTCTCTTATATTATCAAGCACGGTCAGTTCTTATATGCTTTCAAACCAGATGCGCGGGCGTGCTTTAAGGGTGGTTAAAGATAATCCGAATAAAATTTCTCACATTTGGCATCTTGGGACAATAAAAATATTGAAGAACATAGAAAGGTTTAAACAAGAGCTTCCCCAAACTCTTCATGAGCAAGAACAAACAGTTAGTCAAAG
This sequence comes from Elusimicrobiaceae bacterium, assembly GCA_045601125.1. Taxonomy (GTDB): domain Bacteria; phylum Elusimicrobiota; class Elusimicrobia; order Elusimicrobiales; family Elusimicrobiaceae; genus Proelusimicrobium. Next base: position 5,507 of record JAZRZE010000010.1, on the reverse strand, counting down.
GATTCTTGCTTATGATTTTGAAAGAATTGATAAACGTTTTGAGGGATTTGAGGCCCCTTCTCTCAAAAAGCCTTATATAATAACAAATATGCTTTCCAGAGTTTTTGCTAGATTGGATTCTAAAAATCCTTTACCTTTAACAGAAAAAGATTTTGAAAATATAACAAACACTTGCCTTGCCCATCAAAGAGCGGAAACGGAAATTTCTTGGCAGGAAGCCCTAAAGGGCAGAACAAGTGCACCTAAATTAAAAACGGGAATAGATACTCCCGTAACAAGAGCTTCCTTAAATTATATGGGTGGCTATTATTATAGGTTATTTTTTGCTTTGGCAATAGCGGTTCCTTTCCTGATTAAAAGTATCAGAGACGGAAATCCTTTTGTTTTTATTTTGACCCTTGTCTTTTTCTTAGGGTATATGTTAAAACCTACAATACTTGTTATTAAAACAGGTTCTGTGGAAAAGATTTTAAGGCAGGTATCTTTGGTTTTCCTGAAAGTTATGCACAGACAAAAAATGATTAAACTATTGCCCGATCAGGTGCATATAGAAACCAACAGCCCTATCGGGAAGGAGAATGATACTTTTATCAGTTTTGATAATCTTTCGCCGGAAGAAAATAAAATTTTAATAAACGCGCTCAAGGAGTTTTTGGACCCTATTGAAAACCCGCGCTATATTATAGCCCGCAAGAATTTTCTTGGCAAATTTAAACAAATTGATTTCCACGCGGTGCCCTCGGTTTTCGGTAAAACCAAAAAAAGCGTAGAACTTTTAAAAGCGTTTTGGGAAGATGAAGTGGGTCCTTGTAATATTATCTATACAAGAACCATAAGGGGGCGCAAGATTCTTCTTGAAGCGCGCAAAAGTGCTTTTAGCGCGATAAACAGAAAATCCAAACAGGTAAGCCGTTGGATGTGATTTGCCCAAAAGATTATTTTTATGCTATAATAAAAGTATCTTAGATTTAGACTCAAGCGACTTGGAAACAAGTCGCTTTTGTTTTGAAGGCGGTGTTTTATGAACAAAAATCAGATGGAAGAAATTATCGGTGCGGCCCTTGAAAAGCAGGGCTATGAACTTGTGGATTTGATTATTCAGGCTCACGGTTCAAAAAAATTATTACAGTTTTTTGTAGATAAGGAAGGCGGTGTCAATCTTGGCGATTGCGAAATCCTTACAGATAAAATTGACTCCATAATCACTATGGAAAATTTACTTGACGGTGCTTATATTTTGGAAGTATCCTCGCCGGGTATTAAGCGTGTTTTAAAGAAACCCGCCCACTTTAAAAAATTTATCGGCGAAAGGGCAAGAATTTTCACCAAACAAGCAATTGAAAACAGAGCCACTTTTACCGGTATTATTGAAGAAGCAGATGATAAAAAAATCGTCCTTTTTGACGGGACAACCAGATTTAACTTCAATTATGAAGATATTAAAAAAGCAAATCTTGACCCTGTGGTTGAGTTTTAAGGAGAACTAATAATATGCAAAACAAAGACTTAATTTTTGCCCTTGAGAGTTTAGAAAGGGAAAAGAATATCAGCAGGGAAGATACCCTAAAAACTATTGAAGATGCCTTAATTTCCGCTTTGAGAAAAAATTTAGGCAGAAATGCCCTTCTTTCCGCCCATATTGATTTGGAAAAAGGTTCTATTGAGGCTTATCAAACTTTAGCTGTAGTTGAAGAAGTAAGCAACCCCGAAATTGAAATAAGTTTAGCCGATGCAAAGAATATAGATCCTAAAGCAAAAATCGGCAAGGATGTTATAAAGGTTGTGGAAGTTGGCGATTTTTCAAGAATTGCCGCCCAAATTGCAAAACAAGTGCTTATCCAAAAAATCCGCGGTATTGAAAGAGATAACCTTTATAAAGAATTTAAACCCAGAGAAGGTGAAGTCGTCACCGGTCTTGTGCGCAGATTTTCCGATAGAGATATCGTTGTTGATTTAGGTAAAGCAGAAGCCCTTTTGCCTTACTCGGAACAAATCAGAAAAGAACGCTTTACCCACGGTAGCAGAGTTAAAGCTATTATTGAAAAGGTTTTATCTCCCGCTGATTTACCTTCTATTAAACCTGATTCCGTTTTGAACCGCTATAAATCAGCCGCTTTGAAACTTGATAAAGGACAAAGAGGGCCTTACATTATTCTTTCAAGAACTTCACCTAATTTCTTAAAAGAACTTATGAAAGTCGAAATTCCCGAGTTAAGCGATAATCTTATTGAAATAAAGGGTATTTACAGAGATCCCGGTTTTAGAGCAAAAGTCGTTGTTAAAAGTAATGACAGTAATGTTGATCCTATTGGTACATGTGTAGGTATGAGAGGTATCAGAATCCGCGCGGTTACAGGTGAACTTGCTGGTGAAAAAATTGACCTTATCAATTACAGTGATGATGCCGTTAGCACAATTATAAATGCTCTTTCTCCCGCGAAAGTTTTATCCGTTCGCATAGTTGACGCCACCGCTAAAAAGGCCTTAGTTATTGTTCCCGATGATCAACTTTCAATTGCTATCGGCAGAGAATGGCAAAATGTAAATCTTGCTTCAAAAGTAAGTGGTTGGGATCTTGAAATAAAGAGCGAAAGCCAAAAGAAACAAGAAGGTCAAGAAGCAGCACAACTTGTTCAAAATGCTTTAGCAGATGTCCCGGGTATCGGGCCGAAACTTGCCGAAGTTTTAACTAAAGCAGGTTTTGATTCCGTAGAAAAAATTGCTAAATTAAATCCGGAACATTTGGCAACTTTACAAGGCGTTGGCGAAAAGACCGCCCAAAAGATTATTGACGGCGCTAGACAGTATTTAGAGTCTAATGCGGAGGCAGAAAATGACAACAACCAAGAAAACAAATAAGGAAGAAGAACCTAAAAAGAAAACTGCCACACGCAAAACTTCTACTGCTAAAAAAACGACAAAGGCAAAAAAAGAAACTGTTAAAAAAACGGCAACTAAAAAAACAACCGTAAAAAAGACAGTTAAGAAAACTACTGCCAAATCAAGCAAGGCAGAAAAGCCGGAAATTAAAACAGAAGAAGTAGAAACTAAAGTTGTTAAGGAAGTTAAACCGAAAGTAGAGACAAAGCCGGAAGCAAAACCGGCAGAACCCGTTAAAGTTGAACAAAAACAACCTGAAGTTAAAGCACAAGTTAAAACGGAAGTAAAACCTTCTCCCGTTCAGAATAATTTTGTAAATAATCAGCCGAAACAAAATGTTCCCGTTAAAAAAGAAGAGCCCAAAAAGCCCGAAGTTAAACAGGAACAAAAACCGGCAGAACCCCAACAAAAAGTTATCAAAATTCTCGGCCAGCCTACTATAAAAGAACTTGCCGAAAAAATGGATATTAAAATAAATGACTTTATTAAAAAGCTAATGGGTATGGGTATTTTTGCAACTATCAATCAGCGTCTTGAAACAGATATGATTGAACTTGTTGCTTCCGAGTGTGGTTTTAAAACCGAAATGATTAGTGAATTTGCTCACGAGGAACTTGTAAGTCAAGTGCAAGAAGAAGATGACCCAAAAGACTTACAGCCCCGTGCGCCTGTTGTTACAATTATGGGCCACGTTGACCACGGTAAGACAAGTTTGCTTGACGCTATTCGCCATTCTAATGTTGTTGCGGGCGAGTTTGGTGCAATTACCCAGCATATCGGTGCATACAGAGTTAAAACCCCGAAGGGTTATATTTCTTTTCTTGATACTCCGGGCCACGAGGCCTTTACCGCTATGCGTGCGCGCGGTGCTCAGGCAACGGATATTGTTGTATTAGTTGTTTCCGCTACCGATGGCATTATGCCTCAGACTATTGAGGCTATGAACCACGCAAAAAGCGCTGGTGCACCTATTATTGTTGCGGTAAATAAAATTGATTTACCGGGCGCAAATCCCGATAAAATTAAACAAGATTTAGCTTCACGCGGACTTGTGCCGGAAGAATGGCAGGGCGATACAATTTTTGTTGAAATTTCAGCAAAGAAAAGAATTAACATTGATAAACTTCTTGAAATGATTGCTTTACAGGCCGAGATGATGGAACTTAAAGCAAATCCTAACAGAAGCGGCGTCGGTGTTATTTTGGAAAGTAAGAGAGATAATAAACGCGGTGTCGTTGCAACTGTGCTTGTTCAAAAAGGCACAATTCACGTTGGCGATCCTTTTATTGTCGGCACGACTTACGGCAAAATCCGCGCTTTAATTGATGAGCACGGCAAACGCTTGCCCTCAATCGGGCCTTCCGTTCCGGCTGAAATTTTAGGTATTAACGGGGAGCCGCCTTCCGTAGGTGATACTCTTGTTATTGCTTCTAGCGAAAAAGAGGCCAAACATATTGCCGAAAAAAGAAAACTTGCCCATAAAGAAGAAAGAATTGCCCACCAAAAACACGTTTCTCTTACCAATATTAAGAGCGATAAAGTTAAGGAACTTGCAATTATTCTTAAAGCAGACGTGCAAGGTTCAATTGAAGCAATTAAAGACGCCATTTTAAGAACCCCGACGGAAGAAGTGGAAGTAAAAATTATTCACTCTGCTGCGGGTAATGTTAATGAGTCTGACTTATTGCTTGCTAAAGCAAGTAATGCTGTTATAATTGCGTTTAATGTTGATACCGATGAGGCCACCCAAGAAGAAGCCCAAAGAGAAGCTATTGAAATACGCACTTATAATATCATCTTTGAACTTTTAGAAGATTTGCGTGCCGCTATGGAAGGTTTACTTGAACCTGATATTGTGGAAGAAACAGTCGGCAAAGCGACCGTGCGCCAAGTCTTTGATTTAAGCAGCGGTTTTGTTGCCGGTTGTTATGTTGACGAAGGCAAACTTGTGCGCAATTATGAAGTCCGTATTTTGCGCGCAGGCGAGATTCTTTACAAAGGCAAAATCTCCGGCTTAAAACGCTTTAAGGATGATGTCAAAGAAGTTGAAAAAGGTTATGAGTGCGGCGTTTTGGTTGAGGGTTTTAAGAAAACTCAACCGGGTGACAGTGTGGAATGTTTCCAGAAAAAGGCTATCACCAGAAGAATCGCTAAGTTATAATATCTCTGTTTACCCCTCTCTTTTTTTAGATAAAAGAGAGGGGTAAATTATGTATAAAAGAATAATACTTCCGTCTTATATAGCAAGAAAAAATAAAAAACCACCAAAAAACTCCAAAATTTAAAAAGGGTCTTGACAAATTTAAAATTTTACAATATACTATAAGTGTGATAAAAGTGTAGCAAGATTTTCTGTTAAGGAGATTTTGCTTTTAGTTCTTTTAAGAACGAGTTGTGAAACTTGGTTTAAGAAATTAAACTTCTTTTAACTTTTTATCTTGCTGGGGCAAGGTTGCTTTTTTAAGTTAAAAGGAAATAACAACTTCTTTTATTGCAAAAAAAGCAAATTCAAAATGGAGAAATAAAAATGAAAAACAATAAAGGTTTCACCTTAATTGAGTTATTAGTCGTAGTATTAATTATCGGTATTTTGGCTGCAATCGCATTGCCTCAATACTTCAAGGCAG
>JAZRZE010000009.1:0-7453 GCA_045601125.1 Elusimicrobiaceae bacterium | reverse complement strand
TATTTTGTATCAACAGTAGGAATAGATGAGGCCGCAATAAAGAAATATATAGAAGAGCAGAGAAAAGAAGAGGAAGAGCAAACAGCGACGCTGTTTGAGCTTTGACAAAAAGCCACGGGCGGAAGCCCGTGGTTCTTTACTTTGATAATTTGTATCATAATCGGCTATTTTGCTGTTCCGTTTTCTCCGGATACACCACGATGGATTTATATTTTTATGGCTGCGCCCTTTTTGGTTATGACTATTATGTGTTTTAAGAATTATTTTAAACCTTCACCTGTGTTTATAGTCTCTTCACAAGGGGTTGAATTTCCTAATGCACTTGGTAGACCTGTTAAATTATTTTGGAAGCAAATATTTAATATTTTTTACGAAAAAGATAAACTAGGTTCACCTATCAGTGTGCCGGTGGATATATTGGTTTTTGAAATAGCAGAAGGGAATAAATATAAGTTTAATTTATCTTATATAGGAACAGAAGATCAAAAAATATTACTCAGTATTTTTAAGGAACATAATTTAAAAATAATTAATTGGCCTAATGATAGATAGGTGTTTTAAATAAAAATATGGTATATTTTAGGAAAGTTCACAAATGGCATAGGAGAATATATGAAAAGAAATATTTTTTTAGTTTTAATTGCATTATTCTTATCGGCTTGTGCTACGCCGACTTTAGTATATAAAAGTAATAATTATACTACAAATACAAAAACTTTTTCTACGATGGAAGAACCTACTTTTATGCAGTCTAATGTTCAGGGCGAATATGATGCGTATTTCCCTGTGGCTAACGGCTATCGCTTAATTTATCACCATCCGGGCGATTATACTACAGATACTTATTCCTATTATATTGCTTTAAAAAACATCTATACTTACGAAGAAATTACCAATTTTAGCGCCTCTTACAATGGCAAGGAATTGCCTATTGCAGTTATTTATTCCGAAAGCCGTGATTTACTGTTTAGAAAAAAGAATAATCATTATGTGAATATCCTTTTAACAAAAGAAGACCTTATATATGCTTATGAAAACGTAGGTAAATTGATAATACCTTTGGTTGTGGATGGCACAACACATAACATAGTCTTTCCCGATTATTATTTAAGAAAAGTTCTAGCCAAAACAACTAATATTGATAAATATAAAATAGCAGAACAACTTGCCAATCCGCCGGCACCTGCTCCGGCCCATGTGCCTGCTCAGACTCCGGCACAAAATTATACCCAGGAAAAACAAAATCAACCTGTTGCTAAACCTTTAAGAAAACCTTTTGAGTATAACAATAACTATAAAAAGCAAATGGATGAGTTGGCTACGAAATATAATTTAAAATTTTATAAAGATTTTACAACAACAGAAATAACAAGATATTCTTTTATATTTGAGAGTTCTACTCCCTGTTATTTAAAATTAAATATAACGGCAGATAGTGCTAAAGAAAGTTATAAAAATTCTTCTCCCCTTCAATATTTATATACTATTTCGGCTAAAGAAGATAATGTAAATGAACAATCTTGTGATAAAATAGAGGTTAATGGAGATTACAATAATAACAAGATTGATATAAAATATTCTGTTAATAGGAATAATAATAATCTTTCTAACACAGAAACTATATATCTAAACGATATAAAAGAAAACTCTTATATTAGAAATCTTCGCAAATCTAAAATATAATATAGATGAATTGGGTTTTAGGAGGGGAAAAAATGTCAAAAAAATTAGTTGCCTATTTTTCGGCCAGCGGTATAACTGAAAAAGTTGCAAAACAAATTGCTGAACTGGCTAAAGCAGATTTATACGAAATTAAACCGAAAGTTCCTTACACAGAAGCAGACCTTGATTGGATGAATAAATCAAGCCGCAGTTCTATGGAAATGAAGAACCTTTCCTTTAGACCTGAAATAGCGGATGATAATATAGATATTTCCGCTTACGATACAATTTATCTTGGCTTTCCTATTTGGTGGTATATTGCACCGACTATTATTAATACTTTCTTAGAAAAGCACGATTTCAGCGGTAAAAAAATTGTTTTGTTTGCTACTTCGGGCGGTAGCGGTTTTGGTAAAACTATTCAGCATTTAAGGCCGAGCGTGAGCAAAGATACAACTGTTGTTGAAGGCAAACTTTTAAATTCCGCCACTATCGAAGATATTAAAACTTGGCTTGACTCTGTCAATTAAAATTAAAAAACTATATAAATTAAAAACCCCGCGCAAAGCGGGGTTTTAAATTTATACGGAGAGGGAGGGATTTCGTCCTGCATAAATTTCCTGACGGAAAATGCTCCAGGGCCGAGCTCGCGGTTTTTGCCTTTCGGTGCTTTGCTAGTTTGTTATGAGAAAATAAAGTAATTTTTATTTGTAAGCCATCAACTCTAATTGTTCTTTTTCTAAGGCAGATATTTCCTTTTTTAATTTTTCTAATCGATTTTTTGCTTCTGTCAGTTTAGTTTCACATTCTGTAACGGTACAACCGGCAGTTTTTTCTGATCCGTGTTTTGCTATACTAAGGGTTGTTGTTGCTATGTTCACTTCTGATTGTGCTGTAGGTAAAGCTAATTGTTTTACTTTTAAGGCGTATCCGATGTCTTCTATCCTTTTTTTGCGTTGTTTTTCTTTTTGTTCAATTGTTTGCTGATACTGATAGTTAGGGTCGTTATAGGAGAGATTATTGTATTGGTTTGGGCAAGAGGCCGTTGCGGTTATTTGTTGGATAATATTATCCGAGTTTACTATAATCAATAATTCTTGCTGAGCAGTAGTATCTGGACAGTTTCTTTTATAGGAGTAAGATGTATTTCCATTTTGCATTTTATAAAAAGAGGTAGGAACACCATATTGGGCAACATAATTATCAAAATTTTGTCCTTGCCAGTTAATAGTAGCGCAAGCGGTAAAACCAATAAAACCTAAAAATAAAAAAATATGTTTTTTCATAATGTCTCCTTTTGAATGAATATATTTTCATTGTATCAAATTAAGAAGGAATTCAAAAATGGTAAGGAATTCAAAAGTGATGCAGTAGGGGATTCGCCCTTCCGTCATTTTCCTGACGGAAAATGCTCCAGGGCCGGGCTCGCGGTTTTTGCCTTTCGCGGCTTACGCACGCTCAAACAAAAACATCGCTCCGCCTTTCGAATCCCTACGGGAAGCAAAGCAGTTTGCTTCCCTGCCATTTCCTATAAATTAAAAACCCCGCGCAAAGCGGGGTTTTAAATTTATACGGAGAGGGAGGGATTCGAACCCTCGATACCCTTTTGGAGTATACAGTCTTTCCAGGACTGCGCCTTCAACCACTCGGCCACCTCTCCTAACAAAAGGATAAAATTATTATATCAAATTTAAACTTACTGCTCAACAAACAAAATTATCTAATCTAAAAAAATACTGGACTTTAATATAAAAATTCTATAATATAAAAGGTAGAGCAATCTTTGCTCTTTTGGGAGGGGTTATGAACATTACAGAAATAAATCAAAAAGTCCAACAAGAAGGCTTTTTCTTGCAAGATTTAAAAAGAGAAATTTCAAAAGTTATCGTAGGTCAACAAGATTTAATTGAAAAAATGTTAATTGGTTTAATTGCCGACGGTCATATCCTTATTGAAGGTGTCCCCGGTCTTGCTAAAACTATGGCGGTTAAAACGCTTGCGCAGGCCTTGCAGGCAAGTTTTTCCCGCATACAATTTACGCCTGATTTACTACCGGCAGATATTACCGGTACTTTAATTTTTAATCCAAAAGAAGGCACTTTTTCACCTCGTCAAGGCCCTGTTTTTGCAAACTTGGTTTTAGCTGATGAAATCAACCGTTCCCCCGCAAAAGTGCAAAGCGCACTTTTGGAAGCCATGCAGGAACGCCAAGTTACTATCGGTGATAAAACCTATCAACTCCCCAAACCTTTTATGGTTCTTGCAACACAAAACCCCGTTGAGCAGGAAGGAACTTATCCCTTGCCCGAAGCCCAAGTTGACAGATTTATGCTTAAACTTGAAGTGAGTTATCCTTCTAAAGAAGAAGAAAAAATTATTCTTGAAAGGATGGCTCTTGCCACAAAACCGCAAGTGGAAAGCAAAATAACAACAGATGCTATTTTGCGTGCGCGCCAAGTGGCAGATAATATTTATGTAGATGAAAAAGTCAAAAATTATATTGTTGATTTAGTTTTCGCAACCAGAAACCCCAAAGAATATAAACTTGATACCCTTGCACCTTATATCTTATACGGCGCAAGTCCGCGTGCTTCAATTTATTTAACCCAAGCGGCTAAAGCGCTTGCCTTTATTGAAGGTAGAGGCTACGTAACGCCGGAAGATATTAAGGAAATCGGTCCGGATGTTTTGCGCCACCGTATACTTATGACTTACGAGGCCGAAGCAGAAAATATTACCCCCCAAGAGATTATTACAAAAATCTTTGCGACCGTAGAAGTTCCGTAATTAATTTGTAGAGGGGGCTTTATGCAAACTTCCGATATTTTAAAACGCGTTCGCCAAATTGAGTTTAAAACAGGTAAACTTGTTAGGGAAACTTTTGCCGGCGAATATTTAAGCGTGTTTAAAGGACAAGGTATAGAATTTGCCGAAGTCCGCCAATATATTGCCGGCGATGATATCCGTTCTATTGACTGGAATGTTTCGGCAAGAACGGGCAATACCTATGTCAAAAAATTTAATGAAGAAAGAGAGTTAAGCGTCATTATTGCCTGCGATGTTTCCGCCTCGCAATATTTCGGTTCTAAAGGTAATTTAAAGTCCGAAGCGGCGATAGAACTTGCTTCTGTTTTTGCTTTTTCTGCTATAAAAAATAATGATAAAGTAGGTCTTTTGCTTTTCAGTGATAAAGTGGAACTCTATATTCCGCCGCGCAAAGGAAAGAGGCATGTTTTAAGAATTATTCGCGAACTCTTGGCCTTTGAACCTAAAAGGAAAAAGACCGATATTTCACTAGCTTTAAGCAGTTTGATAAGACTCATTAAAAGACAAGGTATTTTACTTTTTATTTCGGATTTTCTTGATGAAAATTATGAAAAACCTTTCAAACTTGCCGCGCGTAAATTTGATTTAATACCGGTTATCATCAAAGACCCTTTGGAGTTTGATTTTCCAAAAATTCCCGCTTTTATTCAAATTGAAGATACAGAAAGTAATAACGGCGGTGCTTTAACGGGGGCTTCTTTAAAACAAATAAGTCAGGCGCGCACAGAAGTTTTGGAAAAGGCCGTAAATCTTTTTAAGTTAAGCGGTGTTGATTACATAAATATTGATACTTCTAAAAATACTTTAGACCCTGTTATTAAGTTTTTTAAACAGCGCTCAAGGAAACTAGGTATATGAAAAAGTTTTTATTTCTCTTTTTATTTATAACTTTTGTTCCTTTTTGTTTTGCGCAGGAGTTAGAACAGGAAGAAGATAAAACCCCGCAAGAACAAAAAAAAGTAGCGGATTTTGCTTTCTACACTAATCCTGTAGAAAAAGTATCTTTTGCAACACCTTTTGATTTAACTATCAATTTGCAAAAACCCGCCACTTTTGACCCCGGCGAACAAAAGGATTTTGAAATTATCAATATAAACGAAGAAGACCCTTCAAATATAGTATTAACGCTTGTTCCGTTTACTTTAGGCGTTTCTACTTTTACGGCGACTTTGATTGATAATAACGGCGAGGTCTTTACTTTACCGGATTTACCTTTAGATATCCAAAAGATTAAAACTAAATACGATGGCCAAAAATTACTTGATATCAGAGGCCCGAATTTAGCTCATTTTTGGGTTTTATATTTGCTTTTATTCTTGCTTCTTTTAGCGGCGATAATTTATCTTATTTACCGTTTACAAAAACGTAAGAAAGATATTGTTGCTCTAAAAATTGCCGATCCTTATGCAGATACAACTAAGACTCCTGAAGAAATCGCTTTAAGCCAAATTGATAGTTTACTTGTGCAAGATTTATGGGCAAGCGGTCAATATAAGATGTTCTATATTTTCTTAACGGATATTTTAAGAGATTATTTTACGGTACGTTTTAAGTTTAAAGCCCATTATGATACTACTAAAGACTTAATGAGATATATGAAACAGAGGATAGATTTTAAGCAAGAATTGATAAGTCCTCTTGAAATCTTTTTGAAATCCGCAGACTTTGTTAAATTTGCAAAAGCTCTGCCTACCGTCGAACAAAGAGATAGAAACATCAGCGATTTACGCACAATTATTAAAGGTTGTGCTTTGCCTAAACCTACGTCTGAGCAAACTAAAAAAGAGGGGGAAAAGAAATGATTTTTGCCAACCCTATTTTTATTTATTTACTTGTGCCGGTGTTTATTTTATGTCTTTTAGGGGCTTTTTTGAAAGCCAATTTTATACCTAAAGTTAAATATCCTTTACCTAAACGTGTTAAAATAAAGGTTTCGCTTTTATTTTCTTTTGTAAAATGGTTGCCTTATATGTTAATTGTGGCAGCACTTGCGCTAATTGTTATTGCGCTTGCCCGCCCGCAAAAACAGGGTAAAATTACTATACCGCCTGCTAAAGGTATAGATATAATGATGACTGTTGATACTTCCGGTTCAATGTCTGCTTTAGATTTTCAGCCAAACCGTATGGGTGCGGCGAAACAAGCAGTTTTGGAATTTATAGATAAACGCGTTACGGATAGAATAGGTGTTGTGGTTTTTGCCGATAGTGCTATGCTTCAATGTCCTTTAACTTTAGATTATTTCGCTGTTGAAGAATATGTAAAAATGATTCATATAGGTATGCTCAAAAGTCCGGGTGGAACGGCTATCGGTGATGCTATTGCCGTTTCTACTTTACACTTAAAAGATAGTCCTACAAAAAGTAAAATCATAGTTCTTGTTACGGACGGAGAATCAAATACCGGCACTTTAGACCCTGTTTCTGCTGCCAAAGCGGCAAACGGTTACGGTATTAAAATATATACTATTGCTATTTCCGGTGAAGGTTTAATACAACAGCCGATTCAAACTTCTCTGGGGACAAGAAAAATAACTTTCCAAGCAGATGATGTAGGCGAAGGGCTCTTAAAAGAAATTGCTACTATCAGCGGGGGGCAATTCTTCCGTGCGCGCAACAATTCGGAATTGGGAAATATTTACCGAACTATCGATCAACTTGAGAAAACGGAATTTGAAAAAGCAATACAGGTAAGTTTTGAAGATTTTTACCAAAAATATTTAGTTTGGGCTTTGATTTTGTTAGTTTGCGCTTTTATTTTAGAAAAATTTGTTTTTATAGAGGTGCCGTAATGGAATTATTTGCTAATTTGAAAGTTTTTATTTATTTATTCTTCACGGCGTTGTTAATTGCGCTCTTATGGCTTTTAGGTATAAAGCGTAAAAATAAAATAATAAACTTTCTTTGGTCTAAGGAAAATTATAAACTCCTGATAGACCCTTCTTTAAAGATAAGAAGAAAAATTA
>JAZRZE010000008.1:0-4897 GCA_045601125.1 Elusimicrobiaceae bacterium | reverse complement strand
ACATATTTTGCAAGTAAAGCAAAAAAAGAAGGGTATGTTCAAATTTCAAAAGCTTTTGAAGAAACCGCTAATCAAGAAAAAGAACACGCAAAAAGACTTTTTAAATTCTTAGAAGGCGGCGAATTAGAAATTATGGCTGGTTTCCCTGCAGGCGTTATCGGCACAACAGAAGAAAACCTTAAGGCCTCTGCCGAAGGTGAAGACCATGAATGGCAAGTTATGTATCCGGAATTTGCCCAAGTGGCAAACGAGGAAGGCTTCCCTGAAATTGCAGCCGTAATGTTAAATATAGCAGTTGCCGAAAAGCAACACTCTAAAAGATATAAAGCATTTAGAGAAAACATTTTAAATAATAAAGTTTTCAAAAAAGACCAAAAAGTAAGATGGGTTTGTGCAAACTGCGGCTTTGTTCACGAGGGAGATTCCGCCCCTGAAAAATGCCCTGCTTGCGCACACGATAAGGCTTACTTTGAAGTCTTGGCTGAAAATTGGTAAAAAACTAAAAATATAACTTGGGGTAGTTATGTTAGGACCTATAAAAGTAAAGGGACGGGAAGTTGCCCTTGTGGGTAATATTCTTAAAACAGGCCAAAAAGCGCCTGATTTTCAGTTGACCAATATACACATGAATGATGTGTCCCTTAGTAATTATAAGGGGCACATTATTATTTTGGCAACAATGCCTTCTTTAGATACGCCGACTTGTTCTCTTGAAGCGAGGCATTTTAATATACAAGCCTCTTTATTGAACGATAAAGTTAAAATTATTGCTGTCAGTAAAGATTTGCCTTTCGCTCAAGCAAGATGGTGTATGGCAAAAAGCGCAAATAATTTAATTACGCTTTCTGCTTATAAAAATAATGATTTTGCCAAAGCATACGGCGTTCTTTTAGAGAGAATAGAACTTTTGGCAAGAGCAATTTTTATAATAGATGAATATGGGATAATAAAGTATATACAATATGTAAAAAATATCTTAGCTGAGCCGGATTATGAATCCGTCTTAAAAGCAGTAAAAGAACTGATAAAGGAGAAAAGAAATGAAATTAAATGATTTATATAAATGTCCGTTATGCGGAAATGTCGTTGAAATTACTCACGTCGGCGGTGGGGAAATGATTTGCTGCGGTAAACCTATGGAACTTTTAACCGTAAATACGGTAGAGGCCTCCCACGAAAAACATATTCCCGTTATAGAAAAAACGGAAAAGGGGTATCTTGTTAAAGTAGGTTCGGTTCCTCATCCGATGGAAGAAAAGCATTATATTGAGTTTATTGAAGTCTTCTCTCAAGACGGCAAAATCGGCCGCAAATATTTAAAACCCGGCGATAAGCCCGAAGCGGAGTTTTTATCTACCGGTGTAGCCATTGTAAAAGCAAGAATTTACTGCAACCTTCACGGTGTATGGGAGAGCAAATAATGCAAGCCATAAAAATTACAGATAAAGTCTATTGGGTAGGTGCAATAGATTGGAATATAAGAGATTTCCACGGCTATACAACAGACGAAGGCACAACCTATAATGCTTATTTAATTGTAGATGACAAAATAGTTTTGGTTGATACGGTAAAACACGGCTTTTTTGATCAAATGGCCGAGCGTATTAAAAGTGTTATCGGCGATAAAAATATTGATATTCTTATCTCAAATCACTCCGAAATGGACCATACAGGCGTTATAAAAGAAACTATTGCCCATTTTAAACCTTCTAAAATCTATGCTTCTTTAACAGGTGTAAAAACTTTACAGGAACATTTTGGCTCTTTTGAAAACTTAGAGGGTGTTGCTGACGGTTCAGAGGTAAATATCGGCAAAGAAACTTTAGTTTTTATGGATTCAAAGATGCTACACTGGCCGGAAAGTATGATTTGCTTAATGAAGAACGAAAATCTGCTTTTCTCTAATGATATTTTCGGTATGCATTTTGCTTCAAGCAAGCATTTTGATGACGAAGTTTCCTCTGATATTTGGTTCCGTGAAGCAAAAAAATATTATGCAAATATCATTTTGCCTTACAGTAATATCGTTAAAGCCTTTTTGGCAAAAATTAAGGCAAAAGGTATTGCACCTAAGATTATTTGCCCCGACCACGGCATAATTTGGCGCAAAAACCCGCAGTTAATTGTGGATTTATATGCTACTTTTGCCGAGCAAAAAGCCACTAAAAAAGCACTTGTTATTTATGATACAATGTGGGGCAGCACAGCCAAAATGGCAGCCGCTATTACCGACGGTCTTGCAAGCAAAGGTATAGAAGTTAAAGAATATTCTTTGCGGGCAACAAACAGAAGTGAAGTCGCTTGTGAAATCTTAGACAGCGCGGCTTTAATCGTCGGCACGCCGGTTTTAAATCAGGAAATGTATCCATCTCTCGGTGATACTTTAACTTATTTAAAAGGCCTTAAAAAAACAAATCTTTTGGGTATGGTTTTCGGTTCTTACGGCTGGAGCCCCATGGCAATAAATAATTTGCAAAAATTTGTTGAAAGTATGGGCGTTAAAATTGTTAAAGAACCTACAACAAACAAATTTGTGCCGACGGCAGAAAAACTGAAAGAATGTTTTGACGCCGGTGTTTTTATGGCGGAGGAAATAAATAAAAATTTATGATAGATACGCGCGCTTTAGCAGATATGACTTACGGCTTATTTATCGTCGGAGCCACAAAGGACGGTAAAATTAATGCCATGATAGCAAATTCCGTCTTTCAGGTAACTGCCGAGCCACCTAAAATTGCTATTGCCTTAAATAAAAACTCTTTAACTCACGACTATATTAAAGAAACAGGTCTTTTTTGTATCCAGCCGATAGCACAAGGGGCAGATATGCTATTTATTGGCAATTTTGGCTTTAGAACAGGCAAAAATTACGATAAATTTGCTAAAGTATCTTATAAGTTAAGTGCGCAAGGTTTGCCGATAGTTTTGGATAATACTTTATCTTGGCTTTCTGTAAAAGTGAACCAAACTATTGACCTTGGCACGCACACAATGTTTATTGGTCTAGCCGAAGAAAGCAGAATTATCAAAGAAGGCAGACCCTTAACTTATGACTATTATCAAATGGTTTTACGCGGTAAAACACCGCGCGGTGCAACAACATTTAAAGAAAATAAGGAGAAATAAATTATGAAATATGTATGTGAAGTTTGCGGTTATGTCTATGACGAAGCAATCGGCGATCCGGATAACGGTATTCCCGCAGGAACAAAATGGGCCGATGTTAAAGCAGATTGGAATTGTCCTGTTTGCGGCGTAGCTAAAAGCCAATTCAAAGCGGAAAATTAATTTTTCTCGTTTTTGACAAATAAAAAAGCGCAGGATTTTTAATCTTGCGCTTTTTCTTCGTCTGAAAAAAGACTTATTTTTTCTTTGTTGCTAAATAACCCATTAAGCGATATAAGAGTTTTGAAACATTAAACTCGGTTATATGCTGGCCTTTAATGGGTGCTGTTTCAACGATATCAACGGCGACAATATTTTTCTTTTGGCAAACGGCTTTAAATATTTTAAGCCCGTCATACCAAGTAAAACCGCCCGGTTGCGGGGTGCCTGTGCCGGGCACGACGCTTGGGTCAAAGCCGTCAACATCTATCGTCATATAAACGGTATCGGTTAAATTCTTTAACACTTGCGGTATTAATTTATTAATATCCAAGTTTTCGTGCATAAAGAAGGTTTTAACATTACCGGCGTTTACATATTGTTTTTCTTCAAGGCCGACACTTCTGATACCAACTTGCACAACTTTAACTTTGCGTGAAGCAGGGTATAAAGCGCAAGCGTGCGAACGCCTGTCGCCAAAATATTCTTCCCTTAAATCAGCGTGAGCGTCAAAATGTAAAACAGATAATTTTTTGCCGTATTTCTTGATATAAGGGTTAATTAACGCTTGCGAAATAGAATGTTCCCCCCCCAAGTAAAAAGGCAAGGCTTTTTGTTTGTCCATAAAGTTTTGGACATATTTTTCTATTCTCTTAAAAACGGTTTCTTCCGAACCTTTGCAGTCAATCGGTTTTAAAGTGTGAATACCTTCTTTATAGGTTTCGGTTTTGGTTTCTTCGTCCCAAAGTTCAATTTGAGGTGAAGCATCAATAATTGCTTTAGGTCCGTTTTTTGTGCCACCGCCGTAGGAAACGGTTCTTTCATAAGGCACAGGGATTACAGCAAAACGGGAAGACTCTAAAGGAGTCTGTCCCGTTTCAACTTCTAAAAAGTACTTCGCTTTTGGATGTATCATAAAAGAAGAAAAATCTTACCTCACAAAAACGGCGGCTGCAACAACGGTTGTCCAAACGCCGTCAACGCAGATGGCAGATTGGGTAATGTTTGTGCTTTTAACGATTTTGCCGCTCATTTTCCAAATTTCTTCTTTTTGGTTCCAAGTGGTATTGTTATCAAATTCAATACCTAGCGTGGTAGATAACATCATAGCAGCCAAATCTTCGGCATAATCGCCGGCTTTTTGGTCTGCTTCACCGAAACTGTGGTGTTCGGAAATATAACCGTGTGTGTTTCTATCCTTAGGAATTGCAAGACCGACAGATGCGGAAATTAAACGTCTGTTTTCATTGCTGGTATTACGGCTGATAACACAATGCAAAATTTGACCGGGGTGCAATTTTTCAAGGCCTTTATTTATAGGCACAACTTTGCAGCGCGGCGGAAAAATACTTGATACCGGCACCAAGTTAAACTTTGCGATTTTAGCATCTCTGAGGGCTTCCTCAAAACTTGCTAATTTTTCTTTATGTCTGCCAACACCTTTTGTAAGGAATATTTCCTTAGGAACAAATGCTTCGTACATGTTTTCTTTTCCTCTTTTTTTATTATCTACCCTTTTAAAAGGGATAATTTATTTTATAAAATATTATAACAAAAATATAAGGAAGTTAAA
>JAZRZE010000007.1:0-7991 GCA_045601125.1 Elusimicrobiaceae bacterium | reverse complement strand
TAATTTGCACCGGTATAAAAATAATTGTGCCGGTTAAAACTGCTAGTTTAAAAGGTTCTTTTTTCTCTTTTAAATTTTTAAAAACAGGCACAACGCCAAGGCAAATTTCTTCACTTGTAAGGGTTTCTTTTCGTATATAATCGCAAAGAATTACCATTCTTAAATCTTCTTTTAAGTTTTCATATTCAACGGAAACAATTTGGTCAATAGAATCAAGTTTGCCCACACTTGAAGAAAGCATTTTTTGGATTCTTGGGTGATTATAAAGACATAATTTTCTTCTGTAAGTAAGGCCTAAATGTATGGCTTTGTTTTTTAACTCTGTAATTTCTTCCTTGCAAGTGGTAAAAGTTTCTTCCCCGATGAAAAGCTCATTTAGTAAAAACTCTGCTGCTTTATTATCAAAAGGCAGAATGTTTTCTTCTGCCATATCAAAAGCATTTAATACTTTTTTAGGGATATTTAACCCTTTATATTTTAAGAAGGAAAACAAAGCCAAACAAAAACTTGTTCTTTCAAATAAAAACTCTAAATTCAGCTTCTCTGCAGTAATTTGCGGTAACTCGGCAAGTTTTTGCGGTAAAGTGGGATGATTTAAAAACAGTTCAATAAACTTATCAACTTTCTGGCTATATTCTTTTAAAGTCGCATTTTCGTAATCTCTTAACTTTGAAAAACAAAGCAAATCCTGATGCGGACACAAAGTTTTATTTTTTACCAACTCGGCAATAGAAATTAAATCATCAATAGGGCCGCAAAGGTTTTCATATCTTTGCCACTCCGGCTGGTCCACATCATAAGGCGGTGTACCGGTCAAAGAAAGTGTATGATTCGCCCCCAAGTTTTTAATAAGATAATCAAGTGCTTTCCACCATTCTTTTCTTAAATGGTGGGCCTCGTCAAAACATAATAAAGAGATATTTTGTGCTTTTAATTTTTCAATAATTTGCGTGGCTTTAGTTAAAGAAAATTTTTCAATTTTCCTTTCTTTATCTTCCAAAATTTCTTCTAAATTTTCTTCTTGTTTTTCTTCTTCGGTATTTTCTTCGTTTATAGGAGAAAGGTCTTCTTCCTTTTGGCCTTTAAAAGCGGCAAGCAAACCTTGATAAGTGGTAATAGTTAATAGTTTAGGCTCGTTTATATCCATAGAGATATAAGAATCTATATCTTCGGGATTATCGGTAAAATCTAAAAGGAGGCGATTTCTCCATTGTGCTTTAATAGTTAAAGTAGGGGCAAAAATCAAAGTGGGTTTTTTTATCCTTGAAATAACTTCTAAACCCAGTGTCGTTTTGCCGGCACCCGGCGCTGCAACAAGGTGCAGTTTATTATCACCTAAATGCCTTTGCAAATTATCTAAAACTCTCTTTTGATAAGGCCGCCAAGTACCTTTGAATTTTATTTTGTCAAACATTTTTATCTCAAAACACAACTTTTATTTTCCGTTAAAAAGTAATACCTACTTTTATACCGGCTTCTTTTGTTACATTAAACGGTTCAACACAGGAAACTGCCCAATAACCTTCAATAGGGTCATAACCGCTGACAATCGTTTCATCGGAGTTTTGTATTTTCCACATACGGTAATAAGGTTCCACGAATAAACCGAAATTTGTTGTCAAATTCTTTTCTATCCTAAGACTTCCTCTTAAACCATAACCCTGATTTTGTTTATTTACTACATAGCCGTCATTTTCAAGTAAGCCGGATCTTTGTTCGCCGAATAAAAACCAGTCAAACTCTCCGTTTAGGGAAAGTTTCCAAGTGCCGATATCTGTGCTTAGTTTTAAGCCAAGAGGAACATAAGCATATTGGGATATACGCTTATAAGCACCTTCCATATCACTATTATTGTAAAGCATACGGTAACCCACACCTAAATAAAGTCCGGAGGAAATATTTTCACTAAGAAAATATTTCTTTCCAAAAAGTATGCGGGCTTCAAGATAATAATCTTCTTTATCGGTAGAAGAAACCGGTGTAGCAATTTCCGTCATGGGGTCATATAACCAGCCGTCGTAGGTTGGAGTCCCACTCATAAAACGCAACTCAAAAGCAGAAAAAGAAGACCATATTTGTTTTACATTTTCCGGTATAACATCGCTTCTAAGCCACTCAAAAGAAGCCCCCATTTTATCGCCTTTAATTGAAATAGGGTATCGCATATGTGGTTCTCTATAACTGTAATAACCCTTTTCAAAAGCAAGATAAAAAGTATTTTTCTTCTCTTGGGCAAAAGCGCTTACGGCCAAGAATAAAACAAAACACAAAAAGATAATTTTTTTCATTATCTATAAACAACCTTTTAATTTTTCTTCAAGTTCACTAAGTTGCCAAACTTCGCTTGCGCCTGTTGCGCGGTTTTTATATTCAATTTTGCCTTCGGGCAAAAGTTTTTTACCCACAATCAAGCGGTGCGGCACACCGATTAAATCGGCATCTTTAAATTTAATACCCGGGCGTTCGTTTCTGTCATCATACAAAACATCAAAACCTTTGGCTTTTAAAGAAGCATAAAGTTCATCTGCTTTTTGTTTAACCTCGCCTTCAGTATCTAGCGCAATTAACTCAATATCAAAAGGACTAAGCGCGCTTGTCCAAATAGGGCCAAAATCGTCGTGATTTTGCTCAATAGCAGCGGCAAGAACACGGCTAACCCCAATGCCGTAGCAACCCATAATCATAGGTTTTGATTGTTGGCTTTCGTCTAAGAACTCCGCTTTCATACTAGCGGAATATTTTGTGCCGAGTTTAAAAATATGCCCGACTTCAATACCGCGTTTAAAAGTAAAGTTTTGACCGCATTTAGGGCATTTATCACCGAGAGAAGCAAGTTTTAAATCAGCAAAACTGTCAACTTTAAAGTCGCGTTCAATATTAACATTTACTAAATGGGTATCTGCTTTACTTGCACCCGCAACACCGTTTAAAATTGTTTTTACATAGTTATCTGCAATAATTTTAAGACCCTTATCTTTAAGGGAAACAGGACCCGCAAAACCAACGGGGCTAGAAGTAATCTTAGTATATTCTTCCTCGGTGGCTTGGCAAACTTCACGGGCATTTAAGAACTTCCTTAACTTGATTTCGTTTAACTCATCTTCACCGCGCATTAAAACAATAACGGGTTTTTCATCTGCTTTATAAACAAGTAATTTAATAAAGTTTTCAGGTGCGATTTGTAAGAAATCAGAAACTTCTTTAATAGTTTTTTTGTTAGGAGTTGAAACTTCTTTTAATTCTAAAAACTCGCCTGTTTTTTGAGCGGGAACGGCAATTTCGGTCTTTTCCGTATTTGCGCTATAACCGCAAGGGCAGACGGAAATTTCATCTTCGCCGGTATCCGCAAGAACCATAAACTCGTGTGAAAAATTGCCACCTATCGTGCCGGTATCTGCTTCAACAGGGCGGAATTTTAAACCGCACCTTTCAAAAATTCTGATATAAGAATCTTTCATTTTCTGATACCAAACATTTGCCTGTTCTTCGGTAGCAGCAAAGGAATAAGCATCTGCCATATAAAATTCTCTTGCGCGCATAACGCCAAAACGCGGGCGGATTTCATCTCTAAATTTTGTACCGAATTGATACAAACAAACAGGCAACTGTTTATAAGATGAAACATCTTTTTTAACTAAATCGGTTATAACTTCTTCGGCGGTGGGAGCGATACAAAAATCTGCTTTTTTGCGGTCTTTAATGCGGAGCAATTCTCTGCCGTAAAAATCCCATCTTCCGCTTTTTTGCCAAAGTTCTGCCGGCTGAACTATCGGCAGCCAAACTTCAAGCGCGCCTTCTTTGTTAAATTCTTCGCGGATAATATTTTCAATTTTCTTTAAGATTTTCATACCCAAAGGCAGCCATTCATAAATACCGCTTGCCGTCTTGCGGATAAGGCCTGCCCTTATCATAAATTTTGCAGAAACTATATCTGCGTCTTTTGGTGCTTCTTTTAAAGTGGGTAAATAATATTCTGTTAATTTCATTTTATTTTTCCTTTATTTTATCTGTAAATTTTTTAAGCCAATCTTTGCGCGGTATTTTATTTTTTACTTCGCCTTTTTCAAACCAAAGGCCTTCGTTTATACCACCTGCTATACCGAAATCGGCGTCGCGCGCTTCGCCCGGTCCGTTGACAATACAACCCATAACGGCAATTTTCTTACCGGTGGAAAGTTTTATTAATTCTTTATCGCTGTAAATTGTTTCTTCAAGTTCTTTAACTGCACCTGCAATATCAACTTGAGTTCTGCCGCAAGTCGGGCATGAAATTATTTCCGGCCCAAACTCTCTAAGTTTAAGCGCTTTTAAAATCTCATAAGCGGCGCGCACTTGCATTTTTGGGTCTTCGGTCAAAGATATTCTGATTGTCGCGCCTATTCCTTGTTTTAAAAGGGTGCTCATCGCTATAGAAGATTTAACTAGACCTGCCATAAAACTGCCGGCTTCGGTTAGTCCGATATGCTGGGGGATATCTGTTTGCTCGGCTAATTTTTGGGCGGCTAAAATTGTTCTTGCTACATTATCTGATTTAAGCGAAACTAAATAATTTTTAAAATTTAACTGCTCTAAAACATCGGCTTGTTCAAGTGCTTCACCGACCATAACTTCGGCCCATTTTTCATTAGACCAGTTTGGCTTGCCTGCAAACTTTTTTAACTCTTTAATACTACCCGCATTTACGCCGATTCTAATAGGTATATTTTTATCTGCGCAGGCCTTAACGACTTCCTGCACTTTTGATTTATCACCGATATTTCCGGGGTTAATACGCACTTTTGAAATGCCTTGTTTAACTGCTTCAAGCGCAAGTTTATAATCAAAATGAATATCGGCTACAAGCGGTGTGTGAATTGCTTTAATAATTGTGCCAAGAGATTTTGCCGCGTCCATATCCGGCACGGCAACTCTGTTAATTTCGCAACCGCAATTTTCAAGCGCTAAAATCTGTTTGATTGTAGACTCGGTATCGGCAGTTTTAGTGTTGCACATTGATTGCACACGCACTAAATTGCCGCTGCCAAGTGTATAAGGACCGACTTTAATTTGACGCGTCTGCTTCATTTGAAATAATCTCCTCAGTTTGCTCTGTTTCTTCTGCCTGCTCTGTTTGAGTAGTTTGTTCTACCTTAACAGCGGGTTTTGCATTTCTGTTTTTAATGCGCATAATATCGCTGTAAGTTGCATATAAAACTAAAGATAAAAGAAAAATCGCACCGGCGGCACTAGCTTTTTCAAGCGTTTTTTCTTTAACTCTTTTGCCGCGTATACCTTCAATGATAAAGAAAACAATATGTCCACCGTCAAGTATCGGTATAGGAAAAAGGTTAAACATACCGATAGCAACGGAAATTAAACCGATTAAATAAAAATAATCTTCCCATCCGCTGTGAACACCCTTTCCAACGAGTTCAAAAATACCGATAGGTCCTGCCATTTCGGGTGCTTGTTTATGCCAAAGTTTATCTGCAATAGTAGTTATAGATAAAGCCGTCCAATAATAACATTGATAACCGGCAACTTTTATTGCTTTAAAAGGTCCTGCTTTTTGATAAACGGGCTCAACGGCAAAACCGAGTTTTTTATCTTTGTTAACGGGAATTTCCTTTGTAAATACTTGGCCACCTTGTTCATATTTAACAAGCACCGGTTCACCGTCTGGCGTTGCGGCAATTGCTTTAACAAGTTGCTCCCAATTGGTAACGGAAGTATTATTTATTTCCAAAATCTGATCGCCCTTTTCAAGACCGTAGGCTTTAGCCGGCATATTATCCAAAACTTCGCCGATTATAGGCGGAATCCGCTTTGGATTGTTTACGGGTATACCCATAGAAATTATGACAAAAAAGAAAATTACAAAAGCCAAGACATAATTCATACCGGCACCGGCAGAAACCATAAAAAGTCTTGCATACCAAGGTTTTGCGGCAAAATCGCGCGAATCTTTAATTTCGGCTTCTCTTGCATAATATTCGCCTGCTGGCTTAACATAACCACCTAAAGGAATAGCCCTTAAACTATATTGGGTTTCGCCTTTACCCCATTTTTTTAAAAGTTTGCCAAAACCGATAGAAAATTCTTCCACTCTTATATCAAGTAAACGGCAAGCAAGGAAATGCCCCAGTTCGTGGATAATAACCACCAAACCTAAAGCAAAAATTATACCAAAAATAGAAACTAAAGTATGCCAACTGAAAAGCCAAATAATTTTAGCCATTAAAAAATTTGCAAGAGTTTCAACCATAAAATCTCCTTAAAATGATATATATTTATATTTTATCATATTAGGAGTAAACAAAAAGGTAAGAAAAACTATTTTATAAATTCCTGTGCTTTTTGACGCGCCCAAGAGTCAAAAGTGAGGGCATCTTCTATTGAGATTTGTGCTTTGAAATCTTTTTGGTGGGCATTAAAGACATTTTCAATGATTTTAGCAATATCGGTAAATTTAATTTTTTCTTTTAAAAAGGCCTCAACGCAAACTTCATCTGCGCCGTTTAGAACCGAACCGAAACTCCCCCCTTGTTTTGCTGCGTGCTGGGCAAGAGCAAGGCAGGGAAAAGCAGAAAAATCCGGTTCCAAAAAATCAAGACGTGCCATATCTAAAAGACTTAACGGCTTAACGGGACAGGGAAATCTTTTGGGATAAGTTATGGCGTATTGTATAGGAAGGCGCATATCGGGATTAGATAACTGCGCCACAATTGCACCGTCTTCATATTCCACAGCGGAGTGCACTATTGATTGGGGATGCACAACAATTTTAACTTTTTCCAAAGGTAAATTAAAAAGGTGCATAATTTCAATAGTTTCAAAACCTTTATTCATTAAAGTTGCGCTATCAATGGTTATTTTTTTACCCATTTTCCATCTGGGATGGGCAAGCGCTTGGGCAGGTTTCACATCGTCTAAATTACCTTGATACTTTAAGAAAGGTCCGCCGGAAGCGGTAAGTAAAACTTTTTTAATATTTTTTGCGGCCTTGCGATAAGTATGAATATCGCAATTTTCAAGTGATTGGAAAACTGCCGAAGGTTCTGAATCAACCGGCACTATTGTTGCACCGTATTTTTGGCACTCTTGCATAATAACAGAGCCAGCCATAACTATCGGCTCTTTATTGGCTAGAGCAATAACCTTACCCGCCTTAATTGCACTTCTTAAAGGCTGAAAACCCGCCGCGCCGACAAGTCCGTTTATCACTAAGTCTGCTTCTTTTAATGAAGCAATTTCGCAAAGACTATCAACAGAGGGCTCAAGCAGTTTTACTCCCGCGGGAACAGAGTTTTTTATTTTATCGTAAGATTCTTGGCTGTTAACAACGGCGTATTTCGGCCTAAAATCTGCAAGTTGCTTTAAGAATAAATCCGTATTGCTCCTTGCCGATAAGGCCAAAACCTTATAATCGGAGCCAAGCGCCTTAATAACATCTAAGGCGCTTACTCCTATTGAACCTGTAGAACCGAGAATTACGATATTTTTCATTAAATCATGAATAAGATTAAGTAATATACAACCGGCGCACTTAATAAGAAGGCATCAAATCTATCTAAAAAGCCACCGTGTCCGGGTAAAATGCCGGAAGAATCTTTGGTATTAGCACCTCTTTTGAAAAGGGATTCTGCCAAATCGGAAACTTGTGCCAAAACTGCTATACAAGCACCCAAAACAACAATTTGTTGCCAAGTTAAACCGGGATAATAAAAATCCCAAGATAAATAAGCAACGCAAATTGCAAAAACAAAACCGGCAATAGAACCTTCCCAACTTTTTTTAGGGCTTACACTTTCTTTTAAGCGGTGCCTGCCAAGCCAACAACCGATAGCATAAGCGGCAATATCATTTGCCCATATAGAGAAAAATAAAATATAAGTAAAATATTCCCCATAAGGTTCAATCATACGAATATTTATCAAGTGTGCTAAACACCAAGGTATGAACATAACGCCAAAGAAGGTATTTGCTACTCTTTCAAAAGAAGGTCTTTTTGA
>JAZRZE010000006.1:0-7427 GCA_045601125.1 Elusimicrobiaceae bacterium | reverse complement strand
CAATGATGAGGAAGATGACGAAACCTACGGCCAACATTTGAGTATAATAAGAAATGACCAAATAGAACAATTTAGAAGTTTAGTATATAAAGAATCAAAAGAAGGAAAAGAAAGTTTATTTTGTAGTTCTTTATATTACGGAAGTAAAAAAATTGCTAAATTTTTAATTGCCGAAGGGGTAGACACTCAAAAATCTCTTTTATGTATTTTATCTGATGAAATTGAACCGGAACCTAAAACAGTAAAAGAAATGGTGAAGTTAGTAATATCTAATGGGGCTGATGTTAATGCTAAAGATAAATTTGGAAGAACGCCTCTTTTATTTGCTTGTCGTAGCAGATTGAAAGAGATAACGAAAATTCTAATTTTAAATGGTGCTACTGTTGATGATATTGAAAGTGCCGCATATCTTGGTGATATAAAATTTATTAAGGCATTTTTAGAAAAGGGAAATAGCATTGATAATGAGTATGGATATTATGAAGATACCCTTCTTCACTATGCCGCCAGAGAAGGAAATAAAAAATTAGCAGATTTCTTAATATCAAAAGGGGCCAATGTTAACTATCAAAATGGCCTTAGAAAAGAAACCCCGCTTTGGTTAGCGGTAGCAAACAATCATAAAGATATGGTTAAATTTTTAATATCAAAAGGTGCTGATGTTAATATTGGCGATAGAGAGAAAGTAACTCCGCTTGATTATGCCAAAAGTAAAATAATGAGGCGATTGCTTATTAAAAATGGAGCCAAAAGCGGCAAAGATTTAAAGTAATAAAACACAGGAGTAAAAAATGCTTAATATTGAAAAATACGCAGATGTTATGATTTTTGCACTTAAAAGTGCCAGAAAAGGCGGCAAATTTAAACCGGGGGAAAATATCCTTTTAAGTTTTGATTATCCCGCCTTAAACCTTGCCGAAGCAATTTACCAAAAACTTATAGAGCAGGGCTTTAATGTTGTTGCCCGCCCTTATCTTAGCGAAAGTATGGCAAAGTCTTTCTACACCAAAGCAAACACAAAACAACTTAAATTTTGCGCCCCTTGGGATAAAGTTTTAAATGAAAACCTTAACGGTCTTATTGCCCTTCGCGCACCGCAAAACTTGGCTAACTTAAAAAATGTTGACGCAAAAAATATTGCTCTTGCCACCTTAGCAAGAAAAGAAGTCCGCAAAATTATGGATGATAGAGAGCAAAAAGGCCTTTTCTCTTGGACTCTTGCAAATTACCCGACAGAGGGTCTTGCCAAACAAGCCGGACTTTCCTTAAAAGAATATGAAAAGCAAATTGCAAGTGCTTGTTTTTTGACGGAAAAAGACCCCGCCAAAAAATTTGCCAAAGTCCAAAAAGAAATTGACGAAATTGCCAAATGGCTTTCTTCCTTGCCGATAGATACAATCCGAACACAATCGGAATCTATGGACCTTGAAATTAAACTTGGCGAAAACAGGCGTTTTATCTCCGGCGGCGGTTGCAATGTCCCTTCTTTTGAAATCTTTACCTCGCCTGATTTTGGAGGCACAAGAGGCACTTATTTCAGCGATTTAATGAGTTTTAGAAACGGCAACTATGTCAAGGATATTTTCCTTGAATTTAAGGCAGGGCGCGTGATTAAAGCAAAAGCCGGCACGGGAGAGGAATTTTTAAAGAAAATGCTTGCCCTTGATAAAGGCGCTTGCCAAGTGGGCGAATATTCTTTGACGGATAGAAGATTCTCCAAAATAAACAAGTTTATGGCAGATACCCTTTACGACGAGAATTTCGGCGGTAAATATGGCAATTCCCATATCGCAATCGGCTCAAGTTATATTGATACCTTCAGCGGTAATCTTGCCAAAATGACTAAAGAACTCAAGAAAAAACTTGGTTTTAACGACTCCGCTTTGCACTGGGATTTAGTTAATACGCAAAATAAATTGGTAACTGTCAAGCTAAAAAACGGTAAACACCTTACAATTTACGAAAAAGGTCGGTTTCTTGGTTAAAAACAAGAAAATAAGACCCGTTTTTTAAGCAAATTCGGGCTGTTTTGAAAGCAAGATATCCACATTTTTAAAAATGTGGATATCTTTATCTTTACCGTCTGAAAATATAATGTTGATAACTCCCAAAACAGCCCTTTTTTAGACGGAATTTGGCATTTTCAAAAAATTGTGCTAGAATAATTAAGCGGAGATATTAAGAACTTTCCCAAAAATCTAAAAAATTTATACAAAACGGAGTGCTCTTATGGCAAATACAGAAGTCTTAGTCCAAGTCATCAAAAGAGATGGCACCAAACAAAATTTTGAAGCAAAAAAAATCACTAATGCTATTTTAAAAGCAGGTCAGGCAACCGGCGAATTTGATGCCGATGCCGCCCGCAAACTTACCATAAGAGTTTTGAACATTATTCAACAACTTTACTCGGAAGTTACCCCCAGCGTTGAAAATATTCAGGATATTGTTGAAGATGTTTTACTTACTTCCAATTATCACAAAACCGCAAAGGCTTATATTTTGTATCGCGACCAAAGAGCAAGAGTCCGCGAAATTTCTTCCAAATTTAACGTAGAACTCGTTGACCAATATTTACAGAAACTTGATTGGCAAGTCAACGAAAACAGCAATATGGGTTATTCTTTGCAGGGTTTAAACAATTATGTTTCTTCCGAAGTTACAAAGATTTACTGGTTAAATAAAATTTATCCGCAAAGCATTAAAGAAATGCACACCTCCGGCGATTTTCATATCCACGATTTAGGACTTCTCGGTGCTTATTGTGTAGGTTGGGATTTGCAAGATTTACTTATCAGCGGGTTTAGAGGCGTCGTCGGTAAAGCCGAAAGTAAGCCAGCAAAACACTTAAGAACAGCACTTGGTCAGGTGGTAAACTTCTTCTATACTTTACAAGGGGAAAGCGCCGGCGCACAGGCTTTTTCCAACTTTGACACTTTGCTTGCACCTTTTATCTACTATGATAATCTTTCCTATAAAGAAGTTAAACAGGCCTTGCAGGAATTTTTATTTAATGTCAATGTTCCGACAAGAGTCGGCTTCCAAACACCTTTTACCAATATTACTTTAGACTTGGTCGTTCCGTCTTACTATAAAGACCAAGGCGTAATTATCGGCGGTCAGGTTCAAGATAAAAAATACGGCGAGTTCCAAAAAGAAATGGATATGTTCAATAAAGCCTTCTTGGAACTTATGCTTGACGGCGATGCAAAAGGCAGAGTGTTTACTTTCCCTATTCCTACCTACAATATCACCAAAGATTTTGACTGGGATAATCCCGCCTATCAGCCGCTTTGGGATATTACCGCAAAATATGGTATTCCCTACTTTGCAAACTTCGTCAATTCCGATATGAACCCCGAAGATGCCCGCTCTATGTGCTGCCGCTTAAGAATTGACAATAGAGAACTCAAAAAGAGAGGAGGCGGTCTTTTCGGTTCTGCACCTTTAACAGGTTCTATCGGCGTTGTAACTATCAATATGCCGCGTATCGGCTATATCAGCGCAACGGAAGAAGAATTTTTCAAGAATCTTGAAGAAAGAATGGACCTTGCCAAACTCAGTCTTGAAATCAAACGTAAAGTTATTGAACGCTTTACCGCAGCAAATCTTTATCCGTATATGAGTTTTTATTTAAGAAGCGTCAAACAACGCTTTAATGAATATTGGAAAAACCACTTCTCCACTATCGGTTTAGTCGGTTTAAATGAGGCCTGCTTGAACCTCTTTGGCGAAAATATCGGCACCCCTAAAGGCCGCGCTTTTGCTGAAAAAGTTATGGACTTTATGAGAGAAAAACTTGTTTCCTATCAAAAAGAAACAGGCAATAATTATAATTTGGAAGCAACCCCAGCCGAAGGCACCTCTTATCGTCTTGCTCAACTTGACAGGGCAAAATACCCTGATATAATCGTTGCCGATAATGAAATCGCCAACCAAGGCAAACCTCCTTTCTATACCAACTCAAGCCAATTACCGGTCAACTATACCGATGATATTTTTGAACTTTTGGATTTACAGGATTCTATCCAATCCAAATTTACCGGCGGAACCGTTTTGCATATTTTTATGGGTGAAAAGATTAAGGACACCGAAGCCCTTAAAAAGTTCATCAAAAAAGTGTGTTATGGCTACAGCTTGCCGTATTTTTCAATTACCCCGACCTTCAGCGTATGTCCCATCTGCGGTTATATTGAAGGGGAACATTTTGAATGTCCGAAATGTAAGGAACACAGACGGGAAGAAATTGAAAAACAAATTGCCCTCCTAGAAGAACAACTTTACAGTAAATAAAGTGTCCATAGGGCTTTGGACCTAATTTAAAATTGGGTCTTGATTAAGCAAAAATAATTTGCAACAATATAAAGGATGTAAGGAGAAATTTTTATGACTACACAAGAAAGAAACAATATCGAAAATAAAATCAGCGAACTTAAAACCAAACTTGAAAATACTAAAGGCTCAAACTGCGAAGTTTACTCAAGAGTCGTCGGTTATTTAAGACCTGTCCAAAATTGGAATAAAGGTAAAAAAGAAGAATTTGCAATGCGTAAAAATATGAAAATGTCCTGCGGTTGCGGCTCAGAATGTTCCAGTGATTATAACAACACTAACACAACCAATACAACCAACAGCACCAACAATACAAACAATAACAGCAATACTAGTAGCACAAATTGCAATTGCTAAACATTTCTGGGTTTTTGATTGACTAACTAAAGATGAAAATCGGCGGACTAATCAAATTCTCAATGATAGATTTCCCGGGTAAAGTATCTGCAATCCTCTTTACCCGGGGTTGTAATTTAAGATGTTCTTATTGCCATAACCCCGAACTTTTAGAATACAATGCTTCCCAGCCCGATGCTCTAACCGAAGAAGAACTTGACGAGTTTTTAGAAAAGCGCAAAAACCGCCTTGATGGTATTGTTATTACCGGCGGCGAGCCGACTTTGCAGGCAGATTTAGCGACTTTTTGTGCCAAACTAAAAAAGATGGGTTATCTTGTCAAACTTGATACCAACGGCACAAATCCAAGTGTTGTAGAGAATCTTTTAAAACAAAAATTAGTAGATTTTATTGCTATGGATATTAAAGCCCCGTTTGAAAAATATGATGCCGTCTGTCAAAGACCTGTTGACACGGAAAAAATCAAGCAGACTATGGCAATAATTAAGCAGTATAATATCCCTCACCAATATCGCACCACCTATTATAAAACAATTTTGACCGACGAAGATATTGTCAAAATTCAAACCTTGGTTGATAATAAATTGGTCGTGCAAGAATGTTTACCTGTCAAACAGAAAGATACATTGAAAGTTTTTAAGTAAAAATCCTTGCAAAAATCTTGTTCTGTGTTTAGCGAATTTGAACTCAAAAATTCTTGCAAAACAATATGCTATGTTCTATCGTCATTCCCGAATGTTTTTATTGCCCGTGTGGCGAACACCCTTGTCAAAATAAAAAACATCTGCTATACTTTAACAAGGAGTATTTATGTCGTGTTTTAATATAAACAATAATGTTTTACAAAACGGCCTTTTTTATAAAAATGCCGAGTTTATATTTTGCCTAGACAGACAGACAGACAGACAGACAGACAGACAGACAGACAGACAGACAGATACTCTTTCATTAACTGATTTGTTTGTACAAAATTTGCAAATAAAATTTGTTAAAAAATTGAACCCTTATTCTGCTTTTTTACAAAAGCAGAATAAGGGTTTTTCTATTTCACTTTTTCCTCGCCCTTTTTCAAAGAAAAGGGGAGAGGTAAGGAGTGGGGTGTTTATCAAAGGTCATCCCCGAAGGCTTTTATCGGGGAACTCCTCAATTTTAAAAAACAAAGAGGTGGAGATTCCCGATAACGACACTCGGGAATGACGGGAAAAATAAATTTGAAGTATAAATAAAAAAAGAGAGAAAAAATTATGTCTAAAGAAATAAAAAAGAAAAAGAAGAGTAAAGGTTTTACTCTAATAGAAATACTTGTAGCGGTTCTTATTGTCGGTATTTTAACCGCAGTTGCTGTGCCGAGTTATCAAAAGGCGGTGAAAAAGAGCAAAACTACCGCTCCTTTATCAAATCTCGGTGCAATAGCCAAAGCGCAAAAGGCAAAAAAACTTGAAAGTTTACATTATACGGATAAAGTAGAGGAGTTAGATATTTCTTTACCCGATGAAGCAACCGGTGAAAAAGCAACCGGCAGCACTTTTGAAGGCAAAGATTTCACTTATACCGTATACGGTGATGACGAAGCCGCGGCAACAGCAACACGCAAAGTAACAGATCCGGATGATGAATATGAACTTTCAGTAGATTATGGGACAGGAGAATTATTTTGTCGCCCTGCAGAACATAAAATTTGTAAAGAGTTAGGTTTGGCAGAAGGGTCAGACCATGAAAATAATGAAGAAGATGACGGTGACTGGGATGATTGTTCCAATAATATCAGTGCTTTAGCCAGCCTTGTTGGTATGGAAGGTTACGAAGATACGTTAAGAGAAGAACTTTCCCAAATTCCATATTGCCAAGTCAAATCAAATCAATACAAAGTGTGTTTTCCTGACGGGGGAGATTTTTTCTGCGAGACAGGCAAAATAAGTAGAAGCGGTTGTATGGTCTCACAATATTGCCTTGCTAATAGTTCAAATGAGTGCCAAGGAGAAATACAATATGAATCATATTGTGAAGACAGAAGGACTGATTTGGGCGATAATGTGTATCTTTCCAAGTCGTGTGCGGAAATTGATGAAGAAACATTAGACTGTAACAGATGGCAAAACGACACTCTATATTGGAGTTCTGATGACGGTTGGAGTAATTGGTCTTGCGAAGGAGAAGGTATAGCGGCTGATGGAAAAAGTTGCGCTTATTACAAAGATTACAGGATTACTCAGTTTGTGAATGGTCAACAACAAGATTTGATAAATTGCGGCCGCTGGCATCATGGCGATGGCGTAATCATTGACGAATGTGAAATAAGAGAATACGACGCAAATGGTAATCAAACCCTGTCTGCTTCTTGTT
Organism: Elusimicrobiaceae bacterium; assembly: GCA_045601125.1. Taxonomy (GTDB): domain Bacteria; phylum Elusimicrobiota; class Elusimicrobia; order Elusimicrobiales; family Elusimicrobiaceae; genus Proelusimicrobium. The sequence goes on along the minus strand of JAZRZE010000006.1, from coordinate 398 downwards.
ATGGCCCTAATTATTCCGATAGATATGATGGGGCGCCTCCGGGTTCTTTCAATTCTAACTTTACCGGTTGTGATTCGTATGGATATTATAGTAAGTACGGTGACTATCCTTGGATAAATTGTTATCATGGTACTTGTCAAATTACAGATGAACACGGTAGTTATAGTTGCCCTGCAAATGCAAAGGGTGATGGTTGCGCATAATTAATTATTTATAAATCTCAAACAGCCATTTGGACAAAAAAGACCAAATGGCTGTTTTATTCTACCCGGGGAAACCATAGGCGGAAGCCTATGGAGGAGAGGCAACTCTTCCTCTTCTATGCTACAATTAAAATATGAGTAAGATAGCATATAAGAAACAAGGCCATTGTATATATTATTGTAAGTATCACATAG
>JAZRZE010000005.1:0-3239 GCA_045601125.1 Elusimicrobiaceae bacterium | reverse complement strand
TATTACCATTATAAACAGTTTGAACAAACGCGCAAACATTTTATTTTATATCTTTTGCTTTATCCTTTATTTTCTTGGATAAAGATTCTTCCTTTATTTTTTTAATATTTTCTTCTTCAAGCAAAAAAGCAACTTTGTTTTTGACAATTTTATCTTTGTCTTTTTTGTTTTGTTTTAATTCTTCTTTAAGTTGTTTTACTTTGTTTTCCTGCCTTTCTATTCTTTTTTCCTGACGGGCAAAGGCCTCTTCCTGTTTTTTTGTTTGTAATTTAGTAATTTCCTGTTTTATACTTTCTTTTTGGTTTTCGGGCGCGGCAGCATATTTAAGAACAAGTTTTTTTATATCTTCTTCTTCCTCAAGAATATTTGCCTGACTTTTTTGGATATCAAAAGATTTGGCAATCTGACTGAGCGCCGCCGGTGAAGGCTGCGCAAAAACAAAACCCGCTAAAAACAAGAAGTAAATTACCGCTGTAAAACGAAACATTTTTATCTCCTATTTATCTAAAATACCGGCTTCCTTAAAACCCTGTGCGCGCAAAAGGCAAGCATCACATTTTCCGCAAGGTTTTTTGCCGCCTTTATAACAAGTCCAAGTTAAACCGAAAGGGACTTTCAGTTTAGCACCGAGTTTTGCTATTTGCGCTTTTGATAGTTTTAGAAGAGGCGTTAAAATCTTAATACTTTTACCTGATAAAGCACCGCTTGTGCCTTCTTTAACCGCTTTTGAAAGAGGTTTATAAAATTGCGGTCTGCAATCGGGATAACCGGAATAATCAACCGCATTAGGACCGGCAATAATTGCCTCAGCGCCGATACTATCGGCATAAGAAGCGGCAAGAGAAACAAAAAGCAAATTCCTGCCCGGAACATAAGTAGACGGAAGACGCTTTTTATTATGTATATCTTTAAGATTTGAACTTGGCAAAACTTTATTTTTACCGACTAGAGAGGTGGCCTTTTCCAACCAAGGAAGATTCAAAGTGATACTTTGCATCTTTACCCCAAGTTTAGAACATATTTTTTGGGCACAGGTTATTTCTTTTATATGCCTTTGACCATAAGATATATTTAAGGCAACACACTCATAACCCTTTGCTAAAGCCCAATAAAGACAAGTGGTAGAATCAAGCCCGCCGGAAAATAAGACAACGGCTTTTTTGGTTTTTTGCTGTTTTAGTTTCTTATCTGTCATCACCGCTTACCACCGCAGAATTTAAGTATTTTATGATTTTTTCCTCGTCTTGGGGCGACATCGTTTCAAGATATTTTAAGAAATAACTTGAAAGATTTATAGGATAAGTGGGGTCATCTTCATTGGTATATTGTTTTAGGATGATAGCATCTGCCCCTCTTTTTGCGGCAAATTCTTTAATTTTGTCTACTTCTCTTTTTATTACACTTGGGTTATTAGGCAATCTTTGCACTTGATAAAAACCTATACGAGAAGAAGGAATATCAACCGGACCGGAAAAAACAGGCATATTCTTGATATCCTGCACATTACGCGATAAATCTTGCGGTCCCGTAGGAACATAATTGGTTTTACCCATAAAACTGGTGCAAGCACCTAAAAATAAAACAGCAACAATTAAATATTTTTTCATTTTTTCCTCCTATTATTTATGGCAAGTTGCCCGCAAGCAGCGGAAATATCGGAACCTAAACTTTTGCGTATAGAATTTTTGATATGCATCTTTGTTAAGGCCTGAGAAAATTTGCGAACAACAAATTCGTCAGTTTCAACGGCTTTTCCTACGGCCTTATTACAAGCGATTAAATTAACATGAAGCAAATAATTATCTCTTATTTCGCTTATCCATTTACCGAGCTTTCTTAAATGATGTAAGCCATTATTTTGCCCGTCAATAACCGTATATTCCAAAAAGACTTCGCGCGAAGTTCTGGCAAGATATTCTTCCAACTTTTCCTTAATAATATCTAAATCGTATTTTTTGTTAATAGGCATAAGTTTGGACCTTTCTTCATTATCGGCATTATGTAAAGAAAGAGCCAAATTAACCTGCGGCAAATCTTGAGCAAGATTTATAAATCTTTCGGCTATACCCGAAGTTGAAATTGAAATATGCCTTTGCCCGATAGCAAGATAATCATTACTAGAAAGTTCCTTTACCGCCGCTACAACATTTTGATAGTTTAGCAAAGGTTCACCCATACCCATAAAAACAACATTGGAAACTCTCTCACCGAGTTTCTTTTCTTTTAAAAAATCAGACCAAAAAAGGGCTTGGTCGCAAATTTCTTCGGTAGTAAGATTTCTCTTAAAACCCATTTTGCCCGTCGCACAAAAAGCACAACCCAAAGGGCAACCCACTTGAGAAGAAACACAAATACTCCAAGTTTTGCCCGGTTTCATTAAAACCGTTTCTATCTGAAGGCCATCTTCAAGTTCAAGCAAGGCCTTAAAAACTTTATCAAGTTTTGAGGCCTGTATCAAAACAGGTTTGACACTTAAAACTTTGAAGTTTTTATTTAATAGTTCGCGCAAATCAAGCGGAAGATTTGTTGCCTTGTCCCAAGAATAAATGCCCTGCTCGTATACGGCTTTCCTTATCTGTGCCAAACGATAAGCAGGTATTTTTTGGGTTTTAATAAAGTCTTTTATCTTTTCAAAATTCATAATTAAAGCGGAATATTACCTTTTTTTGTATTGAATTGAGGTTTCCTTTTATCCTTTAACAATCTAAACGCCCTAATAATTTTTTGGCGCGCAAAAGTAGGCTCTAAAATTTCATCAATAGAACCGCTTGCCGCCGTCTGATAAGGTGAAGCAAATTTTTGGGCATATTCTTTAGTAAGTTTTTCTTTTAATTCTTCAACTTTTTCTTTAGGAGCGGCCTTAATTTCCTTTGAATAAAGTATTTCTATTGCGCCGCGCGGCCCCATAACGGCAATTTCGGCCGAAGGCAAAGCGAAGTTAAAATCTCCGCCGAGATACTTTGAGCTCATTGCAATATAAGCACCGCCATAGGCCTTGCGCAAAACAAGAGTAATCTTTGGCACGCTAGCTTCACTGTAAGCATAAAGAAGTTTTGCACCGTGTCTAATAATACCGCCGTGTTCTTGGGCAACCCCCGGCAAATAACCGCCTAAATCAACAAGTGTAAGTATAGGTATATTAAAAGCATTTAAGAAACGTACAAAACGTGCGGCTTTATCACTTGCGTCCATATCTAAAGCTCCACCCAACACATCAGAATTATTAGCAACTATACCGA
>JAZRZE010000004.1:0-3754 GCA_045601125.1 Elusimicrobiaceae bacterium | reverse complement strand
AAAAAAGAAAATGTGGGCAAAACTCTGCGCCACATGCAGATGCTTAATTTCTTAATTTCAAAATATTTTACGGAACAGAAAAAAATCGTCTTACCGCCGAAACTCCTTGACGGTAAAGAAGTTATGGCTATTTTAAAAATAGCGCCAAGCCCGCTTGTCGGTGATATTTTAGAGCAACTTACCCTTGCCCAAGTGGAAGGCAAAATAAGCGATAAAAAAAGTGCACAAACTTGGCTTATCCAAAATATCAAACCGACTTTAAAAACCTCTCAAAAATAAAAAAGGCTTGTATCTGCCTTAAAAAATATATATAATTTGCCCCGTTTCTCAAATTTTGGTAAAATATATATAAGGCGAGGGTATATGCAAGAAGAAAATAAAGTAGCCCAAACTTATGATAAAGTTTTAGCCCGTGTTAAAGAAGTTTGCCTAAAAAATAACAGGGATTTTTCCAAAGTTAATATTTTAGTCGTAACAAAATATGCTAGCGAAGAACAAATTTTGCAACTTTTAAGTGAGAGGCAGGTTTTTGCAATAGGACAAAGCCAATTACAAGATACTTTAACAAAATTTTCTTGTCCGCAGTTAAAAAATTTTAAGGTAAAAAAATTCTTTATCGGACACTTGCAAACAAATAAAGCCGCAAAAGTGCTGGAAACTTTTGACCTCATTTGTTCTTTAGACAGTTTGCACCTAGCGGAAGTTTTAAATAAACAGGCGGAGAAACAAAATAAAAAAGCGCTTTGCCTTTTACAAGTAAAATTAACAGATAAGCAGACGCAAAGCGGTTTAAAAATAGAAGAAGTGCCCGCTTTTATTAAGCAAGTTAAAACCCTTTACCCAAATATAGAACTAAAAGGGCTTATGGCAATAGCCCCGCAAGGCACGCCCGAAGAAATAGAGGCGGCCTTCAAAAAAGCAAAAGCCGTTTTTGATAGCTATTTTCAGAAACAAGATTATTTGTCACTTGGCATGAGCGGCGATTTTGAAATTGCCTTAAAGCAGGGCAGTAATTTATTAAGAATAGGCAGTGCTATTTTTGACTAGTTTTTAGGAGGATGTAATGATAATTAAAGTTCGCGCTATATCAACCAAAGGGGACAATGAGGTCGTCAGCAGAATCGGCAGCGTATTAAGAGTAAAAGTCCGCACGGAAAAAATTGATACAGAAGCCAATGATATTTTAAAAGTTTTTCTCGCGGAATTTTTTGATGTTGATTCAAGCCTCGTTAATATCGTAAAAGGCAATAAAGGTAAGGAAAAAACTATTGAAATTCGCGGGCCCGATGAACAGGCCTTGCGCAAAATAATGGACGCTATTCCGTAAAAATTTTTTTAAAAAGAGCTGAAAGCCGTATCTTTAAGATACGGCTTTTTGCTATACTATAAGTATAAACTAAAAAGGAGATTTTCTATGAAAGCATTTAAAATTTTAATCGGAGTAATCATATTTTTTATTTTAGCCGCAATAATCGGCTATGGTTTTGAGTGGCTTTTTACCCACGTTTTGCCTCATGACCTTTCTTCCACTTTAATTGCGTCGCATACTGTAGGTATCAGACCTTTAAGTATCAGCGCAAGCATAAGCGGTGTTTTGGGTATGGTTTGCGCTTACGGCCTTTGCACCTATACAATTAAACTATAATGCGCATAATACTTGCTTCCGCCTCGCCAAGAAGGCAGGATATTTTAAAAAGACTCGGCTATAAATTTGATGTTATCAGTTCCGCAATTAAGGAAACGACATCAAAAAAACGCCCTTTTGCCGTAGTTAAAGACCTTGCTCTAAAAAAGGCCTTCAGCGTGGCGGCTTTATATCCCGATGCTCTTGTTATCGCAGGCGATACGCTTGTTTATTGTAAAGGCGAAATTTTAGGTAAACCAAAAGACCAAAAAGATGCCTTGCGTTTATTAAATAAAGAAAACGGCTCTTGGCAAAGTGTTTACAGCGGGCTTGCTTTAGTCTGCAAAAATAAAAAACAGATACTTTGCGGCTATGATGTAAGTTTATGTAAAGCACGCAAGTTAGATAAAGAAACTTTGCACCAATTATCTTTTAAGCATTTAGATAAAGCAGGCGCTTATGCTATGCAAGATAAAAATGATATGTTTATAGAAAAAGTTATCGGCTCAAAAGATAATGTGGTCGGCTTTCCGAGTGAACTTTTTAAGGAGATGATTAAAAAATTATGAAAACAGATATTTTAATAATAGGTTGCGGCCCTGCCTCTTTAACTGCCGCTTTATATACGCTTAGAGCAGGTTTAAAAACAGTAATTTTGGCCGGTTCTGCGCCCGGCGGTCAGTTATTACAGACAAATGATATAGAAAATTATCCCGGTTTTGTTAATCCCGTAGGCGGTTTTGAACTTATGGACAGTATGCAAAAACAAGCCAAAAGACTCGGCGCCGAAATTGTCAGCGAAACCGCCGCTAAAGTTGACAGCCAAAATAAAAAAGTTATTTGCCAAAGCGGCGCGGAATATGAATATCTTTCTTTGATTATTGCAACAGGGGCCGCTGCCCGTTGGCTTAATATCGCGGGGGAAGATACTTTTAAGGGTAAAGGCGTTAGTGCATGCGCCACTTGCGACGGCTTTTTTTATAAAGGTAAGGAAGTTTGCGTTGTCGGCGGGGGAAATACCGCTTTTGAAGATGCCCTCTTTTTAACAAATTTCTGCCCCAAAGTGTATTTAGTGCATAGAAGGGATGGTTTTAGGGCCGATGCCAAAAACATCGCTAAAGCCAAAGAAAACCACAAAATTGAAATGGTTATTCCGGCTGTTGTTGATAGTCTTGAAGGTTCTGAAAACGGACTTGAGGCCGTTGTCTTAAAAAATCCGCAAACAAATGAAAAAAGAACAATAAAAGTGCAAGGCGTTTTTGTGGCAATAGGTTCTGTTCCGCAAACTTCTTTCTTAAAAGATAGCGGAATTGTTCTAAATGAAGCCGGCCAAGTTATTGTAAACGAAAGAACCCAAACGAGTATTGAAGGCATTTTTGCCGCAGGCGATTGCACAAATACGCTTTATCGCCAAGCAGTTGTAGCAGCGGGTTCGGGCGCAAAGGCAGGGATTGAAGCAGCCGCCTATGTCAACCTTTTAAAATAGTTTTTGCGAAGATTTTTGGTAAATTTTAATTTTTTTCAAACTTCGGATACATGGGGTTGCCACCCCGCGTGGTATACCTCGTTTGAAAGAAACGCTTTTTTCTGAATAGAAAAAAGCTAATTAAAATTTCCACATAACTTTTCGCAAAAACCATACGCCCCGTTTGGCTTAATTTGAACCGCAAAATCTATATAATTTTTCAAAATAAAAATCCCCCCGATATAATCGGGGGGATATTTATTCTCGTATATCAAGACGCTGGGGCATCTTGATATTTAGGGTTTACCGAGATTGTTAGACTATTAGTCTCCTTCTTCTTCTTCTTCTTCTGCTGGTCCTAAACCTAAGCTTACGCAGAGGTTATCATGATTGGTTCCGTCTGTGCAATCCGGTGATGTTTCCCCTTCACCGAATTCATAGGTAATGGTAACACCATGGACTTCATCTTTCGGTTTTGCGACAACGCTGGCTGCACTCATTGTATATTTATAAGTTTTTGTATTTTGGTTGACAGAGATATCAAGGTCAGCAAAAGCAGAAGGATAAATGCCGTTGTTTGCCAAGGCATATCTTTCTGCAGCATCTTTGACGTTCTTGGTAATCATTAAGGCTTCAGTTGCTCTGGATTTTGCAACTGCCTTGAA
>JAZRZE010000003.1:0-5497 GCA_045601125.1 Elusimicrobiaceae bacterium | reverse complement strand
ATCTATTATACTCTGGATTGGAACCAGTGCTGTAGTTTTTATTTTTCGCTCCGTATCTTGTTTCACCGTTATCACATACACAATATCCGCCGTCATAGCCTCCGCCGCTTTGCCAACTCATTCCTTCAGGACATCTGCAATCTGTTGTCCCTACTTTTCCACCTGTATTTGTTGTATTTGTATTGGCTGGACATTTACATGCACCAACTACTACACCTCCTATATAGCCTGTATTTGTTCCTTCAGGGCAACCGCAGGAAGTTAAAACGCCATTCCCGTCGTAAGCAGGAACGTGACCTTCATTACAAACGCATTTCTTTTCGGTTAAATCAAAAGTTGAATAACTAGGGCAAGCAACGCAAGTATTACCACTTGCAACAGGTTTTGCCGCCGTACAGCAAACACCGATATCTCCTACCGGTGTATAAAATTGATAAGCACACGCAATACATTCCGTACCGCTCCACATCGGTGTTTCAGTAGGACATTCGCAAACACCGTTTACTACGTTTGCACATTCACATAGTCTTGTTTCAGGATTCCAATGTGATTTTGCAGGGCAGGCCACACATTCTATACCGTTGAATATCGGCTTATCATCCGTGCAGCAAGCATTGATATCATCGGAAACTGTGTAGAAATTATATTCACAACCGACGCAGGTTTGGCCATCCCATATTTGATCATTGGGGCAAGCGCAGTGTCCGTTTGAATCTCTGCCGTAGGTACATACGCAAGAACAGTTTCCTTCGCTATATGATTCTCTTTCTCCGCAAGCATTTAAGGTTAAAGCGCAACGCCAGGTGCAACCTTCTTCATCCCACCAATAAGAATCATTGTTAGGATCCGGATTTGCCGGTTGTATACAACTTGGTATTTCACATTCGCAACTTTCTTCATTCCATGTTGCACCTTCTGTAGCTTGACATTCCGACCTTCTTGAATCGGAACATACGCAACTGCAACCGTCTACTCCGATAACTTTTGGAAAACTACAACTTGTAGGATCAAAATTGTTATCACAAGTATAATCGGCCTGTTCCAAACCGGCACAAACATCATCTACTCCGCCGATTACATCCCCAAAACCTTTACATATCGGCCCATCACAACCTAACCCGTTCTTTAAATAGGAAATTGAAAAACTAAACTGCGCTTCCGTCGCACCGTTTGGTTTATAATAAGCTATAGCACAATCACTATCGCCGACAAGTTCTATTTCATAATCCCCAATTCTCATTCTTGAGGAACTATTGACATCTTGTATTTCTTCTGAATTTGTCAACTTACCTGCCATATTTCCAAAATCCCCAAAGTAGGCTTTGTTTCTGGCGTAATTTTGATATTGCTTTGTGCGCACTTGCGTCAACAAGTTGATTGCTTCCGCAGCACGGGCCTTTAATATCGCTTTTCTGAATATCGGCGTTGCTATTGCAGCTAGTACTGCAATAATTAAGGCCGCCGTCATAAACTCGACTAAAGTAAAGGCCTTTTTATTCTTATATTTTCTAAACATATTTTTTCTCCCTTTACAACTAAATTTCTTAAATAATTATGCACAAAAAAATAATCGCAAATTTTTTAAAAAATCCTACTTGTCCAAGTATATAAATAGTATACACTACATTTAGTGATTTTTCAAGGGCCTTTTAGAGATATTTTTAGAGAGGGAAATTTAGGACCTAAAATTTTATTTTGAAAATATGCACCCGCAATACTTTTGGGAATATAAATTAAGGTCTTTTATTAGTGTGGTGCGACGTGCTTCAAGCCCACCTTTGCGCCAATTGGTAAAATCATAAGGTATTCCGATTTGTTTTGAAACTGCCTCTGCGCAGGCATTAACTTGGTCCAGATTCTTGTAGCGCGAAACCCCTAACACGGATGTAAAACAGTCAAAGCCGTTTTCTTTTGCATACTCGGCCGCTTTTTTAAGACGTAGACTAAAGCATATAGAACATCTTTTGCCTCGCTCCGGCTCGGCGGAAAAATCTTTTGTTTGCTCAAGCCAAAGTTGCGGCTCGTATGGCAAAGATATAAGAGGTATATTAAAATAATCACAAAGGCGTTTTTGTTCCTTTAGGCGCAGGGCGTGTTCTGGCGCCGTGTCAATGTTTGGATTATAAAAAAGAACACAGGCAGATTTTTTTGTTTTAGCCAAATATTCCACCACGCCCGCGCTGCACGGCGCACAACAAGATAAAATTAGTGTTTTAGTCATTTAGTTTCAGTCGCTGAGGGAAGTTCTTGTTCTTCCTTAGGATAACCGATAGGGTGATTCAAAACTAAATTAAAACCTTTTTTGAGTTTTAGGATTTTTGTAAATTTTTCCCTCGGCATTGTACCTTGCGGAACAGTAGCAAGCCCCATACCGCTTGCAAATAAAGAAATATTCTGCGAAACTATTCCGCCGTCAATAAGACCCCAATCTTTTACACCGGGAATATGCGGACCTTTTGTTGTATCACTGACGAGAATTAATGTTATGGGTGCATTTCTAAGACGGCAATCTTCGGTGGAAACCTGCTCTAAGATATGTTGGGCCGCCTGATAATGATAAGCACCGTCTTTTTGACAGACGTAAATTTCAATTTCCTGCCTGTTCATAGCGCTGGGGGCGGTTCTTTTGCCGTCGGAGCGATTGACGCCGTTTGCCGCCCAAAGTAAATTGGAAAGGGTTTGCAAATCAATTTCTTTATCGGAATATTCTCGGACACTTTTTCTTTGGCTTAGGGCTTGCATTACCGATAAACCCAAATCAAGTTGCGGTGCTTTTAAAGTGATGATTTTTGCTTCTTGTTCTGTTGCGAAAACAACACTAAAACAAAAACAAGCCAAAACCGAAAAAACTGCTTTATATATATAGGTATTATATTTTTTCATAAAATCCTCCTTTTTTAAGATTATACAAATTTTAGTGTTTTTTGCAATTTTTTTGTTGGAGGGGGGATAAAATATCCGATTTTTTTGATTTTTTATATTTTTTAAGATTTTTATTTTTTTAGTTTTGCTGGAACATTTTTTTAACCAAAATTATTTTAAAAAATTAGGTACATTTTTTGCGGACAAAAGTGGCTTATTTTTTAAGCCACAACTTTATTTTTTCTTTTTTGCGGGTAAAAAAATTAGGGGGGATTTTTAGTTTTGTTTTTGGCAAAAAAGTAAGCGTTTTTTTATAAAAGCAGCAGAAAAACCTGAAAATTTTCAAAAATTTACCGTCTGAAAAAGCCATATATCCACACCGTTTGACATAAAAAGACATAAAATTGACATATATTGACATAAGAAAAATTTATTGCTATTATATGTCTTAAGCGGTGCATAACCGGTTAACAAAACAGTAAAAAACATTTGAAAGGAGTTTAAAAAATGCCACAAGAAAACGAAAATCTTAAACTTCGTTTTAAGTTAAAAACGGGTGAAGAATTTGAAGCCCAGGGCGATTTATCTTTCATTTCCAGCCAAAAAGAGGCCTTTTTAAATTTGGTAAAAGGCGCCAAAACTTTAACCGGAAATATAACAAATAATTATAAAACAGAAAATCAAACAGAAACACAGACAAAACTATCTTTAAGGCCTTCATATCTGCGCAGACAGGAAAATTGGTCTAATGAAAAGATAGCCCCGCAAAACGATATGTTAAAAACTCCTTCGGGCGAAGTTTGGGACAAAGTCGCCTATTCCGACGGGGAAAACATTATTTTACGCCGTAAAAGCAAACTTATAAAACCGCAAATAGCCGCGCTTATCATTCTCGGTGCAAACAAAACCCTTAGCACGCAAGATACTTTAAGCGCGCTTACTCTTGCAAAATCTTTGAAACTTTCCGGCTATCTTAAAGAAGGCCAACGCCTTGACCGTCTGCTTGAGGGGGAAATAAGGGAAGGATTCTTATCTTACGAAGGCAGTAAAAGAAACCGCCTCTACCGTATCAGCGCGGCCGGCCAAGCCAAAGCCTATACCTGGGCAGAAAAACTTTTACAGGAATATTAGCACTATTGTCCACAAAATTTTATAGAATATAAGTATCTTAATATTAATAATGAGGTATAAGATAAAATGAAAAAGACATTATTATTTGCAGTAGCAGCAGCAGTAGTTTTATCCGCTTGCACAACCCCTGGCAAAAGAACAGCCATCGGCGCAGGTGCAGGTGCAGCAATCGGTGCAATCGGCGGTGCAGTTATCGCCCATAACACCGGCGGTAAAGCCGAAACCGGTGCTTTAGTCGGTGCTTTAGCAGGCGGTGCAACCGGCGGTTTAATCGGTAATTACTATGATAAGCAAGCAAAAGAACTTGCCGCTATTGCCGATGTTCAAAAAACCGAAAACGGTATCGTAGTTACTCTTAAGAACGAAATCTTGTTTGAAACCGGCAAAGCAGATCTTTCTGCAGCAGCCCAAAAAACTTTGATTGATTTAAACCGTGTTCTCAAGAAATATCCGGAAAATATTATTGAAGTTCAAGGCCACACCGATTCTACCGGTACAGCCGAATACAATCAACAACTTTCCGTAGCAAGAGCAAAAGCCGTTTATGATTTCATTTTAGCAAACGGTTTAAAGACCAGCGGTCTTTCCTATGTCGGTTATGGTCAAAACGCACCTATTGCTGATAACTCTACAGCAGAAGGTAGAGCAAAAAATAGACGCGTTGAACTTAAAATCGTAGCCAACAAAAAATTAGTTGAACAAAACAGAGGTTAATTTGTTTTAAGTTTCAACTTAAATTTGACCCCCTTTCGTATTCGGAAGGGGGTTTTTTATTGGGAATTTTTTTTGGGGGGGATAAAGTGCTAATTTAAGCTATAAAAAAAGACCTCTGCTGCCACGCATTTAAGCGCTTTGCAAGCCAGCGGCCTCTTTTTTAACCCCGTTCCGTCTGGACAGACCGGCGCCATAGGTTTTTTTATTACCTTAAGACAGGGCTGTCCAGCCTGACCAGCATCATAGTCTTAAGGAGGACTCTTCCCGGGTTAACTCTACAGACTAACTTCATAGGAAATAAGTCCTTATTTATACTATACGAATAAAAAAACGCTTCTGTCAAGCTGTATTCTTGTTTGAGGGGGTGGGGGAATTCTCTAAAAAAGAACTCCTCTTTTTAGGATTATGATAATCCCAAGTTTGCCAAAATTAACCTTTCCAATAAGCCAAAAATAGCCACAAAAGATATTTAAAAATTATAAAAAACAGCCCAATTCTTTATTTTTTGATTTTCCCCATTTTTTATAATCTTAAATAGTTGTAGCATATTTTTTAATCTACAATAATACAAAAACATCTAAAAAACGGCTTTTTAAAATTGTTAACAAAGAAACCGGAAGAAATGTCCTGCCCCCATAGTTTTAAGGCAGCCCCTTTTTTGATATTGCCTACTTGTGATAATTTTTATTATGTTAACTTATTTAGGCCTCAAAAGCGTTTTTAATAAACTTATAAATAAAATTAATAAAATACAAATTATATCGTTTTTACCAATATTTTTATAGCGTAT
>JAZRZE010000002.1:0-4707 GCA_045601125.1 Elusimicrobiaceae bacterium | reverse complement strand
TTGATCCAAATACCACTTAATGGTTTTTAAAATACCTGTTTCAAAATTTTCCTCTGCTTTCCAACCAAGTTCCGTTTCAATCTTAGTTGCGTCAATAGCATATCTTCTATCGTGGCCGGCTCTGTCTTTAACAAAAGTTATAAGGCGTTTATAACTTTGGCCGTCTGCAGCCGGTTTTAATTCATCTAACAAAGAAGAAATTCTGTCAACAATTTCTAAATTATTTCTTTCATTTCTGCCGCCGATATTATAAGTTTCACAGGAATAAGTTGTTTTGATACGCCAAGTGTTGCGGGATAAAGGCGACTGTCGGTTCCGCCGGCTAAAATTATACCTTTCATACTTAAACTTTCCTATTAAACAAATTAAAGCCTAAAATACTGCTTTAGGAGTTATAATTTTATTATACAAAATATATTAGTAGATAAAAAGTATAAAAATTCATAAAAATACCCTTGAACTATCAAGTATATCTTTGACGATATTTTTTGCCTCATTTGTTCTATATGTGGTATAATATAAATATATGATATTTTATTCTCAAACAATAAAGATTAAGTTATGAATAAAAGAAAAAAAATCAGACATAAAATAAAAGAAAAGGCCAAACAGGTCATAACAGCAAATACTTTAATAATGAATTGCCGTCGTATGTGGCCCTATGTAAAACCCTATTGGGGTAGGGCTGTATTAGGCGTTTTGTTGACTATTCCCGTCGGTGCTCTTGACGGCGTTATAGCCATGTTCTTAAAACCCTTTATGGATAAAGTTATGGTAGATAAGCAACCGCACTTTTCCGCTTTAATACCTTTTTTGATTGTGGCTTTTACTGTTGTACAAGGGGCTTTAATTTACGCTTCTAACTATATGAACACTTGGGTAGCACAAAAAATTACTATCGGCGTAAAACGCAAACTTTATGAAAAATTGCTATCTATGGATACTTCTTATTTTGACAGTCATAATTCCGGTGAAATTTTGTTCCGCTATTCTAACGATGCAGAAACCGCTTCTAACGGTCTTGTAAACAATTTAAAACAGTTTATATCAAAAACTTGTTCTTCTATATCTCTTGTGTGCGTGCTTTTGTATAACTCTTGGCAGCTGGCCTTAATTGCTGTTTTAGTTTTAGCTATATTTGTTTATCCTATGCAAGTTGTCCGTAAAAGAATGAAGGAAATTATACATAAAACAGTCGGAAATCTTTCCTACATTGTAACTATTTACAATGAAACTTTTGCCGGCAACCGCACTATTCGTTCTTTTACCTTAGAAGAAACTTTTAAAAGACGCTTCCACGAAGTCACGGATATGTCTTTTAATCTCGCTATGAAAATGGTAAAAGGAACAAACTGGCTTTCACCAGTGATGCACGTTATAATGTCTATAGGGGTTGCTTTGGTTATCGGTTGTGGTAGTTATTTAATCTTAAGCGGCAAGATTACAAGCGGTAACTTCGTTGCTTTTATTGCTGCTTTGATGATGCTTTACACGCCTTTAAAATCAGTCGGTAACAACTATGTGTCTATTCAAAATTCCTTCTTGGCTATTGATCGTATTTTTGAAATTTTAGAATTACAACCGTCCTTAAAAGACAAACAAGAAACCAAAGAATTAACAGAAGTCCGCAAAGGTATAACTTTTGAAAAGGTTTACTTTGGCTATAATGCAAACAAAATGATTTTAGAGAATATAAATTTGGAAATTCCGCGTGGGCAAACTTGCGCCCTTGTGGGTAATTCCGGCGGGGGAAAAACAACTATTTCTTCTTTGATTCCGCGTTTATATGATATACAACAGGGTTCCATTAAAATTGACGGCACGGATATCAGAGATTTTTCCCAAAGCTCTTTAAGAAAACAAATTGCTATGGTGTTTCAGGATAATTTCTTATTCTCCGGCACTATAAAAGAAAATATCTTACTCGGCAATCCTGATATTGACGACGAAGCTATTTGGAATGCTCTTAAAAATGCTTGCTTATACGATTTTGTGAAAGATCTTGCGGAAGGTCTTAACACACAAATAGGAGAAAGAGGTATCTTGCTTTCCGGCGGACAAAAACAACGCCTTGCTATTGCAAGAGCCTTTGTTAAAAATGCCCCGATTGTTATTTTAGACGAAGCCACCAGCGCTCTTGATACCAAATCGGAAAAAGTGGTACAAGAAGCCCTTGATAATTTAATGAAAAACCGCACCGTTATCGTTATAGCCCACCGTTTAAGCACCATACAAAATGCCGATAAAATTGTGGTTATCAACGACGGTAAAATTATTGAAAGCGGCAAACACGATGAATTATTAAAACAAAACGGGGCTTATGCTTCGCTTTATTCAATGCAATTTAAGAAATAAACTGGGTATTAATAGGTAAAAGCCAATGAAATTAAGCAGAAACTTAACTAATAAAATACATTTTGTTCTAGACCAATTAATGCCTCCTATTTTATTAGACCAAAGGTGGTTTATGAAGCCTTTGGTTTGGATTCTATACAGAAAAAACACGAATCTTATTTTAGACTTCAAAAATAAAGCTCCTTTTATCTCCGAAGAAGAATATCTAAATACTTATAAAAAAATCGTTGATTGTAAAATTGAAAGACAGACCGACCTTTCGACTTGCAGTTTTGATTTTATAATGAAGGAATTAAAAGGAAAAACTATTTTGGATATTCCTTGCGGAAAAGCCTTTTTAACCGCAAAAATCGCACAAGATAAGACAAAAGAAGTTACCGGTGCGGATTTCATAATTTCGCCAAAACTGATAAAGAAATATCCTCAAATAAAATTTGTAAATTCTAAGTTGGAAAAGACACCTTTCCCGGATAAATCTTTTGATACCGTAATTTGTGCCCATTGTTTAGAACATGTTTTAGATATTCCTACTTGTATGAAGGAATTAAGACGTATCACAAAAAAACGCCTAATTATAATTGTTCCAAAACAAAGAAGTCACAAATATACTTTTGAGTTGCATATAAATTTCTTTCCCTCTGTGGAAAGTTTTCTACTGGCAATTAAGCCACCGCATAAGAATATCTTTTGCCAAGAATCTAAAGACGGCGGAGATATCCATTATATAGAAGAGTTTTCTTCAAAAGGAGTAAAATAAATATGATTCCCGTTTGTTATTTTATAGTCCCTTGTTATAACGAAGAAGATGCCTTGCCAAAAAGTGCACCCATTTTTTTAGACAATATAAAAAAACTTATTAAACAAAAAGAAATTTCCGAGCAAAGTAAAGTTTTGTTTATTGATGACGGCTCAAAAGATAAAACTTGGCAAATTATAGAAAATTTACATAAAGACAATTCTACTTTTGTCGGATTAAAACTTGCAAAAAACGTAGGCCATGAGTGTGCCTTATACGCAGGTTTAGTTTGGGCAAAAGATTTTTGCGATTTTACTATTTCTTTAGATGCAGATTTACAAGATAATATTGATGCCGTGGAAGATTTTATTAAAGAATATAAAAACGGCGCACAAGTTGTCTTCGGCTGTAGAAAAGACCGTTCTAAAGATTCTTTATTCAAAAAAATTCCGGCTTTGACCTTCTACAAATTAATGCAAATACTTAAGATTAATATTGTTCCAAATCATGCCGATTACCGTTTAATAGCAAAAGAACCGCTTAAAGTTCTCGAGAATTATAAAGAAGTTAATTTGTTTTTAAGAGCCATAGTTGCAGATATTGGTTTTAACAAAGGGTATGTCTATTATAACAGAACACCTCGCATTGCAGGACAAACAAAATATCCTCTTTTCAAATTAACCTCTCTGGCCTGGCAAGCGATAACTTCTTTTAGTGTTGTTCCCATCCGTATTATAAGTATTTTGGGTATAACTATTGCCTTATTTAGCTCAATTATTTTTGCTTATTTCTTCTTAACAAAACTTTTTAGTAATAGGGCTTTCCCAGGTTATGCAAGTTTAATTTGTTCTATTTGGTTACTTGGAGGCTTACAACTTTTTGCTATCGGCATTATAGGGGAATATATCGGCAAAACATACCTTGAAACAAAACGCCGCCCTAGATATACCATTGAAAAGACTTTATATTAATTTATACCTCTTGACAAAAGTTTAATTTATTTGTATCTTATTTTCAGACGGGAGGGTATTATGAAATTATCAAAAGAGCTCTTAGATAATCTTATTGAAAAAGCACGACAAGGTATGGAAAATTCTTACTCACCTTATTCAAAATTCAAAGTGGGAGCAGCCGTGCTTGGTGAAAGCGGTAAAATGTATCAGGGCACTAATATTGAAAATGCTTCCTATGGGGTAACGATTTGCGCGGAAAGATGTGCTATTTTTTCTGCTATTGCGGCAGGGGAAAAATCTATAAAAGCAATTGTTATTGTTTTTAAGCAAAAAGGACTTGGCCCTTTAAGTACCCCTTGTGGCGCTTGTAGGCAAGTGATGGCGGAGTTTGGCTCACAAGATATGCCTGTTTGTACGGCGGATTTATCAGGTAAAAAAGCAAAACGCATTGTTTGTAAAAAGTTAAAAGATTATTATCCTTACCCCTTTAACTCAAAGGCCTTAAAATAGTTTAACAAGACGATAGTAAAGAACCACGGGCTTCCGCCCGTGGCTTTTTGTCAAAGCTCAAACAGCGTCGCTGTTTGCTCTTCCTCTTCTTTTCTCTGCTCTTCTATATATTTCTTTATTGCGGCCTCATCTATTCCTACTGTTGATACAAAA
>JAZRZE010000001.1:0-6988 GCA_045601125.1 Elusimicrobiaceae bacterium | reverse complement strand
CGATATCCGGTTGTAAACGGCGCAAAATTTTACGAACGAAATAATATCTTTGCAATGTGTTAACGGCCCTAAAAACAATATTTTTTCTTTTATAAAAAGGCAGAAAATCGCTTATATAAATAATTTTTATACCTTGTTCTTCAAGCATTTTTTCATAAGGAGAATTCAAACGGCTAAGGCATAAAACTGTAAGGTCAAATTTATTTTTATCTAAACCAAGAGCATATTCTTTAACCGAAGTTTCCGCACCGCCCATACTTAAACCGTGAATAAAGTGAACAAGTTTTATTTTTTGTTTCATAAAGATTGGTTCTCCTGTTCTTCTTTTTTAAGCGGTGCCGTTGCCAAAACATAAACGGTAATTATATAAGGCAACATAAGTTCTTCCGGTGTAATAAATTGAATAGCCTGGGCAAATAATAATACCGAAATTACGGGTATCCATTTTATGATAGTTGTTTTTCTGTTTTTTATAATTGTTTTTAAGGGATATAATATCGCAGTAAAAAATAACATACCGAAAAATATGCCGTAACAAACCAAAATTTGCTGTATCATATTATGGGTTGCATAAGTGATATTAAGAACGTTTTGATATTGGGTAACCCCCGTTCCCATTAAGATAAAACGCAAATTATTAAAAAAGGCCTCATTATAAAGCATAAACAGGGTAGTACGATAATTAGCAGTTGCAATATCCGTAGAGTTAAAACGGCTTGAAAAGGCCGTTAAAATATTAGGCATTTTAAATATAATATAGGCAATTATCAGGGATATACCTAAAGTTGTCAATAAGGAATAAAAAATCGTAGTTATTTTTTGAAGCCGGCTTAAAATAAAGAGCAAAACACAAATACTCATAACTAATACAAAAGACATTGTAACACTAAGCAGACCCGTCATAACAAATAAGAGGCAAGCCCCTATATGAAATAATATCTTTTTACCTTTATTGCCGGTAATAAAATTTATAGCAAGAGTAAAACCTATTAAACTATAATAAGCCAAAGCATTAGCGTTCAAAGATAGGGCTATTCTTCCCTTTTCCTCAGCATATCTCATACCGAATCTAAAAAAGCCCCGTGAAAACAAACTCAACCAGTTTGAAGGAGCATTTTGTATAGTAGAAATCAAAACAATAGAACACAAAACCAAAGACCCTACATAATAAGCCTTAACACATTGTTCTTTATCAATTTCTTCATCATATAGAAAAGTAAAAAAAAGAGATAAAGTGGAAATATATTTAACAATATCAGTATATTTCCATTCCTGATACCAGAAAGCAGCAATAATCTCAAGTAACAGATAAGAAGAAATTAAAAGAAAAGCAGGAATAGGTATTTTGCGCCTTTTTATCCAATATAAAAAAATACAGGCAAGAAATATATATGTCCCCGGTAATCCCCATGCTAAAGGAAAGACAAAACAAAGCATCGGTGCCAAAATTTTAGGTTTTGCAAACACCGCAAACAAAAGAACGTATCCCAGCAATAAATATTTACTATAATAAAAGTCCATAACATCGCGCACAAAAAGCAAGCCCGTTAAGCCGGTCATAAAAATCATTAAATATTTACTTACTGCTCTTTGTAACATATAGCAAATTCCCTTATTTATCGTTGTTAGTATTTATAGTAATACTATCAAAATATTCCTTCCATTGTTTAAAGATAACAGGTGAAGTAAACTTCTGCGCTGTTTTACGGGCATTTTCGCCCATTTTTTTTGTTTGCTCGGGTTTAGAAAGCAGTTTTTCCATAGCCAAAGACAATTTTTCTTCGTCTTTACAAGGCACCAACAAGCCGTTTTTACCTTCTTTAATTAACTCCTTAGGCCCTCCGCAAGGGCAATCGGTTGAAATGCAGGGTAAACCTACTGCCATAGCCTCCATAAGAGCATTAGGCATACCTTCAAAATCTGACGAAAGCACAAAAATTTTTGCTTTAGATAAAACTTCTTCCACTTTATCACTTTGTCCCATTAAAAAAACTCTGTTTTGTAAATTTAATTTTTCAATTAACTTTTGTAGTTTCTGTTCCAAATCGCCCTTACCGTAAATGAGCAAATTATCTTTAGGATATTTAGCGGCAATTTTGGCATAAGCCCTAATAAGCAAAGTATGATTTTTTTGTGCGCTCAAGCGCCCGCAAGTTATAATATTTTGCACCGACTCCGCGCGTTTTGTCTGATAAAAACTCTCTTTTACCGGATTAAAAATTATGGCCGACTTTTTCTGAATAACTTTAGGAAACCACGCTTTTGAATCCGCCGTTTGAAAAATTATCCCGTCTGCAAGTCTAAATAAAAACTTACCGACAATGTGGCCTATAATACCGGCATATTCTCTTTTAGGGTCATTACGCACGGAAACAAAACATTTTACCGGTAAACCGAAAGTCGCGCATAAAGCACGAAAATTCGGCTCTTTCATAAACGAAATAACAGCAATAGGTTTTTCCTTTTTACATAATTGCCTTAAAAATTTAATACGACTCCAGTTGCGTTTAAAAAGAGATTGCTTTATCTGCCTTTGTTCTATAGAGATACGCTCCACATTACTTGGAAGAGGATATTCTTTTTTATCAACAAAGGAAGTTAATAAAATAGCGCGAAAACCATTATTTGCAAAATGGTGAGCGACTTGAATAATAACCCGTTCGGCTCCGCCACCGCTGATAGTATTAATATAAAAAATAACTGTTTTCATTTCACTTTCTCTTTAATCAATTTACGCAATTTTGATATATTTTCCTTAACACCGTTTTATATTTTTCGGTATTATTAATTTGGGCGCAATAAGCTAATTGCTTTTCAACCATTTTCTTATGCAACTGTCCGTCGGATATTAAATCAACTGTATATTGTGCTAATTTTTCATTATCTTCTGTCAAATACCCGTTTTCCCCTTGGCAAATCAATTCGTTTATTCCGTCGGCAGGGGTGCTGATGATGGGAATACCCAGTGCAATTGCCTCAAGCGCAACCATAGGCGTTCCTTCCCAACGGGAAGTCATAATCATAACCTTTGAATCTTTTAACATTTTTAAGGGATTCTTTTGAAAACCTAAAAGAGATACATTATCGGATAATTTTAATTCTTCACATAAATTTTTAATTTCTTCAAACATTTCCCCTGCCCCGATAATAGCGGCTTTTAGATCCGGCTTTTTTTCACAAGCCAGTCTAAGCACATGTAATAATCTTTGAGGATTTTTCTGATAGGTAAGTCTTCCCACATAGACGACATCATAATCATAATGTTTAGAATCTTGCTTTACCCGTTCAAATAATTCTTTTTGGTCAATAACATTATAAAGAATAGAACTTTTATCCTTAAAACTCTTATGAAAAGCATACCCTTCATAAGAACTTTTAGATACCCAAATTATTTTTTTTGCTTTCTTAGCAGCAAAATAATATGCTATGGATTTTAGGGAAATTCTTCTAGAGTTAAAAGCATTATTATGAATATGAGAAACTAAAGGAATAGACCCGCAAGCCATAGCCGCCATAAAACTTGCCCTCATATCGTGGGCATGTATAACATCTGGTTTATAGAGTTTAATAGCCCGTTTAATTTCTGAAATTTTCAGATCAGATAACGGTATAAAATTAACCTTTCTGCTTTCCAATGCTTCCTTTATAGGACCGTTCGGGCTGCAGTAAGCCATATCAAAATCTTTTTCCCCTTTGAACATATTAGTTATCTGACAGACGACATTTTCCGCTCCGGAAAAAGTTCTTGAACTTAAAATATGTAAAATTCTCATCATTTATTCCGCCTGTTTTCCTTTTTGTTTATAAATTGATTATAAATTGTTTTCATATCGTTTACAACTTTTGTAAATGAAAATTTTTCTAAATTTTTAAAATTTTGCTCAATTTCCTCTGCCGGATATTCAGCAAGCACATTTTTAATACATTTTGCAATTTCTTTAGGATTTTTGGGATTAAACAATAATTTACTATTAGGCAACAAATCCACATTGCCGCGAATACGCGAAGCCAAAACGGGTAATTTACACGCAATAGCCTCCATTGTTACGCCGGGTAGCCCTTCCCTTAAAGACGGACTAATAAAAATATCTGCCATGTGATAAAAATCAACTATATTGGCTTGATAACCTGCCAAAATAACATTTTTTTCAAGTCCGGCATGTTTGATAAAATCAGTAAGTTTTCCAACTAGCGGGCCATTACCGCAAATGACATAATAAAGTTTTGGATTATTTAGTATAGTTAAAGTATCAAATACAACTTTATGATTTTTATTTTTATTTAATTCCCCTACCGATAAAAGAACAACGGCATCTTGCGGGATATCCATTTTTTTGCGTAAAGAGGGATTTTTATCGGCAGAGTGAGTAAAGCGGGAAAAATCAACCCCAACTCCATTTACCATTTCCACTTTTTTAGCAGAAAACTTTTTAGCGGCCTTATAATCTTCTTTGTTAATGGTGATAAGCAAATCCGTATAACGGGCTAAAAAACGCTCCACAGGATAATAACACAGCCAATTAACTATCGGTGCTCCCTCATAGAAATGAAAGCCGTGCACCTGATAAATAATATAAGGAATTTTTGCTTTATGCGCTGCCAAACGCCCTATAACGCCGCCCATAGGGGTATTACAATGAACAATATCATAATGATTTTCCCTCATAAGAGTTAAAAGTTGTTTGTATGCTTTGATATTTTTAAAACTAAACGGGCTGCGAATAAAGGAAATTTTTGCCAGTTTTATATGATATTGTTCTAAATCTTTTTTTAAAAAAGGGGCATTTTCGGCAGAAACATTACAAGCGACAGTAATATCAAACCCTAACTGAGAGACCGCCATAAGCGCAGAACGTTCAAAACTGCCAATCTTTTTATTCATTACCGTTTTAACATACAGCAATTTCATAAGTTTTCAATACCTTTTTTAATACAAACCTCATTATATTTCATCATATAAATACCCTCTTCATATTGACCGATTTGAGGCTTGTTTGAGTGACCTTGTAAATTATTTAAAATTAATTGCATATGGTTGCATCCGCATTCATAAGCGTGCGGATATCCCCCGCCAAAACGCGGATTTACTTCCGAAATATAATATTTACCGCCGATATCAAAAATGTCAATATCTATTTGCCCGCGATAGCCGGCTTCTTTAACAAATTTTTCAATAAGGGTAAACAAGGCAGGGTCTTTAAAACTGACGGCTTTATCTGTTTCTCCGGCACGCATTTTGATTTTTTTCTTGGTAAAAACGGAAACAACTTCACCGGAAATTAAATCTATATAAACATCTGCACCGATTTCCTGCCCGTTCAAAAATTCCTGCACCATAAGACCTTCTTCATGGGCAAACAATAAATCTACGGTTTCTTTATCATAAACCTTAGAAATACTTATACTTGCAGAACCTCTTGCCGGTTTTACAAAAACAGGAAAAGATACTTTACCTTTAGCAATTTCCTGTTCAAAAGCATTTACATCCATCCAAGAGCGCGCACATAAATAGTGATGCTTATTAAGCCATTGATACATTTGATATTTATCTAAAGAAATTTCGCATAAATTATAGGAACTGCCTATAACGGTAGTTCCCGCCGCCTTAAATTCTTCTTCATGTTCGGCAAGTAAACTTAATTCCGGATCTATTAAACTAAGCACTCCGGCTATTTTTTCTTTGCGGCAAATATCCAGTATAACACTTAAGTAGTTAGGCGCGGTCATTCTGGGAACGATATAATATTTGTCAGCATCGTAAATTGCCGGCGCTACGGGACTACAATCGGTAGCAATTATTTTGCCCTTACCCTGCAATGTTTGTTTGAAATATTGGACAATTTTATTACGTGTCCCTGCGCTTAAAATCAATATATTCATAGTTTTTCCTGTAAAAAATCAAAAAACAGAGGTGTTCCTCCTGTATGAATAAATAAAATATTCTTTTCTTTTATTTGTTTTGCCTCAATATATTCCTTCATACCCATAAAGGCCTTAGCCGTATAGATAGGATCTAAAGCAATACCATAATCTTTAAGAACATCTTTTATTATTTGCGTCAATTTAGGGCAAGTTTTTCCATATCCTTCCCCTGTATAATCATCTATAAAAAGAGTATTTGCCTGTATTTGTTCTTCGGTATATTTATTGCCTAAATAAGAACGGATACTTGATAAAATAATATTCCTTCCATAGGGCTTTTTACGGGCAATACTTATGCCGATAATTTTTCGTTCATCCTTGGCAAGCAGTTGTCCACATACCAAACCGGCTTGCGTAGTACCCGTTCCAGAAGCGAAGAAAATATAATCAAAGTGAACATGCTGCTGTTTTTCATATTCTTTAATTTCTTGATAACAAAGGGTATAGGCCTCTGTTCCCAAATTACCGTGTCCGCCCCCTTCTATAAAATAAGGCTTTTTGCCCTGCTTGCGCAGTTTTTCTAATTGTTCTTCAATAGTGTTATGCACTTTGCTTACCGGTACGGAAATAATATTGGCTCCGAAAAATTGTGTCAAACGCCTATTAAAAGTGTTTTGCTCTGTTTCTTGCGGAGTAATGATAAAGCACTCTAATCCGCGTTGACTGCATTTGTTGGCAATAACCCGTGCATGATTAGAACTGCCCGAGCCATAGGTCACAACCGTATCATATCCGCCTTTTTCAATTTCTTCAAAAAACAAAACGGCTTTGCGGGCTTTATTCCCACCAAACGAATAGGGCAACAAATCTTCTCTTTTCATATAGAGACAATTGCCGTTAAACTCTCCTAAATTTTGAATCAGTATATTATACATGTACTTGCCAATCTTTTTTTAATAATGCATAGACATAGCGACTAACCAATTTGCCATGCGACAAAATATCTTCTTCTAAAAGTCCTTCTTGTTTAAAACCAATCCGTTCAAACATTTTTTGGACAATTATATTTTCCGTTTCTGTAAAAAAATACACGCGATTAAGTTCTAATTCTTCAAATGCATATTTT